>DAOTZS010000001.1:0-15036 GCA_034434335.1 Anaerolineae bacterium
CCCGTGTCCTCGCATCAAGATCAGTTCGGTGTGCCCGCCCGAAACGATCAGCACCAGGAGCGGAAACAGTTTGCCGGCCGTATCCAATTCATACAGGCTGGGCCTGGTGATCATCTCAGGCCGGATCGGGCCTCCTTCGTCCAGCCAGTTAGAGTAGAGATGCCCTTCCAGGTGACTCACGGCCACGATGGGCAGCCCACGAGCCCAGGCGATCGCCTTGGCCACGTTCACCCCCACCAGCAGGGAACCTGCCAGCCCCGGGCCATGGGTCACGGCCAGGGCTGAGAGGTCGGCCCATGTGACTCCGGCATCGGCCATGGCGCGCTGAATCACGGGCACAATATCCAGCACATGCTGACGAGATGCGATCTCGGGGAAGACGCCCCCATAGGGGCGATGGAGCTCAATTTGAGAGGCAACAACGTTGGAGCAGATGCGATGGCCGTTTGCTATAACAGCCGCCGCGGTTTCGTCACATGAAGTCTCGATGGCCAGGATCAGGCTCATCTTTATCTTTGGTCAACTGGCTATAATCGCCGGGATGGTTCAAAAATGGTTAGGCCCTTCACCGCCCCTCACCCCCTTTGTCCCTTCTCCTGCCGCCAAAGGCGAGCGGGGGAGGTGAGGGGGCAGAGGGAGGGGTGAGGGCCCTCGGCGGCACATTGAACCATCTCTAATCGTCCAGCATCATCTTCAACTACACCTATCCCGGGCAGGGCGAACGATTACCCTTCTTCCAGATCTGGCTGACCCTGGATACCAAACCTGTCCAGCGCGGCAAGCGCCAACCGATCGGCGCGCTCGTTCAATCGGTTCCCCGCATGCCCTGGCAGCCAATGCCAGGTGATCCGGTGGGGTTGCATGGCAGCATATAGCGCCTGCCAGAGATCCCGATTCTTTACCGGTTTGCGATCGCTGGTGCGCCAGCCGTTGCGCAACCAGTGGGCCAACCATTCCGTAATCCCCCTCTTCAGGTACTCTGAATCAGTGTAAATCTCCACCGTGCAGGGCCGTTTCAGGGCCTGAAGGGCCGCCAGCGCCGCGCGCAACTCCATGCGGTTATTGGTGGTCAGCGATGCGCCCCCCTGCAGCACCTTTTCCTGGTCGCCATAGCGCAGGATGGCTGCCCAGCCGCCCGGCCCCGGGTTGCCGGAACAGGCGCCATCTGTGTAAATGACAACAGGGGTCTCGGGCTCGGCCATCGCGTCTGCTCGTTCCACGAAATATACTTCGCTCCTCGCCACTTCCGGAGAAGATGTCTGGCGCACTACACGGAGTTCACAGGCGGATACGGAACGAACGCTCCCTGGGCCCCGGCTCCGCATCGCGGACCTCCACGCTGCTCACTTCAGCCGCGATGGGACCGTGATGACACCAGGCGATCATCTCATCTACCGCCCCAGCCGGGCCCTCGAAAAGCGCCTCCACCGAGCCATCGCCCCGGTTGCGCACCCAGCCGGTCAACCCCAGCGCGTTAGCTTTGCGGGCGCAACTGGCCCGGAAGCCCACACCCTGCACCCACCCCCGCACGATCACATGCACCCGCTTCTCTTCCATGCTTGTATCTGCCCCTTCTGGCGCAGTTCCTCGGCAATCACGTTGATGTGGCTGCTGAACTGCTCAACCAACGTCATCAGTTGCACCAACTGCTCCTCCTCGGGGGTAATCGCAATCCACAGCCGGGCCCGTCATCACTCCTTACTTCTCATTTCTGATCGCCGCCTTAACACCGCTCATTTCCGAAGTACGATAGGCATAGGCCATGTAAGGAGTGCTGTGGGCCCATCCCACCCGGCCATCGGGCGCCATGCAGATCACCCCTCCCAGGCCGCCGACCCGATGTTGGAAATAGGCAATGGCAACATTGGCCGCGGTGGCTGGATTGCCCAGAAGCGCGATTTGGTCCACGGTGGTCTTGGCCAGCACAGTCTTCATGATCTGCTCGCCCCAGCCAGTGCAGGCTGCAGCTCCCAGGCTGTTGTCAGCATAGAGCCCACAACCAATGATCGGCGTATCGCCAACCCGGCCGGGGAACTTATATGAGGTGCCACCGGTGGAATTCCCTACGGCCAGGTTGCCGGCAGCATCCAGAGCAATCGCTCCTACGGTATCGCCGGCCTGGGGCTGGGCCTCAACAGAAGAAGGTGCCAGGTGCCCAGCCCGGGCTCGCCTCTCCTCCCACAGGGCACGCTCCCGTTCCACGATGAGCTCTTGGGGATCGCAAAAAGGGACCCCCACCAGCCTGGCAAAGCGCTCAGCGCCCTCCCCAACCAGAAAAACATGCTCACAATCAGATAGCACTCGTCGTGCCAGGATGATCGGATTAGCAATCCGCCTGACCGCAGCCACTGCACCAGCCCGGAGAGTACGTCCATCCATAATGCCGGCATCCAGTTCTACGACACCGTCCTGGTTCAGGTGTGACCCGCGGCCGGCATCGAACACCGGGTTATTCTCCATCGCCACCACGGCAGCCTCGACAGCGTCCAGAGCCGAACCGCCCCCAGCCAGGATGGCCCACCCAGCCTCCGCGGCAGCCCGGCAACCCGCTACATAATCAGGCTGCAACGCCTGCGGAATATCCCCGGCCCCGCCATGAACGATGATCCCTATGCCCATATAATTTGTTACCCCCTCTGTGATCTGCGATGCTCAACAGGTGACGTGAAAAAGACCTAACACTTTCCCCTCGGCCTCGTTCCACCTGGCAATGGCGGTTGGTGTAGGCCATAGCTCCACAGCACAGCCCCGCTCAGCAAGGAAAGCGGCTGCCTCTTGGGAAAGGCGAACCTTGTCTTCCTGGCCGGTACCAATGATCACACGTTCGGCCTTCTTGCGATAGAGGTCTTCAATCTCGGCCAGGCTGATGATGTGCGAGGTGCCATGAACAGACTTGGATAGCTTCTTCTTGCGCTTCACCACCTTACCGCTGAGCCGAATGATGACATCGTGCTCATAGCGCGTGCCTTCGATGGTGATACTGCCGAACCATGTGTCATCTATCTTCGGTCTCATAAGACGCCTCCACCAGGCGCGGCTCGGGTCCGAGAAAACCGCCGCGGGGATTCTAACATAACGCCCGCGCGGCCGCAACTGTTACATCAGCCGTGTTCCCTGGGGCCATGCGCTTCCTCGCAAAGCTACAAAGGTCGTTCAGGATGCAAATCTCACAACGCGGCGCGCGTGACCGGCAAACCTCGCGGCCGTGGCGGATCAGGTTGAGATGAAGCGGGTAGAACCATTCTGGCCGTACCAGGCGTTCCCAGAGGGCCTTGATCCTGATTGCCTCGGCCGAAGGGGCGGCCAGCCCCAGACGTCGGCTTACCCGCGCCACATGGGTATCCACCGGGAACACGGGTTTGCCGAAGCAGAACAATAATACGATGGCTGCCGTCTTGTGCCCCACCCCTTCTAAAGAGGTTAGCCAACGGAAAGCTTCATCAACGGGCAGGTCGGCCAGGAAGTCGAGGCTGAGCTCCCCACGCTCGGCCAGGATGCGGCGCAGCGCGGCCTGAATGCGTGGGGCCTTCTGCTGCGCCAGGCCTCCCGAGCGGATCGTCTCGGCCAGTTCTGCCACCGGCGCGGCGATGACCTCCTCCCAGGTGGGATAACGCGCGCGCAGGGCGCGAAATGCCCGCCCTGAGTTGGCATCGCTGGTGTTCTGGCTCAAAACGGTGAGCACCAGCTCGTCCAATGGCTCGTGGTGGCAGCGCCGGGTGGGCGCGCCATAAGTGTTTTGCAGGCGTTGAAATATCTCTGCTGCCAGGCGTTGCTCAGCAGCCAAGTCATCCATGTAGCTCTTTCCCGGTAGGCCCGCATCGGGCTTGACCGTTGACGGCGTGGGATATGGTAGCTTCCGCCGGGCATCATACCGGACTGGCTCACCGCTGTCAAGGCATCACGGGGGCTCTCTCAAAGTCAACAAGTAACTATTCAGGCGGTGACTGGAAGTCACCCTTTTGGACCTGAGGCCAGAGGTCGGCCTTCGCCGACCTCCCTGGTGATGCACACATGAAGGGTGTCGGCGGAGGCCAACACCCCCTCGGGCCGAGCCCTTCGGGGCGAGGGCTGGCACGAAGTGCCCAGGAGGGGCGATTTCAATCGGCCTGAATAGACGTCAACAAGTAACGAGCGAGGAGGCTCTGTAAACTGCCATGCAGGCTCCCATTACAGGCGTGGCCGGCAAGCCGCCTACACGTACTTGGTCAACGACGCCAACACCCATGGCGTGGCTGACCCCAATGAAACGACCAATGTCCCAGAGTGCGTTTGACAGTTCGCCACACCTGTGCTAGGATTATGGCAGTTTAGGCTATAGTTCATCTCCGGCCTTCCATAATTTCAACTTGGAGCACATGTAGTGATTCTGCGCTTGCGTTTCCCTCGTCGTCGTTACAGCCGAGCGGGTTAGCGCCCGGTCGCGGGGACGCGCGAGCCGAACGTCTAAGGCAGATTGAGGCCAACCAGCACCCAGACCAGGGTGCTGGTTTTTTTGTGTATGCTGATCTCAGATCAACCAGAACGGAGATGCAATGTGATCAAGATCGGTATCATGGGGGCCACGGGATATACCGGCCTGGAGTTGCTCAAGATCCTCCAGCGCCACCCACTGGCGCAGATTGCCTGGTTGACCTCCGAGCAATCTGCGGGCCAACGTTTCGGGGATGTCTTCGCCGTACCACCAGCATTGGGCCACTACTCCCTGATCCCCGCAGATGCTGCCGACTGTTCCAGCGTGGACCTGGTCTTCTGCTGCCTGCCCCACGTGGTATCCATGGAAGCAGTGGCCCGGGCGCGCGAGGCCGGAGCGCGCGTGATAGACCTCAGCGCGGACTACCGATTGAGGGACCCACTGCTCTACGAGAAGTGGTACGGCCACAGCCATACGCAGCCGGAGCTGCTCCGCCAGGCGGTCTACGGCCTCCCAGAGCTGTACAGGGAAGAGATCCGGACTGCTGACCTGGTAGCTAACCCCGGCTGCTACCCGACCAGCGTGATCCTGGGGCTGGCCCCCCTGGCCCAGGCCGGGTGGCTCAGAGGCACGGTGATCGCTGACAGCAAATCGGGTGTTTCCGGCGCCGGCCGCTCACCCTCCCTCAAGACCCATTTCGTGGAGGCCAACGAAAACCTCAGCCCCTACAGCATCGGCCGCAGCCATCGTCACCTGGCCGAGATGGAACAAGAGATCAGCAGGTTGATAGAGCGCGGCGGAACCCAACCAGCTCCAGCCCAGTCGGCGCACACCGATGTCCAGAGGGAGAGGGAACAGGCCGGGTGGCAGATCGTCTTCTGCCCCCACCTGTTGCCAGTGAACCGGGGTATCCTTTCCACCCTCTATGTCACCTTGCCCGCTGAAATCACAGAAGAGCAGGTGCGGGCACAGTATGAGGCCATGTACGCCGATGAGCCTTTTGTCTATGTGCTCAACCGGGGCCAGGTGGCCACCCTGGGACACACCGTTCATACCAACTACTGCGCCATCGGCCTGACCCATGTGCGCGAGGCCCATACGCTGATCATCACTGTCAGCATTGACAATCTGATCAAGGGCGCATCGGGTCAGGCGGTACAGAATATGAATCTGATGTTTGGGGTGGCCGAGACAACGGGCCTGGTATAACCAGCAGGGGCACGGACTTCGGCCAATTCAGACACCAACCAGCTTGGTTCTCGCTGGCGGAGGGCCTGGCTGCCCTCGATGGCATCCTTCGGATAGGCGTTGTGAGGGTGAGAGGCAGCATGACTATCGGCAACAAAGAGATCTGGGTTTTGAAAATCGGCGGCAACCAGGTTGAGGATGCCGCGTTCCTGACGGAATTGGTGACCGCGGTCAAGCAGGTGCAAACCGAACACGCGGTGATCATCGTTCACGGCGGCGGCAAGGAGATCGCCGACCTGCATCACCGGCTGGGAGTCGGATACGAGGTCGTCGAAGGGTTGCGGGCCACCTCGGAGGAGAGCCTGCAACTGGTCGAGATGGTCCTCAACGGCACGGTCAACACCCGGCTGGTGCGCTGGCTGGTCAACGCGGGGGTGAACGCCCTTGGCCTCAGCGGTATAGACCTGGGCCTGGTACGGGTCATACCCCTTTCCCTCAATGGCCGCAGCCTGGGCCGGGTGGGCACGGTGACCGCGGTCAACAGTAAGCCCCTCCTCCAACTCCTTGAACTGGACCTGACCCCGGTCATCTCTCCCGTTTCCCTGGGCGAGGATGGGCTGGACTACAACGTCAACGCCGACCATGTGGCCGCCGGCATCGCCAGAGCGGTGGGGGCCAGCAAGCTGGTCTTCGTGAGCAATGTGCCGGGGGTGCAGGTGGCCGGCCACACCCAGCGCGTTCTGACCATCTCCCAGGTTGAGAAGCTGATCGCCGATGCCCATATCACCGGAGGCATGATCCCCAAGGTCCGTTCGGCGACTGAGGCTGTGGCCTTTGGTGTGCGCCAGGCTGTGATCACCGACCTGGCAGGGCTGGCCAGGGGGGAAGGCACCGCCATCATCCCGGATCTGTGACGAACTCAGGAGGAGAACTTGAGCATGGATGCCGATCAAATTGTGGAACTGGAACAAAAATACGTCTTGCAAACTTATGTCCGGGCCCCCTTTGTTCTTGACCACGGTCAGGGTTGTTGGGTATACGACACGGCGGGCAACGCTTATCTCGACTGCATGGCTGGGATCGCGGTCAACGCCCTGGGCCATGCCCACCCTGACCTGATCGCTGCTCTTGTCCGCCAGGCGAGCCAGTTGTGGCACGTCTCCAACCTCTTCCATACCGCGCCCCATGCTCGCCTGGCGAAGGCCCTTTGCGACAGCAGCTTCGCCGACCGGGTTTTCTTCTGTAATTCGGGCGCCGAGGCTAACGAAGGCGCCTTCAAGTTCGCCCGCAAATGGGCTCGCGAGCACTTTGGGCCCGAGAAACACGTCATCGTGGCATTTACCGGCGCCTTTCACGGCCGCACTTTCGGCGCCTTGACCGCCACCCCGCGCGATAAGTATCAGGAGCCCTATCGGCCTCTCCTGCCCGGGGTACGCATTGCCCCCTTCAACGACCTGGCCGGCACCACAGAAGCGATAGGGGATGACGTCTGCGCGGTGATCGTGGAGCCCATCCAGGGGGAAGGGGGCATTCACCCTGCTCATCCGGAGTTCCTCCAGGGGCTGCGTGACCTCTGCCAGCGCCACAACGCCCTCCTTATCTTCGATGAGGTGCAATGTGGCCTGGGCCGCACCGGCACCCTCTGGGCCTACCAGGGCTATAAAGTGGAACCTGATATCCTCACCATCGCCAAGCCGCTGGCGGGTGGTCTGCCCATGGGCGCCATCCTGATGAGGCAAGCCGTAGCTGAGGTCATGCACCCCGGCGACCACGGCAGCACCTTTGCTGCCAGCCCCCTGGTGGCCAGCGTGGCCGAAGTCGTGCTGGCTCGCGTGTCCGAGCCGGCCTTCCTGGCCGACGTGGCGGCTAAGGGTGCCTACCTGAAGGAACGCCTGGAAGAGATCAACTCTCCTCACATCACTGCGATCCGCGGCCGCGGCCTGATGATCGGCGTGGACCTGGATGTGCCCGCGACCGACGTGATCAGCGCCGGCTACCGTTGCGGCCTCTTGCTGGTCAACGCCGGGCCCCACACCTTGCGTCTGCTGCCGCCGCTGATCATCTCGCGAGAGGAAATCGACCTGCTGATCGAAAGGCTGAGCGCGGCATTGGCCGCCGTTTGATACCCCGAAACCGGAACACGCCCATGGAGATTACAATCCGGCCGGCCACTGAGGCCGACCTTGATGCTATCCTGGCCATCGTTAACTATTACGCCAGCCAGAACCTGATGCTGCCGCGCACACCCGAGCAGATACGTCAGGTATTGCGTGATTTCCTGGTAGCCGAGGATGGTGGCCGCGTTGTGGGGTGTGGCTCGAACGTGCCACTGACCCCCAGGCTGGTAGAGCTCCGCTCCCTGGCTGTAGCACCCGAGTATCGTGGCAGCGGCCTGGGCCGGCGCCTGGTGGAGGCACTGGTAGCCAAAGCCCGCGCCGATGGCTACGAGCAGATCTGTGCCCTGACCCTGGTCGAAGGCTTCTTTAGCCGTTGCGGTTTCGTCACGGTGGACCGTTGGACTATCTCGCCCAAGATATGGCACGAATGCATCTACTGCCCCAAGTTCGACGCCTGCGACGAGATAGCCATGCTCATGAACCTGCGCGAGCCCGCCGCGGTGCCGCAGATGCCAGAGGTCAGCCCACCGTTATGGCGTCAACTGCCCGTTGGCGCGGTGCTGAAGGGATAGTCCCGTATCGGACGGAGGTGGATCGCCATGGCCAAACGTGTTCGGCTGGCACTTATTGGCCTGGGCAATGTAGGCCGCGCCTTTCTGAACCTGATGGTCAGCAAAGCAGCTTTGCTACGTGATCGCTATGGGCTGGAGCTGGAGCTGACGGCCGCGGCCGACTCGTCGGGGGCGGTGCTGGATGCGGCAGGGATTGACCCGCTCGCGCTGGCCGCGCACAAAGAGCGCGGCGGCAACGCAGGCAACTTCCTGGGCGGTGTACCTGGCATGAGCGCGGTTAAGGTGGCGGCTCAGGCCCCGGCCGATGTGCTGATCGAGGCATCGTCAGTCAATCTACATACAGGTCAACCCGGCCTTGACTGCGTGCGTATAGCAATTCGGCGGGGCATGGGGGTGGTATTGGCCGACAAGGGCCCCCTCGTGCACGCTTTTGCCGAGCTGACGGCTGCGGCCGATGCCGCAAGAGTGGGCCTGGCCTATAGCGCCACCGTATGCGGCGCCCTGCCTGTAGTCAATGTCGGCCGCCGTGACCTGGCCGCATGCGAGATCCGCTCCCTGCGCGGCATCTTCAACTCCACCAGCAACTTCATCCTGACTGCTATGGCCCGCGGCGGCAGCTACCAGGAGGCCCTGCACGAGGCCCAGCGCGCAGGGGTGGCCGAGGCCGACCCCACCCTGGATGTAGAAGGATGGGATACGGCCAACAAACTGGTGATTATTGTCAACAGCATACTGCGCCAACCGGCGACCCTGGCCGATATCCACCCCCTGATCGGCATTACCGACATCACACCAGAGCAGATCCGCCACGCGGCTATGCGCAGGGAGGTCATCAAACTGGTGGCCAGTGCCCTGCGTATAGCCGATGGCCATTACACCCTCTCGGTGCAGCCTGAACTGCTACCCGAAGACGATTTCCTGGCCCAGATCAACGGCTGGGAAATGGGCATCGTCTTCGACACCGACATCATGGGCCGGCAGCAGTTCAAGGTGGACGAGCGGGGACCATTGCCTACCGCGGGAGCTATATTGCGCGACGTTATCAACCTGGCGACCGCGGTCAGCTAGTTTTTTGGCCCGAATCACCATCTTCCCAATCTACCCATCTACCACCTACGGAGGTTCCCATGTCCGACAGCAAGAAAGGCATCTCTAAAGTAGTGCTCGCCTACTCGGGCGGGCTTGATACGTCATGCATCGTGCCGTGGCTGGTCGAAAACTACGGCTGTGAAGTCATCTGCTTCTGCGCCAACCTGGGCCAGGAAGAGGAGCTCTCGGGCCTGGAGGCCAAGGCCCTGGCCTCGGGTGCCAGCAAGCTTTATATTGAAGACCTGCGCGAAGAGTTCATCACCAACTACATTTACCCCACCATGATGGCCGGCGCCATCTATGAGAAGGAGTACCTGCTGGGCACCAGCTTCGCCCGCCCGCTGATCGCCAAGAAACTGGTGGAGATTGCCGAACTGGAGGGAGCAGATGCCGTTGCCCACGGCGCCACTGGCAAAGGCAACGATCAGGTGCGCTTCGAGCTGACCGTGATGGCGCTTAACCCGAAGTTGAAGATCATCGCGCCCTGGCGCGAGTGGCATATCCGCAGCCGCGAAGACGCCCTGAAGTACGCTGCCGAGCATAATGTGCCGGTCACGGCTACCCTGAAGTCCATCTACAGCCGCGATCGCAACCTCTGGCATCTGAGCCATGAAGGGGGTGGCCTGGAGGACCCCTGGCATGAGCCCGACGAGGAGATGTTCCTCCTCACGCGAAACCCCCAGGAGGCTCCCGACGAGCCTGAGTATGTGGAGATCTATTTCGAGAGCGGCATCCCCAAGCGGATCAACGGGGTGGCCATGGGGCCCATTGACCTGGTGCGCACCCTCAACGAGCTGGGTGGCAAGCACGGTGTGGGCCGGGCCGACATCGTGGAGAACCGCCTGGTGGGCATGAAATCGCGCGGGGTCTATGAGACACCCGGCGGCACCATCCTCTATCGGGCCCACGATGCCCTGGAGCAGATCTGCCTGGACAAGCAGACCCTGCAATACAAGCAGATGATCGCGCTCAAGTATGCTGAGCTGGTGTACAATGGCCAGTGGTTCACCCCCCTGCGCGAGGCGCTGGATGCCTTTGTGGCTGTGACCCAACGCAATGTCACCGGCACGGCGCGGCTCAAGCTCTACAAAGGCAGCGTTACCATCGTCGGCCGCAAGTCGCCGTTCAGCCTGTACCGCGAAGATTACGCCACCTTCGGCGAGGAAGATGTCTACAACCAGAAGGACGCGGAAGGGTTTATCAAGCTGTTTGGGCTGCCGATGAAGGTAGCTGCGCTGCTCAACATCGAAGGTGCCCGCCGGGGCGAGTACGCCGCGCCCGACTATACGGCATTCAAGCGAGATTGATCTGCCTATGTCGCTCTTGCCACCCCTTGGCTTCACCTTCGCCGGCGTCGCGGCTGGCCTCAAGAAGGCCGGCGGCCTGGACCTGGCGTTGGTGGTGAGTGAGCGCCCCTGTGCCGCGGCGGCCGTCTTCACCCAAAACCAGTTCCCGGCCGCGCCCGTGCTCTATGACCGCTGGCTGGTCCGGGAGCATCCTCATGGCCTGCGGGCGGTGGCGATCAACGCCGGCTGTGCCAACGCCTGCACAGGGGAGGCCGGCCTGGCCGACGCAGAGCAGATGGCCGGCCTGGCCGAGGCCGCGCTCGGGCTACCACCCCATACCTGCGCCGTCATGTCTACCGGCGTCATCGGGACGCGGCTGCCGTTGGACAAGATCGCGGCCGGCATCCGCCAGGCCGCAGCCGGGCTATCAGCTTCAGGGTGGGAGGCAGCCGCGTGCGCTATCATGACCACCGATACCCGCCCCAAGGTCGCCTTCCGCCAGGTAGACCAGGCCCGGCTCTTCGGCATGGCCAAAGGCGCCGGCATGATCCACCCCCGTATGGCCACCATGCTGGCGATCATCGTGAGCGATGCCCATGTCGAACCGGCCGCGCTGGACACCGCATTGCGCGCCGCCGTAGACGTCAGCTTCAACTGCATCTCCGTGGACGGCGACACCAGCACCAACGACACCGTGTTGCTGCTGGCTAACGCGGCAGCCGGTCCGGTGGACTACGCCGCCTTTGCCGCTGCCCTGGCCGACCTGTGCACCGACCTGGCCCAGCAGATCGTGCGCGATGGAGAGGGCGCGACCAAGTTCATTACTATACACGTAAGGGGGGCAGCGTCGCATGCCGATGCCCACGTGGCGGCCAAGGCGGTGGCTAACTCGCCGCTGGTCAAAACCGCCTTTTACGGTGGCGATGCTAACTGGGGCCGCATTCTGGCCGCCGTGGGCTATTCTCCGGCCCGGGTAGACCCCAGCCGCGCCAGCCTCTGGATCGCGGCTGGCGCGCTGACAGCTACCCAGGCCGCACCAGGCGCCCTACAACTGGTGCGCGGTGGCCAACCGCTGGATTATCCGGAGGAGACGGCCACTGCCATCTTCAGGGGAGCCGAAATCACGGTGGCCGTGGACCTGGGCCTTGGGGAAGGGTGCGCCACCGTCTGGACCTGTGACCTCAGCCACGCTTACGTAGACATCAACGGCCACTATCGTACCTGACAGCCCGGCTGAAAAACCGCATCAGTAGTCAGCGAAGATACGCCCGCCGGTAAACCGTCGGTTTTATTCAGCAAAGTCCTGCAGGCTCTTCTTGAGCCCTGAAGGGTCCTTAGAGCTTGTTTGGAAAAATGCTCGTAGTAAGCCACGGCGTAGGGGCAGAGCGTTGCTCTGCCCGTACAAGCGGAGTGGCGTTTGAATGGCCCAAAATGCCTCCTGGCAACCCGCAAGTAGTGTAAAGTGGCATCTAGACGGCACTCCGCTTTGCTCCGTGCCTGAGTACTAACAAATCCTCAGACAAGCTCTTTTAGGGAGGGGTTGCGATGGCTGGACTATGGGGAGGGCGCTTCTCAGGGACCACCGATCCCCTCATGGCCAGGTTCAACGCCTCACTGCCGTTCGACTGGCGGCTGTGGGAGGCTGACATCATCGGCTCGATCGCCTGGGCGCGCGCGCTGGGCCGCGCGGGGCTGGTAAGCCAGGAGGAGCAGGCGCAGCTTGTGGCCGGCCTGGAGGCGGTGCGGGCTGAGATCGCCGCCAACCCCAGTGCGGCCTTTGCCGACGCCTCCGATGAGGACATCCACAGCTTCGTCGAACGCCGGCTGACTGAAAAGATTGGCCCTTTGGCCGGCAAGCTGCACACCGGCCGCAGCCGCAATGACCAGGTCGCCACCGACGTCCGCCTGTGGCTGCGCTGGCAGATCGCCGGTCGCCAGGCGCCTTCAGCGGGCGCAGAGGGCGAGGAGGTTCGGCCGGCCCTGCTGCCGGCCCTGACCTCCCTCATCCGCGCCGCAGTGGCACGGGCAGAGGCCGAAAGCGCGGTGCTGATGCCGGGCTATACTCACCTGCAACCGGCACAACCGGTGCGCTGGAGCCACTGGCTGCTCAGCCATGCCTGGGCCTGGTTGCGCGACCGGCAACGTTTGACGGAACTGCTTGCGCGGGTTAATGTGATGCCCCTGGGTGCCGGTGCGCTGGCCGGCTGCCCCTTCCCCATTGACCGACAGGCCCTCGCGGCCGAGCTGGGCTTCCCAGCAATCAGCCCTAACAGCATCGACGCGGTCAGCGATCGCGACTTCATCGCCGAGTTCCTGTTCTGGGCCGCGTTGCTGGGTGTCCATCTTAGCCGTTGGGCCGAGGACCTGATCCTGTGGAGCAGTCACGAGTTCGGCTTCGTGACCCTGGCAGACGCCTACAGCACTGGCTCGAGTCTGATGCCGCAGAAAAAGAACCCCGATGCCCTGGAGCTGCTGAGGGGCAAAGCCGGCCGGCTGGTGGGCGGGCTGACAGGGCTGTTGACCACGCTCAAAGGGCTGCCCAGCAGTTACGACAAGGACCTCCAGGAAGACAAAGAGCCCCTTTTCGATGCCGTGGATACCCTCTCGCTCGCCCTGCCCGTGGCCCAGGGGGTGCTGGAAACCCTCACCATCCACCCCGACCGCATGCAGGCCGCGCTGGGGGATGAACTGCTGGCCACCGACCTGGCCGACTGGCTGGTGCGCGCTGGCATACCCTTCCGCCAAAGCCATCATCTGGTCGGGCAGGCCGTGCGTCGGGCCGAAGAGCTGGGCTGCCGGCTGCGCGAGCTACCGCTGGACGAGTTGCGAGCTATTTCCCCTCATTTTGGCCCCGAGGTGGCCACCATCTGGGACTATGAGCGTTCGGTGGAGCAGCGCGGGGTAGCTGGGGGCACGGCACTGGCAGCCGTACAAGCGCAGATCGCGGCGCTCCGCCAGGAGCTGGCTGAGAGCTGAGCCCGACGCAACCCCTCAGGGGCTGATCGGCCGCGAGCCGTGGAGCACCGGCAGTTCGGTCTCGCTCCACAGGTCGTAGAAGGAAAGCCATTGCTCTGGCCGGGCGCGGATGAATTCTTCCAGCACGGCCAGACAGCGCAGGGCCAGGCTCTCCTCGGTATCGCGTGCAGGGTCGGGGATGATGGGTGGGCGGATTTCGATGCTCAGTCTGCCATCGGGGCGGTGATAGGCGCAGCCCGGCAAGAGCCAGGCGCCCGTGCGCAGCGCCAGTTTGGCGTGCCCGGTGGGCATGCGGGCCGGCTGGCCAAAAAACGGCAGCTTGGGTGCCCGGCCAGTAACATCGCGATCGGCCAGCAGGGCGATAAAACGCTTGCGCATTACCGCCTCGGTCAGCCTGCGCATCGCGCTCCCCACCGGCACCACTTCCATGCCGGTTGCCTCCCGGTTCCTGAGGAAGATCTGATCAATGCGCGCGTCCTGGTGAGGCAGAGCCACAGTGGTGAGCGGCACACCCCTCAGCCCCAGGTAGGCACCGCCCATCTCCCAACTGCCGATATGAGCGGTCACAAAGATGCCTCCTACCCCGGCGTCCATGGCTGCCTGCACATGCTCCCACCCCTTGACCTCGGCCACGAACTGGTCCAGGTTGGCGGAGGTCATCTGAGGGATGCGAAAGAAGTCCACCAGTGAGCGGGCGAAGTGCCGGAAGACAGCGCGGGCTATCCGCCAGCGCTGCCAGCGGCTCGCGTCGCGCGGCAACACGTGGGCAAGGCTGGCATAAACTCCGCGTCGCGAACGACGGTTGAAGAGGAAGTTCAGCTCGGCCAGCGCGCCGGCGCAGAAGTTCACCAGCCCGCGTGGCAGCCGCGTCACCAACCAGATGGCCAGACGGTACAGATAGTAGTTCTCCAGGGTCACCTCTGACCTCCCATATCAGCACAGAGCCGCCGGCCAGGACAAACGTTTGCCAGCGGAGCAGATTGCATTCTATCACGAACCCGCCGTGACGAGCAACGCCCTGGGGCAAAATGGGGTATTTCGTCATCTCCAAAACACGCTCTTGATCCCAAAATAGATATTTCGCATCTCTGAACTGTGGTACTACTTCTTGGCAGCCCGCCCTGTGCCCAGGACCCTGGGCACAATAAGCCAGGAATCGTTGCAGGGGGCTTTCCACGCCGTAGCCGGGCAGTTTAGCGCCCAACGGGGCTCCCTGTCAGCACCACCCACAAACCTTGCAAAAGATGGCAAGTTGGCTTATATTAGGCAGTGCTCCGCCAGACCTGATCTGGCTGCCGCAGAGTTGCCCGTTTGCCTCGTGATGTGCCTATCAAAGCAGGCTGTACCTCTGCCAGCGGCTAATACTGCCAGCCTTTTATGCGGCCATCAGGCAATAG
>DAOTZS010000002.1:0-8583 GCA_034434335.1 Anaerolineae bacterium
CCCTTGGCGCGCTGGCAGTGATTGAGCAGGCTGTCAGCCAGTCCGATAAAGGGGTCCTCTTTGGGGCCGGTACGGTGCTGGATGCAGAGAGTGCTCGCGCCGCCATCCTGGCGGGCGCGCAGTTCGTAGTGGCCCCCAACCTGAACCCTGTCGTGATCGAACTGTGCCGACGCTACAGCATCCCTGTCATCCCAGGCGCGTATACGCCCACGGAGATTATCACCGCCTGGCAGGCTGGCGCGGACATGGTAAAGGTGTTCCCGGCCAGCGTGGGAGGGCCTGATCTGATCAGGGCGCTGAAGGCCCCGTTGCCGCAGATCGAGTTGGTGCCTGTAGGAGGAGTAGACGTAGATAACGCGGCAGAGTTCATCCGCGCTGGCGCGAGTGCGATCGGGGTGGGTAGCGCGCTGGTTGACCAGAAGCTGTTGGAGGCGCGGGACTTTGCAACACTCACCGCCCGCGCGCGGCGGCTGATCGAAGAGGTCCAGAAGGGGCGAGCCAGCCGACGCTCAGGATGAGGCAGAAGTTGCCTCCATCAGCCCGTAACGGGCAGCGCCGAAAAGGGCCGCCTTCGGATTGAGGATCACGTGCACGGGGATGCGCCTGAGCAGCTCAGCCAGGCGGCCTTTGTTGGTAAAACGAGCCATGAAATACGCCGGGTCCAGAGCTGGCAAGATGCGTGGCGGGATGCCTCCGGCCAGGTAGACCCCACCTGTGGCCAACAGTTTCAGTGCCAGGTTCCCTGCTTCAGTGGCCAGGATGCCCACAAACATCCTCAACGTCTCCGTGCACAGGGCTGGGGGGTCCGCTGTTTCCAACGCCGCGCTGACGATGATGGGGGTCGGATCGGTCGCGGCCTCCAGCTTTTGCGCCAGCCAGGCAGGTTCGACGGCAAAGCCGCTATCGCGCAGGTAGGCATAGATATTGGGGATACCCAGGCCAGAGCAGACCCGCTCGTAACTGACGTGGCCATAGCGGTCCATCAGATAGCGCAGCAGCTCCACTTCTCTGGGGTTGGTGGCTGCGAAGTCGCAGTGGCCACCTTCAGAAGGATGCGCTGTGTAGCGCGTACCATCCCACGTGAGGTATCCCTCGCCCAGGCCGGTGCCGGGCGCGATCACGGCTATGGCTCCGCCGGGCTCGGGCTCGCCCTGGTTCAAAGTATGCAGGTCGTCGGCCGTAAGGGAGGGCACCGCGTGTGCGATGGCCTCCAGATCATTTAGCAGGCCCACCTGGATGCCCTCCAGCGCAGCCTGCAGGGCATGCTGCTCAATGATCCACGAAAGGTTGGTCACGTAGGCCCGGCCGGAGATAATCGGTCCGGCCACGCCGAAGACCGCGCGTGTGATGTGCTGACCTGTCTGGCCCAGGTATTCTCTTACCATGGTCTCGAGGCTCGGGTAACGGCTGCTGAGGAACGTAGCCTCAGCTCGGGGCATGCGTGGTCCGTCTTCGGCACTGAAGAGCGCCAGAACCGTCTTGGTTGCACCAACGTCACCGGCCAGTAGCATTGGGAATGACTCCTGTTAGCACAGTGCTGCCTCGTTGTCCCGCCCTGCAGGGCTGAAACTGATGCCTACGACGTGATTGGCAAGTGGCAAATCCAACATTGTCAAGGCGGGCATGTTTGACTGTAACTATTCAGGCCGATTGAAATCGCCCCTCCTGGGCACTTCGTGCCAAGTGTCGGCCTCCGCCGACACCCTTCATGTGCGCATCATCAGAGAGGTCGGCGAAGGCCGACCTCTGGCCGCAGGCCCCAAAAGGGTGACTTCCAGTCACCGCCTGAATAGTTACGTTTGACTAAAGTGTACCACAGTCTTCTCAACACGGCTATTTCTGCAGGGCGAACAGCGTGGGCCCCGATCAAGGCAGTCGCCCCCAGTTTTCCCAATTCTGGCCGGCGCTGTGGTATAATGTACCGGTAATGCAATTGTTGGGCTGCACCTATGCCCTCTAGCAGGTCCCTTGAAAGGGGTATTCTGGGCGGCTTCGCCGCCCAGAATACCCCTTAATCTCGATCCTCCTTCCCCGCAAGGCGGGGAAGGAGGTAGGGGGATGGGGCTATACGCCCCAAAGTGCGTAACTCCTGTAATCGAATAATCTCGCTGGAGGGAGCACCCAAGCCCCGGGACTCATACAAGGGTTAGATGATCTGTATCAATTCGTCTGCCATGTCCGGAAATGGCTGATAGGACGGGCTGAGTCTGCCAGCCTGGCTTGAGACCCTTTCTGTATCACTGGAGTAAGCCCTGTGCCAAGTATTCGACCCTATCCTTTCACCGCAATCGTAGGGCAAGAGCGCATGAAGCGCGCTCTGATCCTGAACGCGATCAGCAGCCAGATCGGTGGTGTGCTGATCCGCGGGGAGCGCGGCACTGCCAAGTCCACCGCCGCGCGTGCCCTGGCTGCTTTGCTGCCCGAAATCGAAGTTGTAGCTGATTGTCCTTTCAACTGTGATCCCAGCGGTCTGGACACCCTGTGCGACAACTGTCGGGACAGGCTGGCGCGCGGGGAGAAGTTGCCCATAGCCCGACGCCGTATCCGCTTTGTGGACCTGCCGGTCAGCGCTACTGAAGATCGTGTGGTGGGCACCCTGGATATTGAACGAGCCATCCAGAAGGGGGAGCGCCACTTCGAACCTGGAGTGCTGGCCGCGGCCAACCGGGGCCTCCTATACGTGGACGAGGTCAACCTGTTGGATGATCATGTGGTGGACCTGTTGCTTGACTCTGCGGCTATGGGGGTCAATGTGGTGGAGCGAGAGGGGATCAGCTTCAGCCACCCCGCGCGCTTCATCCTGGTGGGCACCATGAACCCTGAAGAGGGAGACCTGCGGCCTCAATTGCTGGACCGCTTTGCCCTCTGTGTGGACATGCACGGCCTTACCGACCCCCGGCAGCGGGTGGCCATTGTAGAACGTCGCATGGCGTATGAGCAGGACCCGGAAGGGTTCTATCAGGAATGGCTGCCGCGTGAACAACAGCTCTCCAGGGAGATCGCCGAGGCACGCGCGCGACTGCCTCGAGTTACCTATACCCAGCGCGATCTATTTACCATTGCTCAGTTGACCACTTCCTTCAAGGTAGACGGCCATCGGGCCGACATTGTGATCCTGAAGACTGCGCGCGCTCATGCTGCCTGGGCAGGCCGGTTGGCCATTACCGAACAGGATATCCTGCTGGCCGCTGAACTTACCCTGCCCCACCGCCTGAAACGGCAGCCCTTCGAAGAGGCGGTCATGGACGTGGAGCAGTTGGAGGAGCAACTGCACAAGGCACGCGCTGAAGCTCCGCAAGAGGTCATCTTGCGGGCCGGGGACCAGGTGGAGAGCGGCACAAAAAAAGCGCTGAGCCGCTAACTGAACAAGAAGAGCGTTCAGCTAGCGGCACCCCGATGGAGCAGGCCAATACGTTGGCGCACAGCGCCGGCGAAGGTCGTCAGGCGCAGCGACCTGTGCCGATCGGCAAGGATTTCCGGGCCAGGCGGCTCGATACCCCTCTCGACCGGCTAACCCGGCGCAGTGCCGGCAAACGCAGCTTTACCCTCACCATGCGCAAGCGCGGCCGTTATGTGCGTGCCCGGCCGGCCAACGGCAACATGGACGACCTGGCTTTTGACGCCACCCTGCGCGCCGCCGCGCCCTTCCAACTGCGCCGCCGCGCCACACGCGGCGAGAGCGCCCAACCAACTCCAGCCCTGCTGGTTGAACGCCACGACCTGCAACGCAAGGTGCGCGTGCGCCGGGCTGCCAACCTGGTCCTGTTCGTTGTGGACGCTTCCTGGAGCATGGCCGCCGCAGAACGCATGGAGGCCACCAAGGGCGCCGTCCTTTCCTTGCTGCACGACGCCTACCAGCGCCGCGATCAGGTGGGGCTGATTGTCTTCCAGCGCGAGGAAGCGCGTATCGTCCTGCCGCCCACCTCAAGCGTCGAACTGGCCCAGCAAGCCCTGCGCGATATCCCGGTCGGTGGCAAAACTCCCCTTTCGGCCGGCCTGTTGGCGGCCTACCGGGTTTGCACCGCTGCCAGGCGTCGCGACCCTGAGGTCGTGCCCTTGATCATCATCCTCACCGATGGTGCCGGCAACGTCTCGGCCGCCGGCCTGCCCCCGCAAGAGGAAGCGATCCGCCTGGCCGAGATGATCCGCGAGAGCCATCTGCGTGCGGTAGTGGTCAACATGGAACACCCGGCTTTTGACCGCGGCCTGGCCCAGCAGTTGGCCAATGCCCTTGGCGGGCCATGCTACACCCTGCCTGAACTGAGAGCTGACCTCCTGACACAGACGGTGAAAGGGGAGCTGGCCAACAGCCAGGATAAGAAGTAGGGTGGTCGGCGCCAGAGCTGCAGAAAACACGGCAAGGATAATGGAGCCTATCCCCCCTTCCCCCGAACTGACGCGAGGCCGTCTCTCATGGCAGCGTGGCATACCCAGAGCCTCCCTCTCGCGCCAGCTCATCGCCGATGCAGCTTTGCTCCTGGTCACCCTGATCTGGGGCAGCACCTTTGTGATGGTCAAAGACGCGGTGGCCAGGTATCCGGTCTTTAGCTTTCTGGCCCTGCGTTTTACCTGTGCTGCCCTGGTACTCCTGCCCTTTGTGCTGTGGCAGCCCCGAGGGCGGAATTCGAGCACAGGGACAGAAGGACTACAGACAGGAGACAGGAATTCTGCCTGGGCAGGGACAGCTATCTCGCTTCGCCAGGGCTTTCCCTGGCTGGCCTCGCTCCTTATCGGTAGCGCTCTGTTCGCAGGTTATGGATTTCAAACGCTGGGGCTGAGGCTTACCACGCCGGCCAAGGCTGGATTTATCACCGGGCTTTCGGTTGTCATCGTGCCCCTGGTGGCTGCTTTGCTCCTGCATCAGCCGGCTGGCCGGCGGGTATGGCTAGGGGTCGCTTTTGCCACGGCCGGCCTGGCCCTCCTGACCCTGCAGCCGGGCCTGCAGGTGGAGCCAGGCGATCTGTTGGTCCTCGGGTGCGCGCTCTCCTTCGCCGGCCATATCCTCCTCACGGGCAGATTCGCTCCCCGGCACCATCCCCTGATGCTTACTCTGGGACAGGTGGTGGTGGTCGCGGCGCTGAGCGCTGCTGTTGCGTTGGCGTTTGAGGTGCGCCCTCCGTTGAGCCTCCATGTGCTGATGGCGGCCCTGTTTACGGGTGTGCTGGCCACTTCGGTGGCCTTTGGCACCCAGACGATTGCCCAGCGATTTACCACCTCGACCCACACCGCTCTCATCTTTGCCGCAGAGCCGGTCTTCGCCGCGCTCTTCAGCTTCCTGCTGGTGGGGGAGAAGCTGGGGCCGCAGCAGTTAGCCGGCTGCGGCCTGATCCTGGCCGGCATGGTGGTGGCTGAGATAAAGCGAAGGTAACCATTCAGGCGGTGACCGGAAGTCACCCTTGGAAGTCAATCCGTGCCAGGGCGGATGGGGCTGCACCGAGAGAGATCCCTAACACGAAAAGGGGTGTGGGCAGGAAAACGCCCACACCCCTGATGAAAGCTATAGCAGTTTGGCGATAATCCAGGTTACTTCAGGCGGCCACAGGGACAGCCGAGCCCCTCACATCCCTTTGCTTTTCCGATGATGAGCGATAGTACGGGCAATGATATCCTCTTCATCCTCATCATCGTATTCCCAATGCCGCGATTTCTTGCGCCGCTCGCGGCGCTTCTCGGCGCGCTCATTCCGCCGCGCCTCCTCCAGCGCCAACTCGAAAGGTGAGATAAAATCGTCGTCGTCCACAGAGGCAAAGTCAAGGACGGATTCCGGCTCTGCAGCCCGCACAGGGGGCTCCTCGGGTGGGGGCAGAAGCTGCTTGATGCTGAGATCCACACGGCCACGGCGACGATCAATGCCGATAACCTGGACCTCGATTTCCTGGCCTATCTGCACCACGTCTTCGGGCTTTTCCACATAGCCGTGGCTCATCTCCTTGATGTGGAGCATCCCGTCACGGCCCACGCCGATATCCACAAACGCACCGTAAGGCTCGATGCGTGTAACTTTCCCCTTGACGACCATTCCCTCCGTCAGATCGCGCATGGTCAGCGTGCCCGGGGGTACCATGCTCAGGCTGATCCGGTTCTTTTCCCGGTCCAGCTCCTTGATCCACACCGTCACTTTGTCACCCTGCTTGACCACATCGGATGCCTTAGTGACCCTTCCCGGTGACATCTCGGAGATGTGCACCAGGCCATCGCGGCCAACCCCGATGTCCACGAAGGCGCCGAACTCTGTAACTCGCGTGACCACTCCCTCGAGTTGCTGGCCAACCGACAGAGTTTTGACGACCTTGCGCGGTGGGATGTTGACAGCCATACCTTCCTGCCCCACGATTGTCATACTCCTTCATGATACTGATAAAGATTGCTTCCCTGGCCGAGCCTTGAGCTGCGGCAAATCGGCCACTGCCAACCCCACCCGGCTAACCCCGGACAGGTTTAGCGAGGATACTCTTGGGTTGTCATTATACCTGTCATGGCAACAGGTGTCAAACGCAACCCCCGGCTTCTTTCGCTGAAAACTTACATCTCCCCGAGAAAGGTGTAAACCTGGGGGTTGACCACTCCTTCTGGGCGCCGGCCCTCCAGCACAGCCAGGGCATTCTGGGCAGCCATCCACCCCATCCGCCGCGTCGTTTGCACTGTCGCCGAGCCGATATGGGGGGTGGCGATGAAGTTGTCCAGTTGCAAGAGGGGACTTGCACCTGGTGGTTCCTTTTCGAAGACATCAAAGGCCGCGCCGGCCAGCCGGCCCTCCTTCAACGCTGCATAAAGGGCCTCCTCATCCACCAGCCCGCCGCGCGCTGTGTTGATCAGAAAGGCACTGGGCTTCATCAGAGCGAGTTCCCTTGCCCCGATCAGATGATGGGTCTCCGCGCTGAGGGGGAGATGCAGGGTTATCACGTCGCTGGTAGAAAGCAGGTCGTCTAGAGGCAGGGCTGTGGCTTCCAGGGCACGCACCAGATCTTCTGGGGGCAGGACAGGATCGGTGAAGACAATGCGCATGCCAAATGCCCGCGCCCGCGCCGCCACCTCACGCCCAATGCGCCCCAACCCTACGATGCCCAGGGTGCCACCCATCAATTCTACCCCGCTGGCCCGTTTCCAGCTCCCTGACCGTACCCATTGGTCGTGCAGGACGAGATGGCGCGAGAGGGCCAGCATGAGGAGCATTGTCAACTCGGCCACCGTGACGGAATTGGCCCCCGGCGTGATGGTCACCACCACTTTGTGCTCGGTTGCTGCCTCCAGGTCCACATTGTCCACGCCTACACCGAAGCGGGAGACAACTCTGAGCTGAGGCGTCCGCTCGAACACTGCCCGCGTAAAGTGATCCAGGCCGGCAACGATCGCCACCGCGTCCCCGGCCAGTTCGGTCAACTCATCGGGTTGGAGGGGACGATCGTGCGGGCTAAACACGAGCTCGTATCCGGCCCGCCGCAGCACCTCCTGGTGTTCTCCTTCTACGTTGCGAAAGGATCGTGCCGTGACTAGGATTTTGCCCTTCATGCAGATAACCCCTTACTTCAAGATAGACATTCCCCCATCAATGCTGAGTGCCTGGCCAGTGCACCATTCGCTTTCGTCCGAGGCCAGGAACACCACGGCTTCGGCAATATCTCTTGGCCGCCCCAGCCGCCCCAGGGGTACGCTGGCCGCCAACTCTCTGCGGGCAGCCTCCTCGGGAACGGCGGTGTAGAGCATGTCGGTCTCCACAGGGCCAGGGCAAATGGCATTCACCCGGATACCATAGGGCGCCAGTTCTATCGCCATGGCGCGGGTCAGGGAGATGATCGCGCCCTTGGACGCGCTGTAGGCGGCGTGACCCGGCTCGCCCACCACGCCGGCCTTGGAGGCGATGTTGACAATGACGCCCTGCCTGCGGGTGAGCATATGTCGCACCACAGCCTGGGAAGGGAAGACCGTGCCCAGCACGTTGACCCGATACATCCGATTCCACAGCTCTTCTGGTTCCTCCCAGAAAGGCCGGGCGTCGTGCACCCCTGCGTTGTTGACCAGGATGTCAATGCGGCCGTGTTGCTTCAGCACCTGGGCCACGGCCTGTTCAACCTCCTCCTTGTGACAGACGTCAGCCCGGATGAACTCTGCATACGCGCCGGAAGCGATCAGATCGGCCACCGTTTTGGTCCCCAGCTCCTGGTTCAGGTCCATTACAACAACAAGAGCTCCTTCGCGGGCCATAGCTGCTGCGATGGCGCGGCCAATGCCCCGGCCTGCCCCGGTGACAATTGCGATCTTCCCATCGAGCCGTTTCGCCATGTCGTACCTCCTCCCCAATATGGATTCCAACTATCAGAGCGCCGCCAGGGCATCAAACAGGGGTTTTGTCTGCTCCAGCAGGCGGATATACTGTTCCACAAAGGGCTGGTAGGCCTGATAGACCTTGGGCCGTGGCTCAATCCGGCTCGTCGGCGCAACGAGCGATTGTGCTACCCCGGCCAAGTCCTTGAAGACTCCCACAGCGTACCCTGCCAGAATTGCCGAGCCGAGCACGGCAAACTCCTGGCGGTTGAGGGTGACATAAGCGTCTTCTCAACTTGTCAAGTTGGGGGGTAATGGGCG
>DAOTZS010000003.1:0-9593 GCA_034434335.1 Anaerolineae bacterium
GTCTCGATTCGGTTGTCAAAGAGCTTTTTTCACAGACTCGGCCTCACCGAGTCTTTTGGCGTTAGTCTAAACTCGAGTACCAACCTTCGGCTGAAAACTGTCGGGTGGCTAGTAATTGGAAGAGGTTCGAATCATGCCCATTAGCCTTGTCCATGGGCCACCGAGAGGTCGGCATGCCTTGTTCCCGCGCTTGCCTGGGCCGTTCAGCACTGGTGCTGGGATGGGGGCTTGTACTGGTTGTGCTTATGCTGGCAGGATGCCAGGCACTGCCGTCATCCCCTGGGGTGGACCCGCTGCAGGAATATCGTCCCGCCTTGCGGCCCGGTTTCGAGCTCTCCCCCGCGCAGCTCAGCGCGCTGTTGCAATATAGCATTACAGTGCAGGTGGATCCGTCTTTGCGCGCCTTCCACGGTGTGGAAGAGGTCACCCTGCCTGTGACAGGCCCGGCAGGATGGTCAGACCTTTACTTCCGGCTCTATCCCAACCTGTCCCAATTTGGTGGCAGTATGCAGGTGAGCGGTGCGCGCGTCAACGGCCTCACGGTCAATTTCGGCTATGATGCCGAATCCACGGCCGTGCACCTGACCCTGCCCAACCCGTTGCCGGTTGGCAGCACAGCCCAGGTCTGGCTTAGCTTTGCGGGTGAAGCCCCCCAACGGCCACCGGGCTACTATACCATCTTTGGAGCGAGTGAGGAGATCCTTACCCTGACCAACTTCTATCCGATCCTGGCCGGGCGCCGCGATGGCGCCTGGGCCCTGGACATTGCCCATCCGCAGGGGGATGTCGGGTTTCACGACGCGGCGCTCTATCGCGTGGATGTGACCGCGCCGGCCGATCAGGTGGTGGCGGCCACGGGCACCATGATCACTCAGACCCTCACCCCCGAAGGTTGGCTGACCACTCGCTATGTCCAGGGCCCGGCGCGCGAGTTCACCCTGGTGCTCAGCCGGCGCTTCCAGATCGAGGAGGCCACCTCCTATGGGGTGCGGGTGCGTTCCTACTTCCTGCCCGAGCACGCCCTGGCCGGCCACTCGGCCCTCTACAGGGCGCTGACAGCACTGCAGATCTACAGCGATCGCTTTGGCCCCTATCCATATAGTGAGATGGCGGTAGTGGAGGCCCCGCTGACGTTCCACGGCATGGAGTTCCCAGGCCTGAGCCTGATCGGCACCCAGGTCTACGACCGCTATTTGAGCGATCTCGAAACCCTGGTGGCGCACGAGGTGGCTCATCACTGGTGGTACAACCAGGTGGGCAACGACCAGTTGACCAGCCCCTGGCTGGACGAGGGGCTGGCCGAGTTCAGCATGTATTTCTATTTCCTGGACCTGTATGGGCTGCCGGCTGCCGAGCGATTGCGCCGCTCACGCTGGGAAGCCCCTGTGCAGCTGGCGGCTGAGCAGGGCCGTGATGCACCCATCGGCCAGGCAGTGGATGCTTATCGCGGGAACTACGAGACGATCATCTACGGCAAGGGTGCCCTCTTTTTCACCCGGTTGCGTGCCGAGATGGGAGAGCGTGCCTTTCAGCGGTTGCTGCGGCTTTACCTGGAGCGCTATCGCTGGCGCATTGCCACCCCAGCCGACTTTCAGGCCCTGGCCGAGGAGGTGGCCGGCCGTGACCTGGCCCCTCTGTTTGATGAGTGGGTGCGAGGGGTCGGCTGAGGGGCCAGGCATGGATCATCCGATACCCCAGCTCAGCCATTCTATTCGATGAACCTTAGCCAAGACATCCTGTCCCACGCCCTCGAACTCGGCTTTGACGTGGCCGGCATCACACCGCTGGCCAGGCCAGCCCATCTCCTGGCCTTCGAGCAGTGGCTGGCGGCCGGCTATCAGGGAGAGATGGAGTACATGGCTGCTCATGCCGACCTGCGGGCCGACCCGGCTCGCCTGGCGCCCGGGGCGCGCAGCGCGATCGTGGTGGCGGCCAACTACTACCCCGGCCCCTCCCCTGAACAGGGGCGTATGCCCTCTTCGCATTGCTCTGTGGCAGGGGGCAAGGGCCGTTTCGCCCGCTATGCCTGGCCGCGGGACTATCACCGTGTGATGCGGCGGAGCCTGCACCTGTTGGACTCCTTCATCCGGGAGTGCAGCGGCCGTCAGAGCTTCGGCAGGGCCTGTGTGGACACCGCTCCCCTGCTGGAGCGAGACCTGGCCGCGCAGGCCGGGCTGGGCTTTATCGGGCGCCATACCTGCCTGATCACCCCTGGCCTGGGCTCGTGGACTTTTCTGGCTGCCCTGCTGGTGCCAGAGGCGCTGGAGCCAGCCATGGCCAGGCGGCCGGGGCTACGGACGGTCAGCCCTACAGCCATAAAAGGCACCTGCGGGCATTGTACCCGCTGCCTCGACGCCTGCCCCACGCGGGCGCTGGTGGCGCCTTATGTGCTCGATGCCCGCCGCTGCATCGCCTACCTCACGATTGAGCACCGCGGGCCGATCCCACGCCAGCTTCGGCCCCTGATGGGCAACTGGGTCTTTGGATGCGATATATGCCAGGAGGTCTGCCCTTATAATCGTGCCGCCCCTCGGGCGTCCTGGCCAGAACTGGCACCCCAAACGGCACGTGGGGTGCTGCCCCTGCTGGACCTGCTCACGCTGGATGAGGCCACCTTTCGCCAGCGGTTCCAGGGCACAGCGATCTTGCGGCCACGGCGTCGAGGGCTGGTGCGCAACGCGTGTGTGGCTGCCGGCAACTGGGGTGCTCCAGAGGCCGTGCCAGCCCTCATCTCGCTCCTGACCGACCCTGAGCCGCTCATCCGCGGCCATGCCGCATGGGCCCTGGGGCGTTGTGGGGGGGTGCCGGCACGGCAGGCCCTGGCACGCGCCCTTTCTGCTGAGCCCGATCCGTGGGTGCAGGAAGAGATCCGTGAGGCACTCTTGTAATATTCCTAGCAGAGCGGAGGTTTCTTCATGGCAAACATTACTATCGTCGGTGCCGGCCTGATGGGCACCGCCATCGCATGGCCCCTGAGCGACAATGGCCATCAGGTACGGCTGGTGGGCACTCACCTGGACGGTGAGCTCATTCGCGCCTGTCTGGAGCGGCGTTTCCATCCGCGGCTGCGTCGGCGTATCCCCGAGGGGGTGCAGCCATATTACATCGAGCAGCTTGCCGAGGCGCTGGAGGGGGCCGAGGTAATTGTCAGCGGAGTCAACTCGTTGGGCGTGCATTGGATTGGACGCACCCTGGGGCCTTTGCTCTGGCCCGGCGCCACCATTATCGCAGTGACCAAGGGGCTGGAGGCGACACCCGAAGGGGATTTGCGCATCCTGCCCGACGTCTTGCGCGACGAGCTGCCGGCTCACCTGCGCGAGCAGGTCTCGCTTGCCGCCATCGGCGGGCCATGTATCGCGGGTGAGTTGGCTGGCCGCCGGCATTCCTGCGTGGTCTTTGCCTCCCGGGATGAAGCGGCGCTGCGGCGTCTGCGTGCTCTCTTCCGCACCCCTTATTACCATATCTGGCTCTCCACGGATATCGTTGGGGTGGAGGTCTGCGCGGCCCTGAAGAATGCCTATACGGTTGCGGTGGGCATGGCCGCCGGGATGCTGGAGCGGGCCGGTGGCCCCGATGAAGCTCAGGCTGCCATGCACAATCCCGCGGCCGCCCTTTTCGGCGCCAGTGCGGCCGAGATGACCCGTCTGGTGACATTGCTAGGTGGCCGGCCAGAGAACGTCACCGGCCTGCCCGGGGTGGGGGACCAGTATGTGACGTGTGCCGGCGGCCGGACCATACGCGTCGGCCAGCTCCTGGGCAAGGGGTTACGCTACAGCCAGGTGGTGACCGAAATGGCGGGCGAGACCCTGGAGGGACCCTATGTGATCCAGCAACTGGCCCGGGCATTGCCTAAACTGGAGCAGCGAGGGCTGATCGGCCCTGGTGAGCTGCCGTTGTTGCGCATGTTGTGCCGGGTAATCGCCGAGGATATGCCGGCGGATATCCCGTTTGACGATCTTTTCCGGGATAACCGCCTGGGGCTGTTCTGAGCTCCCTCTGAAGTGTCTGGCCGGTTCATACTATCCCGCTATGCAAGTCCTTCGTGACGATGAAATTGGTGTGCCTGCAGACCAATGGTATAATTGTTGCTAGAGGTGTGACTGGTTTTCTTCTGACCGGAGCGACGGCAATGGTGAGCTTTCTAAGGAAAGGAGGAGTACATCCGTAGTCTTGTCGCTCGGGCTACGATGTACAAAGAAGCTATGCTGCTGCGTGGTACACTTACTGCTGAGACGCCGCTTTATCGGGGCAATGCGCGCAAGACATTGTTCACCAGAGACGGGGATGGCACCCAGCGCCTGGTTTCGTTGGCTGGGGAAATCGGGGGAACCGCGCAGACCCTCATGGATGCCTTCATTGGCCAATCGCGCGATGGCCGTAACACCGGTTTGCTCAATCGCCTCTGGCAGCGACTTTATGGCACCCCTATGCCTGACGGCCTGATCACCCAGGTATCCTGCCAGCTCCGGGCGGAGAGCTATCCCCCTGATCGCTTTTTCGATTTGCGCATGGGTCTCCGGCTCGATGAGGACCGCTGGGCAGCCGAGGCCAATGCCAACTACAAGATGGAGACCCTCTTCCGTAACGCCCGCTTCGATTTCGTCATGACTGTCAACGACAACGTGTTGCAGAGGGGAGATAACGCTGCCCGCCTTTACTACATGCTGGAAGAGCTGCGCGCCGGGCGTTTCTGGTTTGGGGCTGGTAAGAGCAAGGGGCTGGGCCGCGTGCGGCTGGAGATGGAGTCTGCTTTGCCGTCCACCCCTGTGCCGCAGCTTCAGCCAGGCCTCAACCATCTGCGCGTTGTCCTCACCTTCAACACCCTGAACCCTGTCCTGGTTGGCTGGAACTGGGGCAAGGTTGACCCTGAGGTGCCGGCCTTTGCCGCCATCGAGGGTCGCTTGCTGGTGGCAGCCATGCGCCAAATACCAGAACCGATCCGCACCCGTCTCGAAATGGTGATCGGAGGCCCTATCCTCAGCCCAGAAGACTGGAAGCGCAAGTTGGCCGACTACCTGCCGCGCGCCATAGCCATCTGGCTGCAGGAGCAGTCCACTGGCGAGGTGGAGGTCTGGACCCTGCGTGAGCCAGCCCTGGCCAAACTGGCCAAGGGCAAATACGCCCTGTCGAAGAAGATCATTGACGCGGTGCAACCCCTGTGCAACCAGCCCTTCCCCAGCCGCGAGGCGGCCGAGGCCGCGCTCAAGGCCGCCCTCGCCGACAAGGCCAACATGGCCAGGCGCATCCTGGAGGTGATGGAACATGAGCGCCGGGCCAGCCAGGCATTGAACCACGAGGCATGGACTGAGGTCGCCGAAGCTCTTGGCCTGGACCCTGCCTTGGAGGCCCAGCTCTCGGCGCAGATTGCCGACGAAGCCGCCCTGACCGACATCCTGGCCA
The DNA here is from genome assembly GCA_034434335.1 of Anaerolineae bacterium. Lineage (GTDB taxonomy): Bacteria > Chloroflexota > Anaerolineae > CG2-30-64-16 > CG2-30-64-16 > DAOTZS01. Next base: position 5,401 of record DAOTZS010000003.1, read on the forward strand.
CAGCCTGTGCAGCAATCCTGCCCGGGCTCTACCAGCAGGTGGATCACCAGATCAGCCTTTTGCAGAGCGATGCCTGGGTAGATGCCGAAATTGCCACCCGCGAGGCTCATATCCAGATCAAAACCCTCCTGCTGGAAGGCAAGATCAGCGAGGCCCAGTGGGGCGATCGCAGCCACCCGCCCGAGGGGGTCAGCCTGGCGGCCTGGCAAGATTTCCTCGAAGAGCATAGCAGGGTACGCTATCAGCACATCGTGCACCCTGTCAATCTGCGCAAGAGCATCACCAATGACCGCAACTTCATCGCTTTTCTGACGGCCTATCGGGCCCGCGCCCGGCAAGAGCTGTCGCAACCTCACCACATAGACTTCCGCGCCGGAGGGCCGTTCAACCGGGAGATCTCGCGCCAGTATGGCAAGCCCTACGACACCATGTTCATGCGCATGTTGTCGTGGGCCCCTTCCGCACAGGAAGAGGGAGCCTGGGAGATCTACATCCCCGGCAGCACCATCAAAGGCGCCTTCCGCAAGCGCGCTGCGCAGGTGCTGCGGACCCTGTGGGGAGAGACCAAGCGCACGGACCAGATCCTCGATTACTTGTTTGGCACACAGGGCCAGCGCGGGGCAATCTGCTTCTCCGATGCCTACCTTGTGGACCCCCATGAGCCTGAGCGCGTGTGGTGCTCGGTGGACGGGGTGCGCATGGATCCCGCTACCGCCCGGCCAATTGAAGCCGCCAAGCGTGACTACCTCTTCCCCTACGGCGAACAGCTTATCTTCCGGCTGCAACTCGACATCCAGGACCTTACTGAAAGGGACCTGGAAGCTGTTGCTATCTTGCGGCACCTGCTGAACGACTTCCAGAACGGCGATATCCCACTGGGTGGGGAGAAGACCAGCGGCTTTGGCTGGGTCAGGGCCCAGATCAGTGAGCTGAGCTGGCTGACAAGCAGCCCAGATGGGGTGACCAAAGCCCTGTTGGGCGACCTGCCACTGGTCAGCGATGGCATCTGGCAGAGGGCTACCCTGAGAGGGGAGGAAGTGACGCGTGTGCTGGCTCAGCCCGGGGCCCTGAAAGCTGTCCAGACCCCCTCAGCTCCTCCGCGTGCCCAGGCCGGCTTCGTCTCCCATCGCGCCTTCGGGGGCTTCTGCGGCATGCTCTTCGTAGAGGCGGAAGTGCTGAGCCCGCTCCATGTGCGGGAGAGCGGCGAGCCTTCTCACAAAGCCGTCCTGCCCGAGGGCAATATCAATGGCTGGGATTGCTTTGCCATGGCGCCAGCCGAGGCCAGCCTGCGGCCCCAGGCCCGAATCTACGCTTTGCCCAGCCGCAGCCTGAAGGGGATGCTGCGTCATATCTATGCCATCGCCAGCGACTCGCGGCTGCCCAGCCCCGACCTGGCACACCTGAACCCTGCAGATAGCCTCTTCGGCTGGGTGGGTGCCGGCCCCAACCAGGCTATCATGGGTCGTCTGGCCTGCAGCTTCGCGCTTTTCGATGCCCCAGAGCTGGCCTGGTTCAAGGTGCCCTACCCCTACGGGGGCTGGGTTTTCACCAATGGCCGGTGGCGCCAGGAGGGCAAGGGCGTGCCCATATTTCAGATTGCCAACACCTGGCGCCTATTCCTGCACGCGCCGCTGGCACCGATTGTACAACGGCTGCCGGCTTTCCAACCCGACACGGTTCAGGCCAGCTACTGCCGGGCCATCCTGCCCGGGGCGCGAGCCCGCTTCACCCTGCGGTTCTGGAACCTGGAAAAGGAGGAGTTCCAGCGCCTGCTGTGGTGTGTGGCCCTGGAACCCCATCTGGCCCATAAGCTGGGACTCCACCGCTACGTAGGGTTTGGCAGCCTGCGCCTGCACCTGCTGCCTGAAAGCTACCTGATTGACTGGCCCAAACGCTATGCCGGTGCCCCGGAGGCGGAGTGGCGCGTGCCAATCCGGCCATCTGAATGGATTACGCCCTCGGTGGTGGCCTACTACTCTGAGCTTCAAAAGGCACTGAATGCTCAGTCCCTTTGATTGGCTGCGTCGCTGTCGTAACAGCGCTGAGCTGCTGGGTACCCTGCGCAGCCTGCAAGCTGCGCCCGAGCTGTTTGGTCCAGAAGGGCGCCTGGGCCCTCCCCACTCTGCCCTGGCCGGCCTCTGTCGGCGCTGCTGGGTATATCCCAGCAGCTCGCCGCGCTATTGTCCTGCCTGCCAGATGATCCTGGAGAGAGCTTACTCGCTGGCCGAGCTGGCGCGCGAGAGCATCCTGATCTGGGGCTATGTCAATCAGTTGCCGCGCCAGCTACGGCCTGGGCCGGCTCTTCAAGACGACGGCGTCCTGGCCACCTATATCTACGACGAACGGCGCTTCCTAGTAATGCTGAACCAGCGCAGCCTGAAGCCATGGCTCCAAGAACTGACCTTCTATCACGCCCTGAACCTCAAGGGACTTCTCCAGATCTTCCCGACCGGTGCCCCCGGGTCTACCACAGGCGATCTGCTGGTGCGGGTCGTGCACCAGGAAAGCCGCTTCCCACAGGATCGGCTGCGTGTGCGCTTTTACGCCCACCCCAGGCAGATCTTTCAGCCCATCCGATATGAGCGCCAGGGGGTGCTAACCTTCGAGGTTCCCACTTTCCTGAATATGTTGGAGATGGCGGCTGTCTTCCGCACCATCCTGATGCCCGAGGAGCGCAAGATCCTCTACAAGCTTCTGCACACTGCCAATAGCGCCGAGGCCCAGTTCTATTGGGGACGTTTCCTGGGAACCCTCAGCCAGGAGGCCAGGGATATGCTGAATGCCTGGCGCATCCGCCAGTGGCCCAGGCCTCAGGTGACGTTGCTCTATCAGCTGACCGAGTATGTGGACTTTTATCAGTCCGGTTAACCTGATCCGCTATCTTGTTGTCTGGCGGGTGCAGAGCTCGCTGGTGATCCCTCCTCGCCCCTTTGCCAAGGCACTGTCAAGCACCCTGGGCACATTCATCGCTGAGCGCCTGCCCACCCCAGAGGCGCGCCTCTGGCGCCGGGCTCTGGCCGCGGCCGACAGGACTACAGCCAGCCCCCCGGGCCTGCTCTCACCTGCACGCGAGCCAGGCTGGCCCATTGCTTCGGTTATATTCCCCTATCCTGGCAAATCCGCCTACGGCTCGGGTGAATTGATCCTCTGGGAGCTGAAATTGCTTGGACCTGACGCGGATCACAGGCTGTTTCTGGAGGTTATCCTGCCGGCCATGGAGGCGGCAGCGACCACTACCGACCCGCGCTGGCGTCAGCCACGTAGTCTTTGGGGACATTTCGATATCCAGGCGATCTATGTGGCCCGTGGGCCCTGCTGGGAGCCCCTGGCCATGGACGGCCACCTGAACCTGGACTACCATCCCACCCCGGCTCAATGGGCAGAAGGGCTCCCCTTGGCGGAGGGCAAGGTAACTGAGGCGGGAGCCGAAGAAGCAAATTCCACGGCTACACCGACAGAAGATCGCGCCGCCATGCCGCCGGCCGAGACTGAGGTCAGCGGACCTGAGCTGTCTCCCCTTTCTTCTGCCCCTGGCGCTTCAGGCAAGCCAGCCAGCCGAAGAGGCTGGCCAAAGCGCCCTTTGCGACAGCTTATCTGGATCACGCCCCTAGATTTGGGGTACTCGTCCACTGTGGCCCAGCCTTCACCTGGCACCCCATGCGAGGCACAGGCGCAAGCCGAGATCCCCTCCATGCGACAGATCATCACCGCGTTGATGACTCGCATGACCCTGTTCGTGCCGGCCAGGCATGGTGGCGTTGAGCAGGTCTGGGCTTTGCTCAGCCAGGCAGAACGTGCCGCTCTGGAGGAAGATGTTGATATGACACGCTTAGGCCCTGCTCGTCGGCAGAGGCTGGAGGCGGCTTCCAAGGATTGGCCTGGATGTCGGGTGGGGAGCCAGGTGTTTGAGGGGATCTCCTGGAGGCTGCTACCCTACCTGGAGCTGGCATCAATTCTGCATATTGGCCGCTTAACCCATTTTGGCTGCGGCACCTTTGTATTACATTGAAGGGCCTTCTCGTTGAAATAGAGAAGGGGTGGTTCAATTCGCCGGGGAAAAAGGGGATGGTTCAGTTTGCCGGGAAAATTGGTTTACACTTTTTGCGGTCATTAGAATTGCCTCCCAGGGCCCTCACCCCACCCTCTGCTCCCTCCCCTCTCCCGTTCGCCTTCGGCGGCGGGAGAGGGGAGGG
>DAOTZS010000004.1:0-13041 GCA_034434335.1 Anaerolineae bacterium
TTGAGGCGCATCGCCCCATCCCCCTACCCCTTCCTCGCTTTGCGGGGAAGGGGGATCGAGATTATGAGGGGTATATGCATCAAGTTAAGGAGACCAGGTAGCTGCTCTCTCTTGGGGGGACGAAGACCCTCTTTCAGGGATGGTTCAGTTTGCCGGGAAAATTGGTTTACACTTTTTGCGGTCATTAGAATTGTCTCCCAGGGCCCTCACCCCACCTTCTGCTCCCTCCCCTCTCCCGTTCGCCTTCGGCGGCGGGAGAGGGGCTGTGAAGGCCCGAGGGGGCAGAAAGTGTTAACCAATTTTGAACCATCCCGGCCACAATATCACCGGGCAACCTGCTGTAAGTGAGGAAACGATACAGCTTGGGCTTGCACTGTGCACGTCTTCTGGATCACCCGGGCAAAGGACCTGGTACGGAGGGCGGCCGCCAGGCTGCAAGCCCTGGAAAACTAACGACAGCCCGCATCTGGCTGGCGCAAGGAGCAAAGGATGAACCCCGTTCTGCTCAAACTCGGTCCTTTTCAAGTCCACTGGTATGGCGTGCTGATCGTGGTTGGGGCGCTGTTGGCGGCCTGGCTGGCCACCAAGGAGGCGGCACGCCATGGCGAAAACCCCGATCATGCCTGGAATCTGCTCACCTGGTGCCTGATCTTCGGCATTATCGGCGCGCGGCTGTATCATGTCTTCTCGACCCCCACCGGCAACTTCGCCGGCTGGGCTTACTACCGCGAACACCCCATCGAGATCATCGCTTTCTGGCGTGGGGGGTTCCGCGGGCTGGGGATCTATGGCGCGGTGGCCGGCGGGGTGCTGGCCGTTTGGCTCTATACCCGGCTGGCCAGGATCAGCTTCTTGCGTTGGCTTGACTTCACCGCGCCGGGGTTGATCCTGGCCCAGGCCATCGGTCGGATGGGCAACCGGATCAATCAAGAGCTCTATGGCCCGCCGACCGACCTCCCCTGGGCCTTTCACATCAACCCGGTGTACCCCTGTCAGGAGCCGGCCGGTTCACCTATGGCCTGTGGTCTGCCCGACCGGCTGACCGAGGCGGCGCGGCAGTGGTATGCCACGCACGGCTTCCACCCCACCTTCTATTACGAGGCGCTCTGGAACGTCATCGGCTTCGCGCTGCTGTGGATAGCAGGTCGGCGCTTCAAGGGGTGGTTGCGGGATGGTGATATCTTCTTGTTCTACCTGATCTGGTATCCGGCGGGGCGGTTTTGGGTGGAGATGTTCCGGCCGGATGCCTGGCGCATCGGCAGCCTGGCCACCGCGCAGTGGATCGCGATTGGTTGCATCATCCTGGCTGTGGCCGGGCTGTTCGTCAACCACCGTCGGCCGCGGCCGGCCGAGGTGGGCGGGTCAGCCGCAGAGCCGCCTGCTCAGAGCCCGGCCCAGGAAGGTTCCTGAACCTGCTTGGTGGAAGCTTCTCGCTTCAGCCATGCCGAGCGAGACCCGTAATCTCCTGTTCGTAGTAAGCCACGCAGCGTAGCGGAGTGGCGTCGGACGGCACTCCACTTCGTTACGTGCCTTACTACGAACATATCATACCGAGGAGGTTTTCACATGACAGCCACAGGATCGTCCGCGGAGCGCCGCCGGCTGGCCGCGACATACGCGGCCGGGGTGGCAGCTTTGCTGGAGCCGCCGGCCGTGCGAGGGGTGAGCCGTGCTGCGCCGGCGCGGCGGGCCGCTCGCCTTCTGGCCACTTCTCAGGCCCTGAAAACAGCCGCCGAGACAACTCTGAAGACCAGCGATGACCCTTTCGAGCGGGCTGAGGCCGAGGTGCAACTGCTGGCCGGCGCTGTCCTCGACCTCACCGTGGCCAGCCAGCTCACCCCGCTGCCGGCTGCCGTGCCCGAAGGCCGAGCTGCCGTACGTGCGCTGTTTCCCACCCCAGCAGATTTGGCCGGGCTACGCGCGCTGATCAGCGCGCCCGATGCCTACCTGGTGGGCGCCCTGGCCGGAAGGGGAGTGCGCGCCATAGGGGAGGCCAGGGCTGATGCGTCGGCAGCAGTCCACGCCGCCCTGGAGGAGATCAAGGCCAATGTGGTCACTGCCGGTGGGCACGTTGTAGAGGGCCTGCTGATGCTGGATGCCGCTCTGCTCAAAGAGGCGCTGGTGACCGTCGGTGGGGAGCTGCTGGAGAAGCTGGGCGTGGATGTCAAAGGGATCAGCCGGCGGGTCATTGACTTTGTCATGGCCGCCAATGACAAGATCATTGCCCTGCTGGGGATCAATGCGCTGGATAAAGCGCGTGAGCAGCTCAACGCCTGGCTGGAAGAGTTGAAAGCAGGCACCCTCTTTCCCCAATTGGTAGACAAGCTGTTGGGCACAGCCGCCATCGCCGGCGAGGTGGATGCCTGGATCTCAGCTTACCGGGCTGAGGAGGCCGTGTTGTGGATGGTGCAGGACGAGGTTACCCAACTGGCAGGCCGCTTCGCAGCCAAGGCCAGCGTGGCCGACAAGATCACCACCGTTCTGGCGCTGGTTAAACTGGCACCGCCCCTGGCTACACCCGCCGGCCGTCTGGCTGTAGCCGGCACCTATCTGGGCTTGCTGGCCTACCTGATTGGCTCTGGCTACGACCACGTTGACTCTGACCGCATTCAACTGTTGGATTGGGTAGAAGGGGTGCGCGGGGTCGCCAGGCGCCTGCTGGCCCCGGATCAGCCTCCAGCCTGAGCTGGCAGGGGACCAGGTCTGGCTGATCTGGTCTCTTGTCTTTTTGGGGGTCTGTGTACCGTGCTTGAGCTTTTGCTAACGGTATCAGGCTCGGCAACCCAGCTTACGGAAAGACTGTTTGGAAAGGTTGTACTCTAACTACGGATCTGGACTCTGGCGAATTCTGGGGATACCCGCATCTTGGGCTCGGCAACCTGAGGAGCACGAGATGCAGGCTTCGTAGTAGCGACTTTAGTCGCTTTCGGCGCGTCCTGAACGACTAAAGTCGTTACTACGAAGAAAATCGCCAGTGTCCAGTATGGATCAAGGAGGTACACATGTCGTATACAGTCACTCTGAGCATTCCCAACATCTCTTGTCGTCATTGCATCATGACCATCGCCCGCGAGACCAGAGAGTTGCCGGGGGTTATCCGGGTGGAAGGGGATGTTGAGGCGAAGGCTGTCACCTTCACCCTGGAGGATGAGCGCTCTCTGGCGGGGGTCAAACGTACGTTGGTTGAGATCGGCTACCCTGCCGCCAACTGAGATGGCGTGTCAGCTATGAGCCAGGTTACCCACATCACCCTGCCTGTTACAGGTATGACGTGCGCCAACTGCGCGGCGACCATTGAGCGCAACCTGAAGAAGGTGCCAGGGGTCAGCGAGGCAGTGGTCAACTACGCAGCAGAGAAGGCCAGCATCACGTTCGACCCAACCCTGGCCAGCGAAGGTCAGATGCGCGCTTTGATCGCCGAGCTGGGCTATGGTGTCGCCACTGGCAGGCTCGAGTTGCCCATCACCGGCATGACCTGCGCCAACTGCGCGGCGACGATTGAGCGCCATCTCAAGAAGATGCCGGGCGTGGTGAGCGCGACGGTTAACCTGGCTACCGAGCGCGCGACCATCGAGTTTGTCCCTACCCTGGTCAACTATGCTGATCTGAAGCGTAAGGTTGAAGAGCTCGGCTATGGGGTGCTGGAGCGGAGCGGGTCGGGCGAACTGGCCGATGTCGAGGCTCAGGCGCGCGAGCGGGAAATAGCGCAGCAAAGACATCGGCTGTGGATAGGGGTGGCCTTTACACTGCCCATTTTTGTGCTGGCCATGGCAATGATGGCGGGGGTGCTTCCCCATGCCACCTGGCTGAATTGGGTGCTCTTCGCCCTGGCGACCCCGGTCCAGTTCTATGTGGGCTGGCACTACTATGTTGGCGCTTACAAGGCGTTGAAGAACGGCAGCGCTAATATGGACGTGCTGATCGCCATGGGGTCGTCCGCGGCTTACTTCTACAGCGTGGCCGTGTTGCTCTTCCCGCGGCTGGGCCATGTGGTCTACTTTGAGACCTCGGCCCTCATTATCACCCTGATCAGGGTGGGCAAGTACCTGGAGGCTGTGGCGCGCGGCCGTACCAGCGCGGCCATCAAGGCGCTGATGGGCTTGCGGCCTAAGACAGCGCGCGTTGTGCGGGGCGAGGCCGAAGTAGATGTGCCCGTCGAGGAAGTGCAGGTGGGCGATATCCTGATCGTCCGGCCCGGGGAGAAGATCCCGGTGGACGGGGTGGTGCTGGACGGCCATTCGGCTGTGGATGAAGCAATGCTGACCGGCGAGAGCATGCCTGTGGAGAAGCGCCCTGGTGACGAGGTGATCGGTGCCACGCTCAACCGCTCGGGCCTGCTGCGTGTCCAGGCTACGCGGGTGGGCGCAGAGACTGCCCTGGCCCAGATCATCCGCCTGGTGGAAGAGGCCCAGGGCTCCAAGGCTCCCATCCAGGCCCTGGCCGATCGCGTGGCGGGTGTTTTCGTGCCGGTCGTTATCGGTATCGCGCTGCTGACTTTTCTCGGCTGGTACTTTGTTGCCAGGGCCGGCCTGACGACGGCGATGGTCAATATGGTGGCCGTGTTGGTGATCGCCTGCCCCTGCGCGCTGGGGCTGGCGACGCCGACAGCGATCATGGTGGGCACAGGGAAGGGGGCTCAACACGGCATCCTCTTCCGTAGTTCCGAGGCCTTGGAGCGGCTGGAGCAGGCGCAAGTGGTGGTGCTGGACAAGACCGGTACGATCACGCAGGGGAAGCCGGCCGTGACAGACATAGTGCTCCCCCCAGGGACGTCTGAAGGACCCACTGGGCCGGCTTCCTCGCCCACCGCGCTTTCGCCGGACGAATTCCTGCGCCTGGCTGCCGCGGCCGAGCGCGGGTCAGAGCATCCGCTGGGGCAGGCCATTGTGACCGCAGCCGAGGCGCGAGGCCTGGTTTTGCCTCAGCCTGAGACATTCGAGGCCATCGCCGGCCATGGCATTCGGGCGCGCGTGGACGGCCATGAGGTGCTGCTCGGTACCTCGCGTTGGATCCTGGGCCAGGGCGTGGGGCTGGATAGCTCTCGGCAAGCGGCTTCTGGAGCCCAGACAGGGGGACAGCCGACAGAGGGCGAACCCTGGCTATTGGCGGCTGTTGAGCGATTGCAGGCCGAAGGCAAGACGGTGATCCTGGGCGCCGTAGACGGCCACCTGGTGGGAGTCATCGGGGTGGCCGATACGGTCAAAGAGGGCTCGGCCGAGGCTGTTGCCGGCCTCAAGCGCCATGGCCTGAAGGTGGTCATGCTGACCGGCGATAACCGTTCCACGGCCGAGGCGATTGCCAGGCAGGTGGGCATAGAACATGTTCTGGCCGAGGTGCTGCCAGGGGATAAGGCGGCCCAGGTTAAGGCGCTGCAGGAGTCGGGGGTAGAAGGTCAGTCTGGCCAGGGAGCTGGGGGCAAGAGACGCGCCTCGACCGTGGTCGCCATGGTGGGAGATGGGATCAACGACGCGCCGGCCCTGGCCCAGGCAGACGTGGGGATTGCCATCGGCACGGGCACCGACGTGGCCATGGAGACTGCCGGCGTCACGTTGATGAGCGGGGACCTGCGGGGGGTGAGCCGGGCAATTGCCCTCAGCCGGGGCACCATGCGCACCATCAGGCAGAACCTGTTTTGGGCGTTTTTCTACAACGTGCTGCTCATCCCCGTGGCTGCGGCAGGGCTCTTGCACAATGCGCCCTGGCTGGCCGCGGCGGCCATGGCCTTCTCCTCCATCTTTGTGGTGACCAATTCGCTGCGCCTGCGCGGCTTGCGGCTGGGGGAAGTAAGCTAAGGGCTTTGGCCCCAGAGCCGGGGCCTGCAGGGTGTGTCCCAATTTTGTCGGGCCGTTCGTAGTCAGGCACGGAGCGCCAGCGGAGTGCCGTTCTCCAGGCCTTTTGGACGCCAGTACGGGCGAGGCATGCCTCGCCCGTTCGCTTCGTGGCTCACTACGAGCCTTTTCATCAGATATAAAGAATGGATAAGCCCTGGCTGCTGGGATGTTTGTGAATGTCGGCCCGGCCGCTTGCGCTGCACCTATAGCGCAGGCGGTCAGCCTGCGAATACAGGCCTGGCGGCCTGCGCTACAGTTGCCGGTTGTGTCCGGACCAAGTTCCCGACGATTTTAGGACACACCTGGTCTGCATTTTCGTTGACAGGCAATGTCTTGGGTGATATACTCTCGGTAACTGTTCAGGCCGATTGAAATCGCCCTCCCTGAGCACTTCGTGCCAGGCCTCGCCCCGAAGGGCTCGGCCCGAGGGGTGTCGGCCTCCGCCGACACTTTTCATATGTGCATCACCAGAGAGGTCGGCGCAGGCCGACCTCTGGCCGCAGGCCCCAAAAGGGTGACTTCCAGTCACCGCCTGAATACAGGGAGGCAAAATGACAGAGAGCTCGACTATTCTTCGGGATGTGGTTTCGGCACACCCAGCGCGCAACCGGGTTAAGTTTATCCTGGGTGGGCTGGTGATCCTGGGGCTGGTGTCTTATCTGATCATCTCGTCCATCTCCAGCGCCGGCTCATACTACCGCGAGGTGGGTGAGGTGCTGGCTGATCAGGCCGGGTTGATCGGCAAGCCGCTGCGGGTCAGTGGCAATATCGTGACCGAGAGCATCGCCTACGACGCCGCCACCCTCAGCCTCAACTTCCGTATCTCCGATACGGCGGACGCCAGTAAGCAACTGCCTGTCTATTTCCACGGGGTCAAGCCGGATCAGATCCATCGCGAGGGGGCCAGCGCCATTGTGGAAGGCAGGTTGCGACCCGATGGCACGTTAGACGCCAGCAATTTGCTGCTGAAGTGCCCGTCGCGCTACGAGGAGTATGAAGAGGTTGAAGTCAAGGCGGTCGGGTAGTGGGGTGGCGGGCGCGGAGGGTCACCGCATAGGTGGGCAGGCGAAAACGGTCGCCCGGGGGGCGGGTGGCCGTTTTTGCATCAAACTGCCGGCACGGGGCGTCGCGCCGTGGTACAGCATGGCTTTGGTTGGCCTGCTGGTGCTGTGGTTGCACCTCATCCCCCCGCACCTGTACGCGTCTCCACGCGGGCAGGAGCACCTGGCCGCGCGACCAGCGGTCCTGCCATACATTCGCACCCTCTCCACACCCCGCCTGTTGCCGCAAGCCCCGGTGGCCGGATCAGGAGTGATTACTGGCACTGTGGTCAATGGCACCACAGGTCAGCCCGTCCCCGATCTGCCGGTGCTGCTGGGGATCATGGACGGCTCAACTGTGGTCGAGGAGCGGTCGGCGACCACCGATGCAGAGGGGGTATACCGGTTTGAGGGGCTGTCCACCGAGCCTGGGTTGGTCTATGTGGCCAGGGCTGAGTATCCTGCTGGCATCCCCTATAGCTCCGCGGTGGCCAGCTTCAGCGCTGACCAGCCTACCCTTCATCTGCCGATAGAGGTGTTTGATACGACGACCGATGGCAGCGCCATCTGGGCTGAGCGGGTGCATTTTATCGTCGAGTTCGCGGCCGGCCGGGCGCTGATCGCCGAAATGGTCGTCTTTAGCCTGGGTGGCAACCGGACATATATCGGCGATGGCACAGGTGTCCTGCGTTTCACCCTGCCGGCCGGGGCCCAGGGGGTGGTGATCAGCGACGACGAGGGAAGTGGGCGCTACAGGCATACCAACGGTGGGTTTGTAGACACCTGGCCCCTGCCGCCTGGCCAATTCGTGCGCCAGATCCTCTTCCGCTATGCCCTGCCGTACTCCGGCGACACCCTCCAATTAGACCGCACCCTGGCTTATCCCATCCGAAACATCAACGTGTTGATCAGTGACCCTGGGGGCGGTTCGGCTCAGGGCCCAACCTTGAAAGTAACCAGTGGTCAACTGATGGACGAAGGGGTACGTCAGACCCCGAGTGGCCGTTTCATCAGCCTGGTCGGCCAGAACCTGCCGGCCAACCATTCCATTCAGATCAGCATCGCCAACCTCTCGGCCTTGACGGCCAGAGGGGTGGTTTCCGCCCCCATGGGGCTTGAGCGTGCCAGCCTGGCCATTGCTGTGTCTGCGGTGGCTCTGATCGCCGTGGTGGTGGCCGCCAGGCCCCTGTGGCGACGTCGGGTTTCGTCTGCTTCTCAGGTGGCTTCCCACGCGCGGGACAGCCTGATAGACGCCCTGGCCAGGCTGGAGAATGCTTACGAGGCCGGGGAGGTGTCTGAAGCAGCCTACCGGGATCAGCGGCGGCGGCTGAAAGCGCAGTTGCTGGACGTGTTGCGTGAGGAGGCGAGGCGGTGAGAGCGGGACCGGGTGCCGATGCAGGGAGAGCCTCCAGCGCGGGTCGGCCTATGATCGAGCTGCGCCAGCTCAGCAAGGCATTCGGCAGCAAAGTGGTCTTGCGCGCGCTGGACCTCTCGGTGGCGGAGGGCGAGTCACTGGTCATCTTCGGGCCCAACGGGGCGGGCAAGACGACTTTGATCCGCATCCTGGCGGGGCTGAGCCGGCCATCTGCGGGCACGGTTTACATCGGTGGGCTGGACCTGCGGACGCATGCCCAGGGGATCCGGCGCTATCTGGGGGTTGTCTCCCATGCGCCGTTGCTTTATGAGAGCCTGACCGCCGAAGAGAATCTGCGTTTTTTTGCTCGCCTGTACGGCCTGGAGGACGCCGAGCCGCGGCTCAGCGCTCTGCTGGAGCGGGTAGGACTGGCCGGCCGGCGAGGGGACCTGGTGCGCACCTTCTCGCGCGGTATGGTCCAGCGCCTGGCCATCGTGCGCGCGCTGCTGCATGATCCGCTGGTGTTGCTGTTGGATGAGCCGGATACAGGGCTCGATCCCCAGGCGGCCGAGATGTTGCACGCCCTGCTGGCAGAGGTGAGCGGCCGGTCTGGCGATCAGCCAGGTCCGATGCGGACCATTGTCACCGTTACCCATCATCTGGAGCGTGGGCTGGCCATGGCCGACCGGGTGGCCATCCTGGTTGCTGGCCGGCTGGTCTTTCAGGCCAGGGCGCGCGACCTCACCCCAGGCGAGTTCCGGCCCCTTTATGAGCGTTACTGCGGGGGAGGAGGCCGATGAACTACTGGCGGGCCGTGGCAGCCATCCTCTGGAAAGATGTGCGCGCCGAGCTGCGTACCAAGGATATCTTCAGCAGCATGTTTGTCTTTGCGGTGCTGGCGGTGGTGGTTTTCAATTTCGCCTTCGAGTTGCGCGTGCCGGACATGAGGATGGTAGCTCCCGGCATCATCTGGGTGGCAGTCAGCTTTGCGGGGACCCTGGGCCTCAACCGGGCGTTTGTGATCGAGCAGGATAGGGGGAGCCTGGCTGGCCTGCTCCTGGCGCCGGTGGATCGGTCGGCGATCTATTTCGGTAAGATGCTGGGGAACCTCTTGTTCATGCTGGTGGTTGAGGCGGTGTTGCTGCCCCTGGTGATGCTCTTTTTCAACCTGTCCCTGCTGACCTGGCAGCACCTGGTGGTGCTTTTGTTGGGCACGGTTGGCTTTGCAACGGTGGGCACTGTGTTCTCGGCCATGGCGGTGAATACGCGTGCGCGAGAGGTGCTGCTGCCAATTCTGCTCTTCCCGGTGCTGGTGCCTGTGCTGGTGGCTGGGGTCAAGATGACGGGCGGGCTGCTGGATGGCCAGTCCCTGGCCGAGATGGGCAACTGGTTGCGCCTGGTGGTGATCTACGATGTCGGGTTTGCGCTGGTGGCCTACCTGACCTTCGATTACGTGGTGGAGGAATAACGTCAGGGAGAGTGGGCAATGATCCGGTCTGATCTGCGGCTGACAATCTTGACTGTGCTCGCTGGGGCAGGGATGGTGGTTGCCATTTTGTTCGCGCTGGTATGGGCGCCAGATGCCGTGGGCCTCACGCGGCCCGAGACGTATGCCCAACGCATCATCTACTTTCATGTCCCCAGCGCCTGGCTCAGCATGTTGGCCTTTGGGGTGACTACGGTCGCAGGTATCAGCTATCTGGTCAGGGGGCAGCGGAGGTGGGATTCCCTGGCCCTCTCGTCGGCCGAGTTGGGCATCGTCTTCACCCTGGCTGCTACTGCCAGCGGCTCGGTGTGGGCCAAGCCAGCCTGGAACGTATGGTGGACATGGGACCCCAGGTTGACGACTTATACAATCGTCATTTTGCTGTATCTCAGCTATTTCATGCTGCGCAGCGCCATCGAAGACCCCGGCCGGCGAGCCCGTTTTGCCTCGGTATATGGGATCTTCGCTTTCCTCAGCGTGCCGATCACTTTCTTCTCCATCCGCTGGTGGCGGACTATCCATCCGGTGCTCTTCGACGCCAAGAACTTCGGGCTGTCGGCCGGGATGCGGCCGGCTTTCTTCTTCAGCCTGGCTGCTTTTACCTTGCTCTACGTGGTGCTGCTGCTGCATCGCCTGCGACTGGAGATGGCCAGAGAAGAGGTGGAGGCTCTGAGGGAGCAGTTGGGGCTTTAGAAAGGAGCTGAAGTATGGGCTACATGGTGGCAGGGTATCTGATCATCTGGCTGGCTGCGTTCGCCTTCATCTTCAGCATGATCAAGCGCCAGCGGGATCTGGAGCGAGAGGTGGCGATGTTGAAGGAGCTCATCCGCGAGCGGGCGTCGCAGGGAGGGGGTACCGATTGGTGAGGTGGCGGCCCAGCCTGTGCTGGAGAGGTGTGCCATGAACCATGGGCATCGGTGGCGGACGTTTGGGCACGCGTTGGCGTTTGTGGCTGGCTTCAGCACAGTATTCGTGGTGTTGGGCGCCTCGGTGGCCTTCTTCGGCTATGCGCTCAACCGCTATCTGCCCACAGTGGTCAAGATCGGTGGGGTTATTGTGATCCTATTCGGGCTGCAGATCGCGGGAGCGCTGGATGGGGTGGCTGGCCTGGTGCGCCGGACGGGAGCCGATCGCACTGTGCCTGGCCGCGTCTACCTCGCCTTTCTGGATGGCCTGGCTCGCCTGATATACACAGAGGGACGGCTACAGGTGCGCGCCGATCGGCGCTGGGGTTATCTCTCCTCGGCGGCAACAGGGGTATTTTTCTCCGCCGGCTGGATCCCTTGTGTCGGCCCGGTGCTGGCCGCCATCTACTTCCTGGCCAGTGACACGCAAACTGTGGCCCAGGGTGCGCTGCTGCTGGCAGTGTACTCGGCCGGATTGGGCATCCCGTTCTTGTTGACCGGCGCGGCCTTCAGCACCATGACAGGGTGGCTGCACCGCCTCAACCGCCATCTGGGCATCGTCTCCAGGTTGACAGGCCTGTTGCTGATTTTCGTTGGAGTGCTGCTGGCCATGGACCGGCTGGCATTTATCGCCCATCTTCTTGTGGCGCGCTTTGGCACCGGCCTGGCCAGCCTGGAATTGGAGTCGGCCTCCACCACAGCAGTCACCGTGCCCATTGCCTTTGTGGCTGGCCTTCTATCGTTCCTTTCCCCTTGTGTGTTGCCGCTGATCCCGGCCTATATCGGTTACCTGAGCGGCACCGCGCTGGGTGAGGGGACCATGGCTGGGGCGTAAGAGATGAGCCTTACTTCAGGGCCCGCCCAAGGGGGCAAGATGGTGGCCGGAGAGGAGATGCCTGTGACAGTGGAAGATAAGCAGCCCACGACGTGGGCCCTTACCCCTGGAGCGGGGTGGAAGGACCAGGTGGCCGGGGCCGTGGACCGTTTGAGCCTGGCGCTGGCGCGGCATTGGCTGGCTATCTTCAACCTTATGCTGGCTGTCTTCGTGGGGCTGGCATTTCTGGCGCCGGTGCTGATGCAGGTTGGCGCCCCTGCCGCGGGCCGGGCGATTTACTGGCTATACAGCCTGACCTGCCATCAGTTGCCGGAGCGGTCCTTCTTTCTCTTTGGGCCTCAGGCCACCTATCGGCTGGAGGAGTTGGAGGCGTTGGGCGCATTGCCAGCGGGCCTAAGTGTCTTCCAGCGCCAGGCGTTGCACTTTCCCGGCTCGCCGCAGACGGGATATAAGGTGGCATTATGCCAGCGTGATGTGGCCGTATGGGGCAGCATGCTGGTGGCCGGGGTGCTGTTTGCGCTGGTGCGTGGTTGGCTATGGCGCCGGAGGGTCGCCAGCCTGCCCAGGCTGCCGTTGTGGGCCTATGCCTTGTGTCTGGTGCCGCTGGCAATTGATGGGGGCACTCAGCTTGTGGGCTGGCGGGAGAGCACCTGGCAGCTTCGGCTGGTGACGGGAGGGCTGTTTGGGGCTGCTACGGTATGGCTGGCTTATCCTTATGTCCAGGAAGCCATGGATGATGTGCTGCGCGGGCTCAAGGAGAGAAGCAGGCAGGTCATGGGAGGCTCAGGGGAGGGTTGAGGAAATCACACCATAGCGGCGCAGGACCTGAGGCATAAACTGGACAAAAGGCAGCCCTTGAGGTATATTGGGGCCAACCATAAGTTTTTGGGGAGGTTTGAAGTTGCCAAATCTGAAGAGAAATCCGTCCGCGATGAAAAAGGCGCGCAGCGATGCGCGTAAAGCGCTCTATCGGGGCATGGTGCGCAGCAGGGCGCGCACCCATATCAAGAAGGTGCGTGCTTTGCTGGCGGCAGGAAAGATCACCGAGGCTGCTCAGGCCCTGCGGGAGGCGGTGCGCGCTCTGGACAAGGCCGCCGAGAAGGGGGTGATCCACAAGAACAACGCGGCACGCCGCAAGTCTCGTTTGATGGCGGCTTTCAACAAGGCCAGGAGCCAGCTTCAGGCTTGAGAGAAGCTTGTTATTTGGACCAAATCGGCACCACCTGGGGTGCCGATTTTGGTTTTTTGCAACTATTCAGGCCGATTGAAATCGCCCCTCCTGGGCACTTCGTGCCTGGTGTCGGCCTACGCCGACACCCTTCATGTATGCATCACCAGAGAGGTCGGCGCAGGCCCAAAGAGGGTGACGCCTCGGGCGAGCCCTCGGCGTGGCCCTTCCAGTCACCGCCTGAATGGTTACGGCTTTTTATAATGTCGAGCGCAGCGCCGCTGCGTCTTTACCGTCCTCTTTGCTTCGGAGCATTTTCTGTTACTCTGGCCATCAGGGTCATTGCCCAACCCTGGAACTTCCGCTTCAGGTCCGGCGCATTGAAGGGGACCAGCATCTTAACCGGCCAGCGTTCTTCCTCA
>DAOTZS010000005.1:0-6895 GCA_034434335.1 Anaerolineae bacterium
CTCCTGTTGCCAGTAGCTGTTGAATGCCTTAGCATCCTCCGGCCCAACGACGATGATCTCAGCCCCGCGCTTTACGAATTCCTCGTAGTCCTGGCGCAACTGCGCCATATGCCGGCGGCAGAATGGTCACATGAAGCCCCGGTTGAAGACCAGGACGACATGTTTCTTTCCCCGGTAATTGGAAAGGCGTACCGTCCGGCCCTGGAAGTCCTCCAGGGCGAAGTCAGGAGCTTCCGTATGAACTGCAACTCTTGCCATTATTACCTCCTCGCAATGGTAGTGACTATCACCTCTTGCGGTAACTATTCAGCGGTGACTGGAAGGGCCACGCCGAAGGCTCGCCCGAGGCGTGGCCCTTTTTGGGCCTGTGACCAGAGGTCGGCCTTCGCCGACCTCTCTCATGATGCATACATGAAGGGTGTCGGCGGAGGCCGACACCCGGCACGAAGTGCCCAGGAGGGGCGACTTCAATCGGCCTGAATAGTTACCTCTTGTGCAGGAATGCTTCGATTGCCTCTACAAAGGGTCCTGGACATTCCTCCTGCGGCACATGCCCGCAGTTGGGGATGACGACCAGCTCGGCCCGGGGGAGTTCCCTCGCCAGGCGGATGCTCTGTGCGGTGGGCACGATACGGTCGTCGTCGCCGGTGACCACCAGGGTCGGCACCCGCACCTCGCCCAGCCGCTTCTCCAGCCCCAGCGGATGGCTGGCGCGGGTGACCTCCCAGAGGGCTCGATCCCAGTTCTCGGCCCGCAGAGGTTTGATGTAACCTTCCCAGTCCTCCGGCGTCAGTTTTTCCGGGTTGTGCCAGGCCGACCGCGCGAAGTCCACGCCCCAATTCCGAATAGAGCGGACCAGGAGCGGCCCCAGGTGGCGCATCTGTGGGGTGTTGAGAAGCGGGCGCACCCATCCCGGCGTTCCTCCGCCCACATAGATCGCCGCATCCACCAGCACCAGCGCCTCCACCCGCTCGGGGTAACTCAGAGCGGTGAGCATGGCCACCGTCCCGCCGGCCGAGTTGCCCACCAGAACCGCCCACTCTATCCCCAGCGCGTCCATCAGGCCCACCGTCAGGTCGGCCTGGGCCTCGGGGCTGTAGGGGCTGCGGCCGGTCCATTCGCCGGGCATGGGCCGCTCCGTCAGCCCGAAGCCGGGCCGGTCAAAGGCGACGACCGTGCCCATCTCCGAGAGGGGTGCCATCACCTCCCGCCAGGAGAAGGTGCTGGCGGCAAAGCCGTGGAGCAGGACCAGGTAGGGGCGATCGGCCGGTCGCCCAGACTCAACCGAACCGGCCATTTTGTAGTGGACGGTGATGCCGTTCACCTCTACGAAGCGACTGTCGGGGTCGGCCAGTTGCTCCGGCGGGACGGTCCCTTCCAACGGCGGCACCGGAACCAGGAAGGGGCCGGCCAGCAAGACGACCAGCACAACACCCAGGATGATCAGCAGTCCACGCAGCCACGGTTTCATAGTTGCCCTCCCTGAGGCAATCCAGGCATAAGCCACATTCCCTTCCTTCACACCCGGGCTAGATCAGCCGCACCCGCGGCCGGGGCAGGGGGCGGTCCTTCCACGTTGTCCGGCCGGCCACCGTCCAGACCAGCGAGCGCAGCGCGATGAAAAAGAACAACGATATACTGATCGGGTAGAGCAACGCCAGATAGCGCGGGAAGCGCAGGCGGCTTATGGCGATGAACCAGAGCACCAACGCCTGGCCGATCGCTAACGCAGCCGGCCAGGTGGCGAAGTGCGGCAGCGTGATCCCCAGCGCACGGAGGCCCAGCACCACCAACGGCTCCCAGGTCACCAGCATCATCCAAAGCCAGACAAACAGGTACTCCAGCAACCGGAAGCCAAAAACAGCAAACAGGTTCTTGGTGAACCCCTCCAGTACCTCGCGAAAGGACCGATACATCCGGCACTCGATAAACTCGCCGGCATCTACTGCCCGCCAACACAGCCGCTGCGCTTTCACTCGCTGCCCCAGCGCAATATCATCCACGGGATTGTCGCGCACAGCCGCGTGCCCACCCACCGCCTCATACGCCCGACGGCGAAACAGCATGAACTGCCCATTGGTCAGCGATAGCCCTGGCCACCAGACCCTATGGGCCAGGCCAAGTGGGAGGAAGGAAAAGAAGCACCAGAAAACAGCCGGCACGGTCAGGCGTTCGCCCCAGGAGACCACTTCCTGCCGCACGAAGCCGCTCAGCAAATCGGCTTTTTCTGCCTCCAGCGCGGCCACGGCCGCGCGCAGCATCCCTGGCTGGTGACGGGTGTCTGCGTCGGTGAAGAGCAGCAGTTCCCCCGTCGCCGCCTCGGCCAGTTGCTGGCTGGCCCAATGTTTTCCAAGCCACCCTTCCGGCAAAGATCGCCCCCGCAAGACCGTCAGGCGACGATCCTGTGCCACCAGTTGTGCCAACTTCTCACCCGTCCCGTCGGTGGAATCGTCATCCAGCACCAGAACTTCAAATTCCGGGTAGTCCTGGGACAGTAACGAGCCCAGGCACGGGACCACGTTCCCGATTTCGTTGCGGACCGGGATGAGGATCGAGACGCGCGGGGTCCGCTGCGCGAGAGAATACGCGCTCAGCCGGCGCAGCGCCCACAGGTTGCTCAGGGAGATCAGGAGGAGGACACCCAGGAAGGCGGTGATCCCGGTCTGATGCTGAAACCAGAAAGAGGTCAACGGGCCCTCCGCAGCAACTTGTTCAGCCAGGGCCGGAGCCGGGCCGGCTTGCGCAGGTCGTGGCGGTGCTTCCAGAGGAGTATGGCCAGGTTGCTGGCCCAGATGGCCACAAGCACAGCCGAGGCGCTGGCCAGCAGCACGTAGACCAGCAGCACCACCATCCCGAAGACGACCGACCAGTGATCGGCCGTGTTGACCGCCACCGCCAAGACCAAGGCCAGCCCTAACACGGTTGGTCCAGCCCACAGGGTGAGCCCGCTCCAGATGCCAAAAGTGGCAGCGACAGCTTTGCCGCCCCTGAAGCGCAGGAAGGGGGAGAAGGCATGGCCCAGCACCGGCGCCAGCGCGACCGGTAGCAGCCACCACCCCGAAAGCCCCGAGGAGAAGTGGGCCACGCCTACCGGTATGGCAGCCTTGAAGTAATCCAGGAGCAGCGAGGGTACCCCAGCCCGCCATCCGCCAGCCCGCCAGGCGTTGGTGAGGCCGGGGTTGCCATCCCCGTAGCGGCGGATGTCGGCATGAGCTATTAGCCGGCCCATCCACACCGAGAAGGGGAAAGAGCCAGAAAGAAAGCCCAGCACGGTCCACGCTAACGCCATCCAGAACGGCCGCGGCAAGAAAGCCTCGTTCACCTCGCAAGCTTCTCCTGTGGTCTGTAGTGCTCCAACAAGCCGGCGATCAGCTCACTCTCCGTGCTGCCCAGCCAGCGACGTAACGCCTGAGCATAGGAGGCCAGGTAACCAGAGAGCAGGTCCGGGGGAAGTGCTCCCTCGCCTTGAAATCCACTCAGCCAGTCCAGGTAGACCTCTAGCAACCCGATCTCGCCCGTAGCCAACGCAGCTTCTATGTGACGGCCAACCTCCCATCCAAGGGGAATAAGCCGGTCCTCAGCTCCATCCTTCTTCGCCAGGGCGAGCCACACACTTCCCCGGATTACCACTTCCCGTTCGCGGAACCGGGCCAGCGCCTGGCGATAAAGTTCGGGCAACGGCTCGCCGCGGGGAGGCGAGGGGTTGGTTGCCACCAGCGTCTCCATCTGTACCGTGGCCTCCTCGAGCCGCTCACCCAGGAAATGGCCAGGGATACGGTTGCGCAGAGAGGGGACCAGATTGAAAGCCCGCCCCCCATACCCCACCTGGACCCCAAGGCCTGCCACCGCCTGACACAGGCTCAACAGGGTGGCAACCGCCGGCAAGTACTGTGCAGCGCTGATCATCCACTGAGGGCGGAGGGCCTGGATGGTCTGCGCCATCTGCTGGAGGGGTGTGTCGGCCCCCAGGTATGTGACATCCCAGCCACGCCGACGAAGGAGGCAGGTCAGGAGCAGAAGGCTAAAGGAGTGAGCCTCTTGTGGCGGGCAAGCAACCAGGATACGGCCCGGCCGGAAGGGTGACGACAGGCTGGCCAGCAGCATCTGGACGCGGCGCATGGCGAGAGCAGTCGCGAAGTGCTCCTGGTGCACGGTGGCCTTCCCCTCGTACCAAAGTGTGCCGATCTCGGCCAGGCCTGCCAGGAGGATCTCGAGGCAGACCGTTTCGGCTGGATAAAGGGAGAAGGCGTGAGTCAGGACCTCCTCAGCTTCCGCTTCCCGAAAGGCCTGGATTGCGGCGACCCAGGCTGCTCTGAGGCCCGACAGAGCGTTATCAGTGATGGGGGGAGGAGAGAGAACGGCGAAGGGCTTGAGGACAACAGGTTCACGGCCCTCGCTCTCAATACGGCGCCATAGAGCCACTGCCTGCCCAACGGTCATCCCCTCCGCCTGACGAGCGACCAACCAGCGGACGATCTCCACATCGCGCTGGGAGTAGAGGCGCCGGCCGGTGGGGCTGCGCACAGGCGCCGGCAGGCCGTAGCGGCGCTCCCACATGCGCAGCGTGTCTGCCCTGACCCCAGTCTGCTGAACTACGGCTTTGATGTTGAAGATAGGCCTCTCAAAGGCCTGGAGCCTGGTGTTCTCTGCCACCTCTCACTCTCCATATCTGCGCGAAATAGTATCATGATCCCGTCACTCTGTCAAGAAATTGTCCAGGACTTGTCTAAAAAGGGGACCTGGCGCTCAAGGTGTGCTTCGTAGTAGCGACTTCAGTCGCTTTGCGCGCGCTCTGAACGACTAAAGTCGTTACTACGAAGAGAATCGCGCAATGACCCCTGCCCGCGCGCTGCCTTGACGCGGCCAAAGCCCCGCGGTACAATCACGCACAGCGCGGATGCTCTGCCACGACGCCGCGCCGCCGGAGGAGCCATGACCAAGCCAAGAACCCGTTACGTCTGCCAGGCATGCGGCAGCGTGCAGCCGAAATGGCAGGGCAGATGCCCAGACTGCGGCGAATGGAACACCCTGGTTGAGACCGTAATCCAGGAGCCGCCATCGGGCCGGCCGACCTCTGCCGGCGAGGCCGTGGCCGGACCCGAGCCGCAACCGCTGCCGGAGATCCCGGCCGATGGCTACGAACGCATCCCCCTGCCCATCAGCGAGCTCAGCCGCGTGCTGGGAGGAGGCATCGTGCCGGGTTCGGTCGTGCTGATCAGCGGCGATCCGGGCATCGGCAAGTCTACCCTCCTGCTGCAACTGGCGGCATGCCTGGCCGACGCTGGCCGGCCGGTGCTGTATGTGTCGGGCGAGGAGTCAGCGGCTCAGGTCAAATTGCGCGCCGAACGGCTGGGCATTGCCTCGCCCCACATCCTTGTCCTGGCCGACACCCACCTGGAGAGCATTATCGCTCGTATCGAACAAACCCAGCCTCGTCTGGTTGTAGTGGATTCTGTGCAGAGCATCTATTCCGATGCCATCCCCTCCGCGGCGGGGAGCGTCACCCAGGTGCGCGACTGTGCCGCGGCCCTGCTCCGGCTGGCCAAGGCGCAGACCATCCCTTTGTTCCTGGTGGGCCATGTTACCAAGGAAGGGGCGATTGCCGGCCCGCGCGTGCTGGAGCACATGGTGGATACGGTGCTCTACCTGGAGGGCGAGCGCTTTCACTCTTTCCGCCTGCTGCGCGCGGCCAAGAACCGCTTTGGCTCAACGAATGAGATCGGGGTGTTTGAGATGTCAGAGCGGGGGCTGGCCGAGGTGCACAACCCCTCAGAAGCCTTCCTGGCCGAACGCATCCCCAATGCACCCGGGTCAGCGATTGCTGTGACGATGGAGGGCACCCGGCCTATCCTGGTCGAAGTCCAGGCGCTCGCCAGCCCCACCACCTTTGCCCAGCCGCGGCGTACAGCCAATGGCGTGGATTTCAACCGCCTGCTATTGATCACCGCCGTGCTGAGCCGGCGAGCGCGCGTGCGCCTGGCCGATCAGGACATCTTCGTCAACGTAGTGGGGGGCCTGCAGGTAGACGAGCCGGCTGCCGACCTGGCCATCGCGGTGGCCATTGCCTCCTCGGCGCGCAACCGGCCGGTGGCGGCTGACCTGGCACTGGTCGGGGAAGTGGGCCTGAGCGGTGAACTGCGCAGCGTGGGACAGCTCCCTCGCCGGCTCAACGAGGCGGCCAAGCTGGGCTTTCGACGGGTGCTCGTGCCGCGTTCGGTAGCCCGTAGGGTGCAGCAGCCCCTGGCCGAGGTGGAAGTGCTGGGGGCCAGGACATTGCGGGAGGCGCTGGAAATTGCCCTGGTAGGCACGCCGGCCGAGAATGAAGAGGAGTTGAAATCCCTCAGCACGTAAGGTGCAGCGCGGCAACCACCCGGCGCTGAGCCGCGAGGCGGTTGTAGGTCTCGCAGGCCTGGCCGGTGGGTTCGGCAATCACCTTTATGCCGGCCTCTTCCAGCGCACGGCGTGTCTCGGCTGGCACGTCCATGCGGCTGACACTGCCCTGGCCAATCACCAAGACCTCGGGCCGGGCCTGGATCACATCCCACAGGTCAGCGGCTGCTACGGAGTGGCCCTCGGCCCGCCACCATTTCCCATCCACACGGTCAGGGTAGATGATCACGTCGTGGGTGTAAGCACGGCCATCAATGACGATCCGGCCAAAGTGATAGCTGTCAATCCTCGGAGCAGCCATATTCCTCCTCTTTCCCCGAGGAACCACTTAGGGCGTGTTTGAGAATTCGTTCGTACGGGCAGAGCGACGCTCTGCCCGTACATAGGCACGGAGCAAAGCGGAGTGCCGTCTATATGCCACTACACTACACTTGCGGGCTGCCAGGAGGCAATTTGGGCCATTCAAACGCCACTCCGCTTGTACGGGCAGAGCAACGCTCTGCCC
>DAOTZS010000006.1:0-7120 GCA_034434335.1 Anaerolineae bacterium
TCGACGGCAGGCATGGCCACCTCAGGTGCCTCGGCCTTGACCTCGACCTCCGGCGCCTCGGCTGCAGGGGCTTCCGCAGCGATGGCCAGAGCCTCGCGCATGGCGATCTCTGCCTCCAGGGATTTCACCTGGGCCCGAGCTGCCTGAAGCGCGGAATCTCGGGCACGGATTTCCTCTTCGAGGGCCTTCAGTTGTGCCTCAGTGCGTAACCGGCGCTGGCGGAAGAAGAACAGATCAAGCAACCATTCCAGGAGCCAGCCGATTAGAATACCTAACAGAAGAGCAAACCAGGGGTTCAGATTGAGAGACATGGTTCTTCCTTTCCGGGGATGAGCGCGAATAACCCCAAGAGCGAGAATCGAACCGGCCAGGAAGCTTTTCATAATACGCTCCTTTACAGAAGCCACATCACATGCCCCAAGAACTGGCCGGAGCAAACGAAGCACCTTGACAAGCCGCCGCCAGAGCAGGAACCGATGCTGCACCCCCTATGCGCTTTCCTGGCTGATGCAGAACAGCGCGCGGCAGACTTGCATAGGAGATTATACCATGAACCGTGGAAGATTCAACTCGCGGTAGCAGCCATCGCAGGGTCAGGATGTTTGGGAGCTGAGGGCGTATCGCCCCATCCCCTTCTCCGCAAGGCAGGGAAGGGGGATCGAGATTAAGGGTATTCTGGGCGGCTTCGCCGCCCAGAATACCCCTCAAAGGATTCCCCCGCCCCGATTGGGGGCGGGGGTACAACGTAGTGCAACTGCGTAACTCCTGTAATTGACAATTGTCTGCGGGAGAGGTAGTATCCGGCCACATACTTTGGTCAGAGGAGCCTATGCACAGCTTTACCATCACCCGCATTGACATCTTCAAGTTCAGCCTCCCGTTGATCAGGCCCTTGCGCATTGCCATCGGTGAGTTCACCCATTCAGATGGGATCTTGATCCGCATCTGGGCCGGCGACCAGCTCTACGGGCTGGGTGAAGCCTCACCGGCGCCGTTTATCACCGGCGAGACCCAGGCGACCTGTTTCGAGGCCGGCCGGCAATTGGCCCCCTTGTTGCTGGGCAAGGACGCGCTGGACATCGAGAGCCGCATGCGCGAGCTGAATGCCGCGCTGGTGCATCACAGCAGCGTCAAGTGCGCTTTCGACATGGCCCTCTATGACCTGGCAGCCAAAGGCCTGGGATTGCCTCTCTACGCCTTCCTGGGCGGCGGCCGGCGCGATTTCTACACCGACTTCACCATCGGCATCGACACCCCGGAGGCTATGGCCGAGGCGGCGGCCCAGCTCAAAGCCTCTGGCGCCTATGCCATCAAGGCCAAGCTGGGCACCACCCTGGCAGCCGATGTGGCTCGCATCCGGGCTATCCGCGCCGCGATCGGGGATGAGATGCCCCTGCGCATTGATGCCAACCAGGGGTGGGATGAAGCCACAGCTATTGCCACCCTGCGGGCGCTGGAGCCCTTCCAAATTCAGTACTGTGAACAACCCGTGGTACACTGGAACCTGACCGCACTACAGCGGGTGCGCAGTCTAAGCCCTATCCCCATTATGGCCGACGAATCCCTCTTCGATCACCATGATGCCTTTCGCCTGGCCAGCATGGGCGCCTGCGACTACTTCAACATTAAGCTTGGCAAGGCGGGAGGTATCCATACGGCGCGCAAGATCGTGGCTATCGCCGAGGCCGCCGGCATCCCTTGTATGGTGGGATGCTTTACTGAGACCTTGCTGGGCATCAGCACTGGCGTGCACTTCGTTTCCGCCTATCCCCACATCATCTTTGCCGACCTGGATTCGCTGTACTTCTATGCGGACGCGCCAATCACCGGTGGCGCGCTCTACGATGGCGCGCACGCTATGCCGTCGGACGCGCCTGGCCATGGCGCAGACGTCAAGCCAGAAGCGTTGGAGCAGATGGAAGGGGTAACCATAGCCGGGCAGGGCTGAACGAAGCTGGAGGGAGACCGCCTAGGCCCTGCCCTGGCTTACGGGGATCGCTGTCATTTTTTGGCGTGGGGATGCTTTTCCAGGGTTCACCCGCCACTGATCGCCGGCACGAAATGCACTTCGCTCGCCTCGGCCAGCCGATGACGTAATCGCTCCCGGCTCACCTCACCATCAACCACTACGGCAAGGCCGGGCCGCAGCCTATCTCCCTCCAACAGGCGGTCCTGGATGCCTGGGAAATGCGCCTCCAGGTGCTCAATCACCTGTCTCACGGTCTCGCCGGGCACTGTCACCCGTTCCTGTCCGCCGGTCAGGTCGCGCAGCAAGGCAGGGATCCACACCACAGGCATGGGACGCACTCCTTGGCCAGGTCGCTAGACCTCACCCTTCCGCCAGAGAGCCTCCAGGATACGGGAGGGTGACATGGGCAGGACGTTCAGGCGCACCCCCACTGCCCGGTAGATCGCGTTGGCGATGGCCGCAGGAGGGGGCACAATGGGCACCTCTCCCACGCCACGCACCCCATACGGGTGGCCTGGATTCGGCACTTCAACGAGGACCGTGTCAATCATCGGGAGGTCCATGCAGGTAGGGATGCGGTAGTCCAGGAAGCTGGCGTTGAGCAGATGGCCCTCCTCGTCGTAGACGTACTCCTCATTCAACCCCCAGCCGATGCCCTGGGCTACTCCGCCCTGGATCTGTCCCTCTACCAGGGCGGGATGGATGGCGGTGCCGACGTCCTGCACAGCGGTGTAGCGGAGGATCTGGACCTTGCCGGTCTCCGGGTCCACTTCCACGTCCACGATATGGGTGGCGAAACCCGGGCCTTCTCGCCTGGCGTGGACTGCCGCGCTGGCGACCACCGGGCCGTCCGTCTCATCCAGCCGGGCCGCCAACTCTTTGAAGGTGAGACGTCGTCCGGGGGCTGAGAAGACACCGTCGGCGTAGGTCACCTGTTCAGGGCTGACCTCCCAGAGCTGCGCAGCCCGCTCGATCAGTTGCCGTTTCAGGCTCTGGCCCAGCTCATAGGCAGCCCAACCGGTGGCGAAGGTCGTCCGGCTGCCATAGGTCCCCTCGGTGTAGCCCACGGAATCGGTGTCGGCCATGCGGGGTTTAACGTCCTCGACAGGGATGCCCAGTGTTTCCGCCAATTGCATGGCAATGGCCGTGCGGGTGCCGCCGCCGATGTCCACCGAGCCCATCACCAGGCTCACGGTCCCATCGGCGTTGACACTGGCTGAGACGCTCGAGGTGCCGCCGTAGTTATGCCAGCATCCTGATGCCACCCCGCGGCCCCGGTTAGGGCCCCCCAGCGGAGCTGTATAATGCGGGTGCTCCCTGGCGGCCCGTACCGTCTCCAGATAACCGATGCGGGCATAAGGCACTCCGTCGGCCCGCCGATCGCCCTCTCTGGCGCCGTTGAGAAGCCGGAACTCGAGCGGGTCCATGCCCAGCTTCTCGCTGAGCTCATCCACCACCGTCTCACAGGCGAAGGCGGCATTGGTGGCACCCGGCGCTCGATAGGCGGAGGTCTTCGGCCGGTTGACTACCACATCGTAGCCGTCAATGCGGAGGTTCTCGATCCGGTATGGGCCGAAGATGACGTTCATCGCTGCGTCCACCGGCGAGCCAGGGAAGGCGCCGGCTGCATAGGCCAGATACGCCTCGGCAGCGGTGATCCGCCCCTGGCGGTCAGCCCCCATTTTGACTCGGATGTATGAGGCCGCGGTTGGGCCGGTGGCCGCCAACACGTCGCGGTGGCTCATCACCAGCTTGACCGGCCGATGGCCGCTCTTCTTCGAGAGCAACACCGCAATCGGCTGGAGATAGACGTCGTTCTTGCCGCCAAACCCGCCGCCGATCTCGGTCGGGATTACCCGGATTCTGGAGACGGGGATTTGCAGGATCTCGGAGACTTGGTCGCGTACGCCGAAGGCCCCTTGGGTGCTACACCAGATGGTCACCTGGCCGTCGGCGTTGTAGAGGGCGACGGCGTTCTGGGGCTCGATGTAGCCCTGATGGACTGTGGCGGTGAAGAATTCGCGCTCGACGATCACCGCCGCCTCTCGAAATCCTTTCTCCGGATCGCCCCGTTCGTGTCGCAGGTGCCTGGCGATGTTGGTGGGCTTGTCGCCCTTGCGGCCCAGCTCGTCTGTGCGGAGGTCTGCCAGCAAGATCGGCGCGTCCTCGCGCATGGCCTCGCGCACGTCCAGCACGGGCGGCAGGACCTCGTACTCCACCCGGATCAGCGCCAACGCCTCCTCGGCGATGTGAGGGCTGGTCGCAGCCACGGCTGCCACCGCATGGCCATGGTAAAGCACCTTATCCCGCGCCAGCACGTTGTTGCTCTGGTAGCGCACGCTGACCACTGAGGTTTCTCCCACAGCCGCCATCTTATCCTCGAGATCCGGCAAATCGGCCGCGGTGACCACCGTTTTGACGCCGGGCAATGCCTCCGCCTGGCTGGTGTCTATCGAGCGGATGCGGGCGTGGGCGTGGGGGCTGCGCAACACGGCGCCGTACAGCATCCCCGGCAAGCGGATGTCGTCACCATAGAGCGCCCGGCCAGTGACTTTGTCAACGCCATCGTGGCGGATGGGGCGCGTCCCAATCACGCGGTAAGCTGGTCTTCCATCCTCCTCATCCCTTACTTTGGTTTCTGTTGTCGTCATCGCTGCATCTCCTCACACGGAAAGCCGTCGGCACATGCAGCTCAGCACGAGGCTGAACCCTCGTGCTGAGGAAGCCAGGCTTCTGTGGGGCTCGTCTCTTAGCCCGCCAGGGCTTTGCCCTTTTAGCCCCGATGGTCACACCAGGGCTGCCATTTCATCCCCTCCAGCCGCCGCGGCGCCTTCCTCGCAGCCCGACACATCCCTTCCGGCGTGCCTGGCTCCTCCGCCAGCGCCTACAGCCCGGCCAGCACCTCCATAGCCGACCCGGCAACCATCTCGCTGCCTGGCCATTGGCGGTCATGGCTGAGCCTTGTCCCCCAGTAGTTCAGGGTGATGGCTCTGAATCCAGGCTTGCGCCTGAGCGGCGAACTCTCTGGCCTCCCTCAACAAATCTTCCGCCTCGGTCACAGAAATGCGTCCCCCACCCAACAAGCGCTCGTAGGGCATCTTCATCTCCGATCGTAAGCGGCGATGGCCTGGGTGGTGCGACCCGCAGGGCACGCAGGGCAGGGTGACAGTCACCCTGCCCCCGCCGCCCGGCGCACGCTTTCTGGTATCTCAGGCTCCTCTTGTATCGCTACGGCCGCCTTAGTATGTTGCTCTGCGCCGACGGGAACGATAGTCAGACTCAAAACTGCTTCGACCGCGTCGGCAAGGCGCTGTGCCTCGGGCGCCAGGCGGCTTTCGTGCCCGGCCGGACAGTAGAGTTGGCGCAACCTGCGCAGTTGCGCCCGACCGCCGGCCAGGTCTATGTCCACGTAGCGGGAAAGCAGCACCTGGCCACATACGGAGCAATGATTTCGCGGACGCGATCCGACGGTCACTGTCACCGGTTCCATCTCGTCCAGGTAATCCGTGGCATCGTGCGTCTCCCAGAACCTGGCTTCTTGGGCTCGGGTCATTTCTGGTATACTGGTCATAGTTATCTCATCCTTTCACCGTCTCTTTCGCCGATAGTATTCTTTCTCCCGGTCGGTCATGTCCCGTGCAGTGACGACGTAAAACACTGAATTGTACTCTCTATCCAGGACGATGAACAAGTAACGCCCGCCAGAGGTTTGTCCGTAGACGTAGTAACGCTGGCGACCACGACGCCGCTCAAACCAGGGATCGTCCCAGATGACGTCTTCGACCTCTTCGGGCTTTACCTGATGAGCAGCCAGGTGTTCCACGTTGTTTTCATCCCAGATGACGTCTTCAACGTACACGGCTTGTCCCCACTCGATTCGTGATGCGTGGATTATAGCAGCGATCCAGTCAATTGAGGCAGTCTCCCAGGTCTTCGTACGCTTCGAGGTGGAGCTCTTTGGTGCTTTTCTCTGCCTTCAAGGTGCCCAAACGCGAATGGTTCGCTCGGGCCTGGTTTTGCTGAGCACGATCCTCTCCATTGTCTTCACTGTCTCCACGGTGAAGTAAGCCTCTCCGCATTGCACACATACACCGGCCGGTACATCCTCAAAGATGAACAGTTGACCATTCCAATGATATGTATGCCGAATGTATTTGGGGACAACCTCACCGCGACAAAATGAACAGGGAGCATATGCGTGGTTCATTTCTTTTGAGCAGTACGCTTCCTCAATGTCTGACACCAATAGACCGTCGTTCTCACGTTCACACGCAACAGCATCCAGAGCGATCATGTTTCCTCTTCGTGGGAGGCAACAACGGCCTGGGTAAGGTCAGCCTGCCAGCCGATCAATTTGCGGCGGATGGCCAGAATCTGAGCCACAGCCTGTGCGGCCCTTTCCCGCTGTATCAGGAGCCTGGCGGCTTCGTTCATAGCTTCCGACAAGTCACGATATCGTCCCTTTTGCATCAGCAATTCCAGCTCACCAGCAATCTCTGGTGAGGGGATAAAGGTAATAGTTTCCATACATCTTCTCCTTGATCTGGTTGGAGGGCAATGGGGGCGTTGAAGTTCAGTCATGGGCTTATCCCGTCAGCCACTCCAGCGCCTTCCTGGCTGCCTGGCGCACCCTCTTCGGCGTCCCTGGCTCCTCTGCCAGCGCCTGCAGCCCGGCCAGCACCTGTGGCGTGGCCCGCCCCAGCTCACCCAGGGCCTCCACTGCCCAGTACCGCACCCACTCATCCACCTTCCCGTCCCGGGCCAGGGCCAGGAGGATCTCCGCCGCCTCCTCCCCACGCCCCAGCTTCCCCAGGGCCTCCGCTGCCTCCTCCCGCACCCCGGCTTCCACCTTTCCGTCCCGGGCCAGGGCCAGCAGGCCGGCCGCGGCATAGTCATCGCCGGCCAGCCGCCCCAGGGCGTTGAGGGCATCCCCCGCCCCGTCCCGGGCCAGGGCCAGGAGGATCTCCGCCGCCTCCTCCACACGCCCCAGCCGGCCCAGGGCCTCTGCTGCCTGCACCCGCACCCGGGCCTCCACCGCCCCGTCCCGGGCCAGGGCCAGGAGGATCTCCGCCGCCTCCTCCCCACGCCCCAGCTTCCCCAAGGCCTCCGCTGCCTGCTCCCGCACCCAGGCCTCCACCTTCCCGTCCCGGG
>DAOTZS010000007.1:0-13608 GCA_034434335.1 Anaerolineae bacterium
GCAACGATGGCCGGCTGTTGGGGCTGGGCCGGCTGGTGCGGCAGGCAGCCGCGCGGTGAGTTGCGCCTGGGCGTGGAACGTGCGGGCTGAAATCCAGCCCTGGCAGGGGGCGGTTTGGCGCCCGGCACGTAGGTGCACAGCGTCGCTGTGCCCCATTAGCACTATTGGGGCACAGCGTCGCTGTGCCCCAATAGTGCCCCATTAGCATCAAGATAACGGTCAAAGCGTATGGGGCGACCACCGGTAGGGGCAGGGCTTGTCCCTGCCCTATGGGGCGCCCCTACCGCTGGGGCGACCACCAGGGTCGCCCCTACCCCAATAGGCATCAATTTATGGGGCGGGCGATCGGAAATCGCACCGGGGTAGCATTGCCTTCGGCTACCCGGGTACGGGCGCAGCGGTAGGGGCGACCACGAGGGTCGCCCCTACAAGTCCCTGCCCTATGGGTCGCCCCTACCGCCCGGATGTGAACGTCCGGGCCTTCTGGCGAAAAACCTACCCTTGTGGGGGCCAGGGGGTGGGGGGTACAGCGTAGTGCAACTGCGTAAATGAGCCCGACAGCTTACCGTCGGGCTGATCTTGCGACCCTGGTTGGACGCCGAGCAGCTATACGAGGAGAAGAAGACCCTTGACCGGTACCTTACCGCTGATCGTTGCCATAGCTATCTACCTGGCCGTGCTGGCCGTCTTCATTGGGCTCTATCGCTTCATGAAGCCGGCCGGCGAGGTGGAGGACCGCCTGCGCGAGATGGCCGGGGTTGCTCCCCCGAAGCAGCCCAGGCAGCCTTTGCGCGCCCGGCTCGCCAACCTGGTGAAGGGGACGCGGCTGGAGGAGCGGCTGGGCCGGCAGTTCGCCCTGGAACTGACCCGCGGGGACCTGCCGCTGACGGTCAGCGAATATGTGTTGCTGCGCCTGGGGGCCGGCCTGGCCGGTTTCCTGGTCGGCAGCCTGCTGATGCGCAATCTCTTGCTGGCGGTCCTGCTCACCCTGCTGGGGCTCCAGCTTCCGGTGATCTATGTGCAGCGCCGGCGCAGCCAGCGCCAGCGCCTTTTCCAGAACCAGCTTGTGGACGTGCTCTCCATGCTGGTCAGTGGCCTGCGGGCCGGTGTGGGCCTGGTGCAGGCCATGGACATGGTGCGCCGGGAGATGCCGCCCCCGGCCGGCCAGGAATTCGGCCGCGTGGTGCGCGAGATCAGCCTGGGAGCATCACAAGAGGAGGCGCTTGACCGTCTCCTCGAGCGCATGCCCGGGGACGACCTCTCCATGATCATCACGGTGATCAAGATCCAGTCTGAGGTGGGGGGCAACCTGGCCGATGTGTTGGACCAGGTTATCGAGACGATCCGGGAACGGGTGCGCATCGCCCAGGAGATCCGCACCCTGACGGCCCAGCAGCGCCTGACCGGCTACATCCTGGCCGGCCTGCCGTTCCTGGTCGGCGCGGCGATCATGATGATCAACCCGGACTTCATGCGGCCCCTCTTCACGCCGCAGTGGATCTGGCTGCCGGGCATGGCGCTGGTCATGATCCTGGTGGGGTTTGTGGTGATCAGACGGATTGTGGATATCAAGGTGTGATATGGGTGCCATCTTCTCGCCTGTGACAGTAGCCCTGTTGGTTGGCGCCGCGGTCTTTGCGCTGGTGATGAGCCTGCGGCCCAAGAGGCTGCCGCGCGCGGTTGAGGGGCGGCTGGAAGCCTTCCTGACGCGCGAAGTAGTGTATCCGGAGCTGCCAGCGGCTGAGGTGGGGGAGGTCCGGGGCTCTTTCCTGGAACGGATTGTGGTGCCCGCGATCCGTCGCGGCATCAACGCGTTGGGGCGCATTGCCCCCAGCACCCAGGCCGAAGAGGTCCGGCGGAAACTGATGGTCGCCGGCCGGCCGGGCAACCTGAGCCCGGCCGACTTCATGGGGATCCAGCTCCTGCTGGCTATTGCCGGCCTGGCCCTGGGATACCTTTACGGCCGTGGCCTGGGTGCCAACCCGCGCATGTTACTCCTCGGGCCGCTGGCGGGGGCGGCACTCGGCTACATGCTGCCCAACTTCTGGCTCAGCTCGCGCATGCGCCGGCGCCAGGAGGCGATCCAGCGCGCCCTGCCCGACGCGCTGGACATGCTCACCATATGCGTGGAGGCGGGGCTGGCCTTCGAGTCGGCCCTCAAGCGGGTCAGCGAACAGTGGCAGGGGCCGTTGAGCGATGAGTTTGCCCGCCTGGTGAACGAGATGCGCCTGGGGGTGCCGCGCGATCAGGCGCTGCGCCGCTTCTCCGACCGCTGCGGCACGCCCGACGTGTCCTCCTTCGTGGCTGTGCTGGTCCAGGCCGACCGCATGGGCACCAGCATCGGGCAGGTGCTGCACAGCCAGGCCGCCCAGATGCGCACCCTGCGCCGCCAGCGCGCCGAGGAGAAGGCCAACAAGGCGCCCATCAAGGTGTTGGTGGCGATGTTGCTCTTCATCTTCCCGGCCCTGTTCGTGGTGATCCTGGGCCCGGCCGTGCCCAGGATAGTGGAGACCTTCAGCAACGTAACGTTGGGTGGCAGGTGATGGAGATGTTTTCCGAAGCGGATGAGCTGAAAGGGTGGCGCTCCAGCCCTCTGCATGAGGAGGCTTTGGGGCACATCCAGCGCGCCGAGTGGCGGGAAGCCCTGGCGGCCTTGAACAGGTTGGCTGCGGATTTTCCGCATGAGCCAGAGTTGCAGTCCCTCATCGCCGAGGTCCAGTTGCGCCTGGACGCAGAGAAGGGGCGGCCCGTGCGGATGTTGTCAAGGGGTGCGGGCCGGTCCTGGCGGCCAAGCCGGCGCACCACTTTTACCATACTGCTGGTGACCGTGTTGCTGATGCTGGCCTCGGTGGCCTATATCCTCTACCAGGGGTACATCTTGCCATCGCTGGCCGAGCTGCGGGCCCAGCAACAGCAGGCTGAGTTAGCTCAACAGGCGGCTAAAAAGCTGGCAGCCGGGGATTACGATGGGGCTTTGGCGGTTTATGAGGAGCTGGCCCGCCTCAACCCCCAACACGAGGCGGTGCTCAACGATATGCAGCACGCCAGACAGGCCAAGGAGCTGGACGAGGCCTATCGCAAGGCCCAGGAACAACTGGCCGCTGGCGACCTGGCTGCCGCGCAGGCTACCCTGGTCGGCATCCAGGAGATAGATCCCAGATACCGGGATGTGAGCACGTTGCTGAGCAGGATCGAGCGCCAGCAGAGGCTGATGGCCGTATTGCGCCAGGCCAATGAGGCGCGGGCCGCCGGCGACCTGGAGGCAGTTGTGCTGCATCTGGAAGAGGCGCGCAGCCTGGCGCCCATCGCCTCTCCAGGCACGGACCCCGCCTTCCCAGGTGGGGCAGTCCCGGACCGGGCGCAGATCGAAAGCCAGCTCTACCAGGCCTACCTGGCCCTGGCCGACGACCTGGTGGCGCGCTCGGCCGGACGAGTGGATATGCTGCGGCGTGCTGATGAAGTGTATAGCAAAGCCCTCTCGTTGCGCCCCAAGGCCCCTGAGGCCGCAGACGCGCGCGAGTGGGTGCGCCTTTACCTGGACGGCTACGCGGCCTTCACGGCCGGGCAATGGGACCTGGCCATCGCCCAACTGGCCCTGCTCTACAGGGCTCGCCCCGATTATCTCGACGGCCGGGCCGCGCAGCTCCTCTACGATGCCTATATGCGCAGCGCCGAGGCCCAGCTCCAGGCCGACGCGGTGGGACTGGCGTGGGAGCGCTATTATCAGGCCAGCCTGTTGCAGGGGGTTGACACGTCGGCTGCCCAGGCTTTGGCTGCCAGCCTGGCTTTGCAGCTCACGCCCACGCCTACGCCGACGCCTACCCTGACGCCAACACCTGTGCCTACGCCAACGCCTGAGCCGACAGCCACTCCTACGCCGGTATACGTGCCACTGAGCCGCTACAAGGGCAAGATCGTTTACTGGAGCAACCGCTCGGGGAGCGCGGAACTATGGATCATGGACCCCGACGGCAGCCACCCCTTCCGCATCTGGCACCAGGACAAGGCCAGGGAGGAATACCAGAAGCTGCAGGAGGCCGAACGGCGTTCGCCCGATGGCCAGAGCTTCGTCTACGTGGCCACGCCCAGGGGCGAGGACTTCCCGCAGATCTTCATCATGTACCCTGACGGCAAGTCCTTCAAGGTCACCGACTGGCACGGCGTCAACTACGACCCGGTCTGGTCACCCGCGGGGCACTGGATCGCCTTCGTCTCGAACGAGCCCGGCAACGATGAGATCTTCCTCATCGGCGCGGACGGCGAGCACCCCAAACGGCTGACCTGGAACTGGTGGGAGTGGGACAAACACCCGTCGTGGTCGCCTGATGGTGGCCGGCTGGTGTTCTACTCCAACCGCATCACCGGCCGTCGCCAGATCTGGCTGATGAACAACGACGGCAGTGATCCGGTCAACCTGAGCAACAACGAGTTCGAGGAGTGGGATCCGATTTGGATCAAGTAAGGCTTGTAATTCGTAAAAAGTAAAGATGCTGAGAACGGTGCGTTCGGAAAATGGTCAGAGCATGGTTGAGGCGGCCCTGGTCTTCACCCTCCTGGTGGTGATCGTCCTGGGGCTGATCGACTTTGCCTACATTTTCCAGGCCTATATTGGCGTGGTGAACGCGGCGGGCGTGGGTGCCACCTACGCTGCGACGAGCCTGGCCGCGGCCACCAACCCCAATGCCATCGCTGCTGCCGCGCTGGCCGAGACCGACTCGTGGCACTGCACGAACCGGTGGGTGACCTCCACCCTGACGACGGATGCCTATAACTATCCGATGATCAGGGTGACTGTTTCCTGCCAGGTGGCCGACCTGATCACCATCCCAGACGCGCTGGATCACATCGTGGTGTCCAGCACGGCCATACGGAGGGTGAAACAATGATGCGGGGTGCAGCACGGCCTGCTCATCTGGGCAGGGGGGCAGGCCCCCCTATTGCGGGGGGCAGGCCCCCATTGCGGGGGGCAAGCCTCCCATCACGGGGGGCAGGGGCACAGAGGAGGGGAACGGCCAGCGCGCGCTCCCGCACCCTGGCCCCGCGGCTCTGGCGCTCAGAGGGTGGCCAGGCGATGGTGGAGTACGCGCTAACGGCCATCTTGTTCTTCACGCTGCTGATCTTCGTGATGGATGGTGGCCGCATCCTGTGGCACTATGTGTCGGTGGCTGAGGCAGCACGGGTGGGCGCGCGGTATGGCATCACCCACGGCGCGGGGTCGCTGGCGCCGGTGGGGCCGGGCAACTACGAGGCGTTGCGCCAGGTCGTGCTCGACCAGGTGGCAGGTCTCGACCCGGCCAACCTGACCGTCACGGCCACCTGGAGCCCCGACAACCGCGCCGGCAGCACCATCACGGTGGAGGTGGCCTACACCACCCAGCCGTTGACTGGCCTCTTCTGGCGAGGCCAGACAATTACCCTGCGCGCCCGCTCGCGGATGATTATCCAGAACTGAGGGTGTGCACAGCCTTTTGCAACTTGAAAAGCTATTCCGGTAATCCGTTGCTTCGCCTCCGGGGCAGGGCCTACCAGGCCGTGGCCCTCACCCCACCCTCTGCCCCCTCCCCTCTCCCGTTCGCCTTCGGCGGCGGGAGAGGGGAGGGGATGCAAAAAGGGTTTTGTGGCAGCGGCCTTCGGCCGCTGCCACAAAACCCCTCTTCAATCCCCCCTCTCTCCCCTGGCCGTAGGCCAAGGGAGAGAGGGGCAAAGGGGGGTGAGGGGGCAAAACACCTGTTCGGCCATTGCCGGAATAGCTTGTTAAGCCGTAACTACCTACCCTGATCGGTTTGCAGATAACGTAGCGCAGGCTGTTAGCCTGCATGCAGGCCTGACGGCCTGCGCTACAGGGGCGTGCCTTCGCTGTGTCTTTTATGGCGCTTGCCCAGAGGCCCCTTGGTTAGGTAGTTACGTTAAGCCACAATAGGCTGTGCTACGGATGTTGGAGGTGATGACAGATGAAGAGATGGCTGTGGGGCGAAAAGGGACAACAACTCGTCCAGGTGGCCCTGGTGCTGCCGCTCCTGCTGGCCTTCCTGGGGCTGGTGGTGGATGTCGGCAATGTCTATGTTCACCACCAGATGGTACGCAACGCGGCTGATGCCGCAGCAGTGGCAGGAGCTACGGTCCTGTACAGGCAGGGCGCCCAGGTGGCCATCGAGACCGCCGAATACTACGCGGCCCAACACGGCTACAATAACAACGGTACGACCAATACCGTGCGGGCCACGGTGCCGCCTGTCAGCGGCAACTTCGCTGGCAACCCGCAATACATCCAGGTTCGCATCGAGGAGCAGGTCGCGCCGTTCTTCGCTTCGCTGGTCTGGGACGGCACCTTCCGGGTCAGCGCCAGCGCCGTGGCCGGGTGGCAGCAGCAGCAACTGGAAGCCTCTACCATTGTGCTCAATGAGACGGCATGCGGAGCGCTGAGCGCCGAGGGCAACCATGTGCGCCTGGTGGCCCAGAAGGGCAACATCCACGTCAACTCCAACTGCTCCTCGGCGGTGGCCCTGGGCAACGGCGACGTCTGGTCCGAGACCCGCCTGACCATCCGGGGCGGCTATGTCCGTGGGCCCAACGGCCGTTTCCTGGACCTGTTGGGCCGGCCGCTGCCGCCCGCGACTGGCCAGCCGCTCCTGCCCGACCCGCTGGAAGACCTTCCCGCGCCCGACCCAAGTGGCATGTCGGCTATCTACGAGGGCGTTAGCATCTCGGGTGGCAACGTAACCCTGCGGCCGGGCATTTACAACGGGGGCATTAGCGTGTCGGGGAGCGCCAACGTAACCCTGGAGCCAGGCATCTACATCCTGAACGGCGACTTCAAGGTATCAGGCACCGCGCAGGTGACCGGGCATGATGTGTTCATCTACCTGGCCAGCGGCAAGATCGACTTCGAAGGGACTGGCGCGCTCCGGCTCGACGCACCAGACGACGGGACGTACGAGGATGTGCTGATCTTCCAGGCACGGGGCAACGCGGCCCAGAGCTACATCGTCGGCACCCCCGATACATGGTTGGAGGGGATTATTTACCTGCCCGACAGTGAGCTGACCCTGCGGGGCAACGCTGCACTGGCCGCCGATCTGGTGGTGGACCTGCTGAGCCTGGACGGTAACCCCGACCTGGTGGTCCTGGGGTTCGACAGCCGTCTGTGGGCAACCATCAGCACCGCGCTGGTGGAGTAGGCTCCTGGCCCCCGATGGGTAGGTGGCCTGAACAGACACCTTATGGTCCGGGTGGAGGTGAAATGGTGAAACATTGGTGGCAAGAAGAAGGGCAGCAGGTGATCCAGGTGGCCCTGCTGCTGCCGCTCCTGTTGGCCTTCCTGGGGCTGGTGATAGACGTCGGCAACGTCTACGTGCATCATCAGATGGTGCAGAGCGCGGCCGATGCGGCCGCCACCGCGGGAGGTATGGTCCTCTACCAGCGGGGCGCGGCGGTTGCCATCGCCACCGCCTATTACTACGCGGCTCAGCACGGCTACGACAACGACGGCACAACCAACGTTGTGCAGGCCACGGTGCCACCTGTCAGCGGCCCCTACGCTGGCAACACGCGCTATCTCCAGGTGCAGATCGAGGAGCGTGTCGAGCCGTTCTTTGCCTCCCTCGTCTGGGATGGCACCTTTCGCGTCAGGGCCAGCGCGGTGGCCGGCTGGACGCAGCAGGAAATGGAGGCCTCGGTGATCGTCCTCAACGAGACGGCCTGTGGCGCGCTCTCGATGGATGGCAACAATGCCAGGATCAAGGTGCTAGACGGCAACATCCACGTCAACTCAAGCTGCTCTTCGGCTGTAGACCTGGGCAACGGCGACATCTGGTCCGAGACAGCTCTGACCATCCGCGGGGGCTACAGTCGGGGGCCCAATGGCTACTTCCTGAACCTGCAGGGGCAGCCCTTGTCGCCCCTGCTTGGGCAGCCACTGCTGCCCGACCCGCTGGCCGGCCTGCCCGCGCCCGATCCCACAGGGATGCCTCACCGTTCGGTGCCGAAGAAACCAACTACCCTTGAACCAGGGATTTATGACAACGGCATCAAGCTTTCTGGTAATGACAATGTCACACTCCAGCCGGGCATCTATATCTTGTATGACGATTTCGACGTCTCCGGCACAGCCCAAGTGACCGGACACGACGTGTTCATCTACCTGGCCAATGGCGCCACCATCAATTTCCATGGTAATCGGGCCATCCAGCTCGACGCGCCCGACTCTGGAACATACCAGGACATCCTCATCTTCCAGGCGCGCGGTAACACCGCCACCGGCCACCTCACCGGAACCACCGACTCCTCCCTGGAAGGGATCATCTACATGCCAAACGGCGAACTGTGGCTCTCAGGGAATGCCACCCTGGAGGTCAACTTCGTGGTGGACAAACTGAGGTTGAACGGCAACCCCGACCTGAGCGTGGCAGGGTTTGACAGCCGGCTATGGGTCACGGTGACCGACGCGCTGGTGGAGTGAGAGATCCGCTCATCCCCCTCCTCAAGACGCTGGCCTGCCATTTGGCTGTCCGGCCCCTTTGCACTACAATTCCCACCGATTCCTGGGCCTCCTGGAGGCCTGCTACCGCGACGAAAATGCTGTCCTGCGCGAGCGGCTGAAAGCCGCCACGGTCCAGGCCCTGGCACCTGTGCTGGCCGCGCAACACGGCTCGCTGCAACTGGTGGACCTGGCGCTGCTGAGAGAGTGGCTGAAACCTGACTCGCAGCCAGAGAGACACGCTGAATGACGGCCGATAGAAGGCAAGGCTGTTGCTTCCCCATCTTTGGTCCTTCGTCCCTGGCCGCCCCGCAGAGGAAGGTATGACGAAAATCCTCAAACTGGCCTGGCGTAACATGTGGCGCAACTGGCGTCGCACCGTCATCGCGCTGGTGGCCATCGTGCTGGGCGTGATCCTGTTGCTCTTCTTCGATGGCCTCATGGAGGGCTCAGATCAGGCTATTTTCGGCAATGCGGTACGCCTCTACGGGGGGAACGTCCAGGTCCATGCTCCGGGCTACCGGGAGAAGGCCAGTCGCCAGCCCCTCCTGCCCCTGGAGAACGTCGCCCTTGTGCTGCAGACAGCCCGGGCTCAGCCTCACGTGGTGGCTGTGGGCAGGCGCATCAGCACGGGAGGGATCATCAGCAGCCGCGAGGGCTCCTACCCTGTGACCATCACCGGCATCGAGCCGGAGGTGGAAGCCCCTGTCAGCCTCCAGGCAGAAAACATCGCCGCGGGCCGCTTCCTGCAGCCGGGCGAGGGGGATGCTGTTGTCATCGGCAGGGCGCTGGCGAGCCTGCTCCACGTGGGTGTGGGCGATCGGGCCACCCTGGTGGGCCGCAGCCGCAACGAGACCATGCGCCAGCGCACCGTCACCGTGGTCGGCATCTACGACCTGGGCATGCCCGACGCCGAGAAGATGTTGGTCCTGATCACCCTCGATGAGGCGCAGAGCCTCTACAACCTGCGTGGCCAGGCCACCGAGGTGGCTATTTTCCTGGAGAAGGTGGGGCAGGAGAAGGCAATCGTACCCGCCCTGCAGGCTGCTCTGCCCAACTACGAAATTGACTCCTGGCAGGACCTGCGGCCGGAGATCAAGCAAACCATCGCCACCAAGAGCAGCTTCACCAGCTTCTTCGGCATCGTGCTGGTGTTGATCGCGGCCATCGGTATCCTCAACATCATGCTGATGGCTGTTTTCGAGCGCACGCGCGAGATGGGTGTGCTGGCCGCGCTGGGCATGAAGAGCCGCCAGATCCTGGGGCTTTACCTGCTGGAAGGGAGCTTCATCGGGCTGGTGGGTGGCGTGGCCGGCTGTGCCCTGGGTTCGGCCCTCAACCTGTGGCTGGCCGCGGTGGGCCTGGATATCTCCTATGCCTCGGGCATGGGCGAGGTGAGCGCGTTGATGGGAACTCGCATCTACCCCAGCCTCTCCCTGGCCAGCATCGTCAGCCGGGCGGTTCTGGTCGTCGTTGTAGCTGCGCTGGCTTCCCTGTATCCCGCCTGGCTGGCAGCGCACAGGGAACCGGCCCAGGCGCTCCATCACGTCTGAACAGGAGGCTGTCGTGGCTCTCAACAGACTGTGGACCATTGCTTTGCGGGGCCTGCTGCGCAACCGCCGGCGCAGCGCCTTCACCCTGATCGCCGTGGCGTTGG
Source organism: Anaerolineae bacterium (assembly GCA_034434335.1). Classification (GTDB taxonomy): domain Bacteria; phylum Chloroflexota; class Anaerolineae; order CG2-30-64-16; family CG2-30-64-16; genus DAOTZS01. The sequence continues at coordinate 10,134 of DAOTZS010000007.1, forward strand.
GGCTGGCCCTGCTGATGACGGTCAACGGCCTGAGCTGGGGCACCATCGAAAGCTCCCTGCAGGACAGCATCCGCCTCCAGACTGGCCACCTGCAGGTCCGCAAGGAGTCTTACGAGGCCGAGAAGCTCAGCCTGAAATGGCAGGACCTGCTGGAAAACCCCCAGGCCCTGGCCGGGCAGGCCCTGGCCCTGAAGGAGGTGAAGGCCGCCGCGCCGGTGCTGTGGATAAACGGCATCATCAATACTGCCGAGGATTCGTTCGGCGTGCGCGTCTACGGCATCCAGGCCGATTCGGCCATCCACGAGCCAGTCCGCCAGACGCTGATCGCCGGGGACTTCCTGGCCCCCGATGACCGCAGTGGCATCCTCATCGGCCAGCGGCTGGCCGAGAGCCTGGGCATCGGCCTGGGCCAGCGGGTGGCCCTCAGCATCGTCAACGCCGACGGCCAGCCGACAGAAGACATCTTCACCGTGCGAGGGATTTTCGCTACAGGCTTCCCGTTCTATGACGAGAACAGCGTCTTCATATCCCTGGCCAAGGCTCAGGCCTTCGCCGGCACAGGGGACCGCGCCAGCGCGATTGTGATCATGCTGCATCGTCAGAACGATGCCAGGCGCGTTGCAGCGGCGCTTGGCGGCCCCGGCCTCCGGGTTCTCACCTGGGAGGACCTCAACGCGATCATGCTGACGGCTGTCCAGGCCGGGATGGGCTACTACTACCTCCTTGACATGATCGTCATGCTGATAGTGGCGGTGATCATCGCCAACACCCTGTTGATGGCCGTGTTCGAGCGAGTGCGGGAGAGTTGCATCCTGGCCGCGCTGGGCATGCGGCCTGGGCAGGTGCGGCTGATGTTTGTGCTGGAAGCCGCCAGCCTTGGACTGGCAGGGGTGGTCATCGGCTTCGGGTTGGGCTCGCTGGGTGTGGCCTACCTGGCCAAGACGGGCCTGGACATCGGGGAAGCAGCCAGTGTGGCGGGGGAGACGATGGTGCTGGGCACCAAGATGTATGCCCAGTTCATGCCTGGCCTCTTTGCCGGCCTTGGCGCGGCCATGCTGCTGATCATCCTGCTGGCTTCCTTCTACCCGGCCTGGTACGCCTCGCGGCTGCAGCCCGTCGAGGCCCTGCGCGCGCTTTAGGAGCATCATCAATGCCAGTTATCCAACTCGAGGACGTCACCAAAACCTACACGGTGGGCGAGGTGACCACCACTGCCATCAACCACGTCAGCCTGGAGATCGAAGCTGGCGAGTTCACCGCCATCGTCGGCCCCTCCGGCTCGGGCAAGACCACGTTGCTCCAGTTGATGGGGTGCCTGGACCAGCCCGACAGCGGCGTGATCAGGATCAACGGCCGCGATGTCACCCACCTGGATGCCAACGGCCGGGCCGACCTGCGCCGGGAACAGATCGGCTTCATCTTCCAGTTCTTTGCCCTCATTCCAGTGCTCAGCGCCTACGAAAACGTTGAGCTGCCGCTGCTGCTGGCCGGTGTTGGTGCCAGGGAACGGCATCAGCGCGTGCGCGAGCTGCTGGAAGCGGTGGGGCTGGCCGATCGGGCGCACCATCGCCCGGACCAGTTGAGCGGCGGAGAGCAGCAGCGGGTGGCCATCGCCCGCGCCCTGGCCCGCCGGCCGTCGCTGGTGCTGGCGGATGAGCCCACAGCCAACCTGGACACGGAGAACGGCCGGCAGGCCATGCAGATCATGCAGCGCCTCAACGAGCAGACAGGTACCGCCTTCATCTTTGCCACCCACGACCCGCGCGTCGTGGCCTTCGCCCGCCGGGTGGTCACCCTGCGCGATGGGCGGGTGGTGGACAACGGCGTCCAGACCCCGGGAGCAAAGGGATGAAGGGCAGGCGAGGCCGGATGGGGGTGTTGGCATTGGTGCTGCTGTTGGTGAGTTGCCGCCAGCGGCCTACTCCGCAGCCTACCGTACAGGCCACCCCCGTACCCCCCATTCCCCTCAGCGCGACCGCTGGTGCGGTGAAGGCCTCGGGCAACATCGTGCCGGCGCTGAAGGCTGACCTGGGCTTTCCCATCGCCGGCCGGGTGAAGGCCGTGGCGGTTGCCGTAGGAGATCAGGTGCAAGAGGGTGACCTGCTCGCCAGCCTGGATGCTGCCGCGGCTGAGGCTGCTGTGGCCCAGGCCGAGGCAGCTTTGCAGGCTGCCCGGGCTCATCTGGATGAGCTGCGGGCCGGGCCGCGACCCCAGGAAATCGAGGTCGCCCGTGCCCGGCTCGAAATGGCCAGGGCGCAACTGGCCCAACTCAGCGAGGCCGCGCGGCCCGAGGAGATAGAGGCAGCCAAAGCGGAGGTGGCCGCGGCGCAGGCCGCGTTGGATCAGCTATTCCAGGGCCCACGGGAAGAGGAGCGTATCCTGGCCCAGGCCGAACTGGCCAACGCTGAAGCCGCGCTCAGGCAGGCCCAGGCCGCCTACGACAGGGTGGCCTCACGGCCTGATGTGGGGATGCTCCCCGAGAGCCTGGCCCTGCAACAGGCCACCAACAACTACCAGGCCGCCAAGGCCCGCTACGATGCCCTGTTCGCCAAACCTTCCGCGGCCGCGGTGGCGGCTGCTCGCGCCCGCGTCCAACAGGCAAAAGCCGCCCTCGGCCGTCTGCAGAACCCGGCCACGGCTGGCCAGATCGCCGCGGCCGAGGCCCAGGTGCGCAGCGCCCAGGCCGAGCTGGACCTCCTCACCGCCGGCGCGCGGCCTGGGGAGATCGCGGCCGCCGAGGCCGCTGTGGCCCAGGCCGAGGCCGGCCTGCAACGGGCCCGGGCCGACCTGGCCAACACCGAACTGCGCGCCCCCTTTGCCGGCACCATCACGGCCTGCCACATCAACCCGGGCGAGATGGCCCAGCCAGGCCAGCCAGTCCTCACCCTGGCCGATTTGAGCAGATTGCAGGTGGAGACCAGAGACCTGAGCGAGCGGGATGTGGCGCGGGTGGCTGTGGGCCAGGCAGCTACCATCTACGTGGAGGCGTTGGGGAGGGAGATCTCCGGCCGCGTGGCCCGCATCGCGCCCCAGGCGAACGTTGTCGGAGGGGATGTGGTGTACACGGTCGTCATCCAACTGGACGAGCAGCCGGCCGAGCTGCGCTGGGGCATGAGTGTGGATGTAGAGATCATGTAGGGACGACCCTTGTGGTCGTCCTGTAGGGGCAGGCCTGGTGCCTGCCCGGTAGGCATCAAGTTTAGCGGTAGGGGCGACCCTCGTGGTCGCCCCATTGGCGTCAAGTTAGCGACCACAGCTTCCCTCCCCCGCTACGCCCGTACCCGGGGTAGCCGAAGGCATTGCCTTCGGCTACCCCGGTGCGATTTCCAATCGCCCGTCCCTTAAGAGCTTGTTTGAAAAACGCTCGTAGTAAGCCACGAAGCGGAGCGGAGTGGCGTTTGAATGGCCCAAAATGCCTCCTGGCAGCCCGCAAGTAAAGTAGCATCTAGACGGCACTCCGCTTTGCTCCGTGCCT
>DAOTZS010000008.1:0-10621 GCA_034434335.1 Anaerolineae bacterium
TCCCCTACCAGCTCTTCGCCCACCCCCAGGATCTTCGCCGCGCGCACCACTCCCTCGGCCAGTGCCGCACCGATCCCCTCCCTGAAGGCGATCTTGCGGAACAGGGCATCCCACCAGTGGGGCGAGTCCAAGTCAACCGGCATGCCATCAAAGTCTTTGAGTTCCCCTTCCTGGTAGCACCGTCGCAGCCACGGTGCCATGCCGATTCCCAGCTCCCAATGGTTGATGCCGTAGTCCTGGCTGATCTGCGCCAGCTCGAAACCGGCCTGGAAGCCGGTCTTCCAGTCATAGGGGGTGCCCGGCGCGCCGCAGAACAGGGAGCTCTCGCAGACCATCATCCCGCTGTACTGCCTGTCGGGATAGATTACACCAGGGACCTTACGGTAGAAGCGGCTGAGCCGGCAGGTGGGGGTTACGCACCCCTGGCTGCAGGCGATAAAGCTTTGCCCGTAGGAACGCACCAGGTCAGGGTCCAGTGTGGTTTTCTTAGGGCATCCACTGGGGGCGTGCATCTCCCTGGCGATGCTAAGCGTAAATTCGCAAAAGGCCTCAGGATCAGCCAGACGTATTCCCCTGGTCCCTCGCACGGCGATAGCTTTCAGCCGCTTAGCCCCCATCACCGCACCGAAGCCACCCTGGCCGGCGGCCGAACCCGTGCCCGAAGCGATGACCGCAATGCGGCTCAGGTTTTCCCCTGCCTGCCCGATAGCCAGGGTCCGGATATCGGGGCCGTGCGCGCGTATCAGTTCCTCCTGGGTAGCAATAGTCCCTCTGCCCCATAGCTCACGCGCGTCCCGCAGCTCGGCGCGATCGTTATCTACCCACAGGTACACGGGCCTCTCAGAGATACCTTGTACCACAATGGCATCGTAGCCCGCATACTTGAGGGTCGGCCCCCAGTGATTGCCGATGCTGGAATGGGTAAACCACTCATAGGGATAGGCTTGAGGACTCAGGCTGCACACTGTGGCGCGGCCAGAGTGGGGTGCGGAAGTTCCCGTCAACGGGCCGACAGCAAAGATAATGCGGTTCTCAGGATCGAAGGGGCTGGTTCCGGGCGGGATCTCGTCCCAGGCAATACGGGCTGCAATCCCGCGACCACCAATATATCTGCGACCATATTCCAGCGAGGGCTCGGCCCAGATCCTGCCAGTCGTAAGATCTACCCGTAGGATCCTGCCAGCCCACCCACCTGCTCGCGAAGACGCCATGACTTCTCTAAGCTCTCCTGATAAAACGTTCTGGAGGTATCGTGGCTGCCACTATGCCTCTGCCTGGCTGCCGCGAGCCATCTACCTCACCACGTACAATGCCTGGGTCGGACAGATCTCGACACAGCGCGTGCTGCCCAGGCAAAGCTCGCATTTGGCAGCTATTCCGGTCACGGGATCCACAACGATAGCACCGTAAGGGCAGGCCTCCACACACAGGCCACAACCCACACACTGCTCCTGGTCTACGCGCCACGCGCGCACCTGTTCGTCGAACCAGATAGCTCTTTCGGGACACGCCTCGGCGCAGGCAGCATCCTGGCACTGTCGGCAGTAGATGGCGACGCAGTCCCCCTCGGCAACGCCTACCCGCAGACGAATGCGTGCCCGCGCTGGGGCACTTGTGCCCGTTTGACGCTCAGCGCAGACTACAACGCACGCCAGGCAGGCACTGCACCGTGTGCTATCCCACTGGAGAAAGGCAGGGGTAGAAGTCAGAGATCTCATCATAATTCAGGGGGAGGCCCGCCAGGCTTGCCGCACAAACGAGCGATCACCGATCCCCCAACCATACCTGCGGGCCTGTCGGGAGTTCAACGATGTCTGGCTGGTCGCGCTGACCAGTCAGGTCCGGTAACACAGCGGATTTGACGGGCGGGCTTGGGCCAGAGCAATCACAGGCTACGCTACATCACCCCGGATTGCGCCCGTAATCAACCCAACGATCTCCTCCTTCGTCGTTTCATTCCTGGCACGCGTGCCAACACGCTGACCCAGGCGCAACACGATCACTCGATCTGCAATCTCAAAGACGTGCTCGAGATCGTGGCTGATTACCACCACTGTCTTCCCCTGCGCCCTAAGATCAGCGATCAGGTCCTGGACTTTACGTCTTTGCTCAACCCCCAAAGCTGCTGTCGGCTCGTCCATCAGAAAGATATTCCTGCCACGCGCCAGTGAACGAGCTATTGCCACCGCTTGCCGCTGGCCACCCGACAACTCCCCCACATTGACTTTGACCGAGGGCATATTGATCCGCAAGACATTGAGCACCGCCCTGGCATCGGCATACATCTTGGGGAAGTCGATAAGGATACCAAGCCGCCTTGGTTCACGCCCCAGGTAGATGTTTGAGCCCACGTCGCGGACATCTACCAGGGCCAGGTCCACCAGGCCACACAAGCCCCCTGTCAGCAACCCAGCCACCACTGCCGCCGGTACTGGCCAGCCGGCGTTTTTCATCATCCATCCGCTCACAATGGCCCCCAGGCCGGCAACGGAACCGACAGACAGGTCAATCTCTCCGGCTATGATCAGGAAGCTCATCCCAACCGCCACGACCCCGGTGAAGGCGATGGTCCGCATAATCACCGTGATGTTCACGCGACTCAACATGGCGGGGTTGATCATCGAAAAGAGAACGATAAAGATCACCAGCGGGATGAGCACACCCATCTCAGGGATGCTGACCGTCTGACGCACAAGCTTTACCGCTCTGCTTTCCGTGCCCGCTCTCGGCCCCTTCCGGCTCAGCTCCATGTCCCTGCTCCTTTCAACTAACCTTGGTTCAATACTTCTTGGCCCGTCGCCTGAGCAGGTCAAGGGAAGCAGCGGCGGCCAGAATAGTACCGACAGCTACCATCTGCCAGTCAATGTTTATGCCAGCCATAATCAGGCCACTGCGAATCACCTGCATCATCATGGTGCCCAAAAACGTTCCCAAGATTGTCCCCACCCCGCCAAAGAGGCTAGCGCCTCCGATTACCGCGCTGGCAATGGTATCGAGCTCCATCCCAGGAGCCAGATGGGAATCGCCGGTCCCCATGAAGGCCGTGCTCAGCAACCCAGAAATAATGGCGAGCTCGCTGGTAAGTACAAAGCAGGCGATTTTCACCCGGTCGGTATTGATCCCGGCGACCTGCGCTGCCTGCTTGTTGCCACCCGTAGCCGTCACCATGCTTCCAAAGATGGTCTGGCGCAACACAAAGTCGCCAACGACTACCAGACCCACAAAGATCCAGAAGCTCCAGTTGACCCCCAGGGGGGTTGCCGTGCCAAACTGGTGGAGCACCTTGGGCAGCCCATAGATGTAGGTGCCGTTGGTCAGGGCATCGCCAATCCCGCGCGCGGCAAACATGGTGCCCAATGTAACGACAAACGCAGGCACTCCCAACTTGACTATGATAAGGCCGTTGAACAGGCCAACCAGGACACCAACCAACAAGGTGACCAAGATGGCCATCTGCCATGACCAGCCGGCGTTGACCATGAGCACAGCCGACAGGGCAGAGGCTAAAGCTGCCACACCCCCCACAGACAAGTCTATCTCGCCCGAGATGATCAGGAAGGTCTGCCCGACCACAATGATCCCTGTGTATGACATGGAGCGCAACATTGTGGCGATATTGGCAGGGCTTATCATGGCCTTGTTTTCCAGGGTAAACACCGCTACCAGTATCGCCAGTGGAACGATAACCCCCACCTCGGGCACACTCAGGATCTGACGCATGATGGTCAGAAACCGTCCCGGCTTTGGGATCACTCTACTTGCCTGTACCACTGTACCTCCTGGGCCGATTGTAATTCTCTCACCTTATCGCATGTTCAGAGCCGTGGAGTTGGACAGCGTTCAGCCTTCTGCCGCCCTTATGTTTAGCTCATGACTGTAGCTCACACGGCAAGCGGATACCGGCCCGCCACAAGGGCCTCGTCAAACATGGCGCACACGTTCTCGGGCGGAACGTCCGGCTGGATGCAGTGGACCGCGGCCAGGATATAACCCCCACCAGGGGCCAGGTCCCGGATGCGCCGGCGCACCTCGGCACGTACATCATCTGGCGTACCGTGCGGCAGGACCCATTGCGTGTCAATCGCGCCACAGAACGCCAGCCTGTCCCCAAATTCCCGCTTCAGCCGCGCCGTATCCCCCATGCATCTGGCCGAGACCTGCACCGGGTTCAGCAGATCTACCCCGATCTCGATCAGGTCACCGATGAACGGATACACGTTGCCGTCGGAATGGTAGAAGATCTTTGCCTTCGTGCGTTGCCTGATCTCTCCCAACAGCTCAGCATGGAACGGCTTGATCAGGCGCCGATACATCTCAGGCGAGATCAGCGGCGCGTTCTGGCTCCCCAGGTCGTCCCCGGTAACAATCACATCAATGTATTCGCCGGCTTCCTCGAGCAACCTGATGACCGCACCGCGCATCAGGTCGGTCAGCTTGCGCATGAGCGCCAGGGCAAAATCCTGGTTTGCCGCCAGATCGAACAGCCAGTTCTCCACACCGCGCAGCATATAGGCATACTCGAAAGGGGAAATCCCACTCAAGGCTACGACAGCATAGCCGGCCTGGCGAATCGCACGCGCCTGTTCTACCAGCCCCAGGAACCGCCCGGGGTGTGTCAGATCGGGCCAGGGATAGCGCTCCAGGTCATCTACGAGGGCCTCACTGAGGGGATGCCGAACAATCTCGAAGTAGGGGCAACCGGGCTTCCGTTGCCAGAGGATGCCCCACCCGTCCACAAAACAATCAACCGATACTTCTCGATCAAGGGACGAAGGTGCAGGGCCAGGGATCAATGGCCGGCCGTCGGAGCCAAAGCGCACCAGCACTTCTTCGTCGATCAAGGCATACTGAAGCGCCCGCCAGAACACCTTCGTCTCGCCCTGAATCCCCAGGTAGGCCTTCAGCCGTTCGTACGCGTCAGCCAACATCGTCGTGGCACCCGAGGTGCCGAAGAAGATCGGCACCCGATCGGGTTCCTCATGGTTGAGCGCGCACAACACACGCTCGCGAGACGTGAGCATCTCCCCGCCTTCTCAGTCCTGGAACACGCACTGCTTTGCCGCACGCAGCATCGCCAGATAGTTGTTGTATTTCACCCCTACCATCACACTATTGCCGCAGGTAAGCACCAGGCCGCCTTCCCGGGGCGCGCTCTCGAAGGCCACCCGCACCTCCGCGGCGACCTCCTCCTCTGTGCCTGCTACTAATGTGTCTACGTCTACTCCTCCCCAGAAGCAGAGACGGCCCCCGTAGCGTTCCTGGAGCGCCGGCAGGCTCATGCCTATGCGCGGCTGGATGCCATGCCAGGCATCTATACCGGCCTCGACCATCTGGTCCAGGATCGGCCAGACATTGCCATCAGTATGCTTGATCAAATAACCACCCTTGCGATGGACTGCGTCGCATTCCGCCTTCAGCCAGGGGAAGAGGAACTGTCTGAACATCCTGGGCGACATGAAGGGGCCCTTGTTGCTGGCCACGTCGCTGGTGGGCACCACCCCGTCGCAGCCGGCATCTAACAGCACTTCCATGACAGCGATGCAATACCTGGTTTCCACCTCGATGATGCGCTGAACCAGCTCTGGCTGTTGGACCATGCCGGTTAACATGAACTCCAGCGTATAGCGCATCAGCGGGAAGATGCCGTCTCCGGGCCGTCCCAGGATGAAATGCGTGCCTCCCATCTCCTTGACCACATGACGCACCAGCTCCAGTTGCGATTCATCGAAGACCGCTGGAATCTCCTGAATGTCGTCCAGGGTGAAATTGGGATGGGAAAGGAGAAACTGATGCCCCTCGCTCTCAGGAGAATAGGCATAGACCCGTCCGTCGGGCATACGCCACCGGTAGGGGCCGAGGAACTCTGGCTGCGGCGGCAATACCCCGCGCGGTGGCACCAGGAACACAGGCACGACATCGTGCTCGAACTTGCGCGCCAGATCCACAATGTCGCGCTTGCACGATTCAACGTACTCGTCCCGCCGGCCCTGCCAGAGGGCAGTGTATTCTTTCCATTTGGCGCGGTAGAGGGTTGGCCGGCCCAGCGCCTGTTCGGTGATGGTGTAGTCAACCCCTATCTCACCAACTGGCAGGCGATCCGGGCGCCTGAACTCCAAAGCGGCGATCACGCGCTCTTTTGGTAGCATCACAGCCCCTCACGCCGGGCAAGAGGCAGGCAAGGCGCAACTTTCAGGCGGTGACTGGAAGTCACCCTTTTGGGGCCTGCGGCCAGTGGTCGGCCTTCGCCGACCTCTCTGGTGATGCACACATGAAAGGTGTCGGCGGAAGGGCGATCCGGCGGGTCGCCCCAACTGGCACGAAGTGCCCAGGAAGGGCAATTTCCATCGGCCTGAATAGTTACAGCAAGGCTTCAGAAGAAGACGTATCGGTACAGCATTTATTCCCGGGCAGAGGTACAACAGCTCAGCGTTCTGCCTCTGCTACCACCGGGTTCGCCAGCACGCCGACCCCTTCGATTTCCACGCGCACCACATCTCCCGGCCGCAGCCAGCGCGGGGGCGTACGTGCTGCCCCTACCCCAGAGGGTGTGCCGGTGGCAATCACATCCCCTGGCTCCAACGTCATCACCCGGCTCATGTCGGCGATTAAGTATGCGACCGAAAAGATCATATCGCGCGTGTGCCCCAACTGCAGGATCTCATCGCCAATCACTGTGCGCAGAACCAGGTTCTGGGGATCAGGAATCTCATCTGCGGTCACCAGCGCCGGGCCCATCGGGCAGAAAGTGTCACACGTCTTCCCGATCACCCATTGGCTGGTACGGTTCTGCCAGTCACGGGCACTCACGTCGTTGAGGCACATGTAGCCAGCCACGTAATTGAGCGCCTCTGCCTCGGGGATATCGCGGCCTCTCCGGCCAATCACCACGGCCAGCTCTCCCTCGTAGTCCGGTTTCTTCACCGCAGCGGGGATCACGATCGGCTCGCCATGCCCGATCACGGAATTCGCGAACTTGGCAAAGATGATCGGGTGCGGCGGGGCTGGCGCATTGGACTCAGCAGCATGCTCCAGATAATTCTGGCCGATGCAGATGATCTTACCCGGGCGCGGAATAGGAGCCTTCAGGGAAATCTCGTCCAGGTCCAGGCCCGCTGTGGGGGGTGCTGCGGCCAGCGCCAGTTCTGCTAACAGGCGAGCAGCCGGACCGGCCTCCAGGAAGGACAGGATATCCGCAGGCAGGCGCGGGTCCAGGCGGTTGAGATCGAACACTCGCATGCTGCGAGGGGTGTCGCGCAAAGCCCCGAGGCGGAGCTGGCCCTCATGGACATAGGTGATCAATTTCATGGCTAAGCCTCGCGATGATGTTGTCGGGTTGGATGGCAAGAGATACGGACGATAAGCGGTACTAACTGGCTGGCTTGTAGCTGCGCCGCGCCCGATCGTAACCAACCTGTAAGTGCGCCTCGATAATCATCACACAGCGTTCCTCGTCACGCGCCTTGATGGCATCGAGGATCTCCTGATGGCCCCGGACTGCCTGGTCTCGGAAATCAGGATCTGCTACGTTCCGGCTCAACAGGAAGATGTAGATTTGATGACGAAGACTGGTCCAAAACTTGAACAGCCGCTGATGTCTGCTGGCCTGGTAGATGAGCTCATGAAACCGCAGGTCGAGCTCTGCCGCCTCCTGTTCTGTAATGCCGCGCGCCAGGTACTCGGCCATGGTATCCACCACCGCCTGCATCGCGGCCAGGTCATCTGGGGTTGCCCTCCGGCAAGCATACCGTAATGCGAGAGGTTCCAGGGCGCTGCGCAAGCTGTAGAGCTCCTCCAGGTCCTGCAGAGAGAGGCGCGCAGTATACGTGCGGCGATTCCGCCCTACCACCACCAGGCCCTCGCGCTCCAGCCGCTTGAGCGCCTCCCGGACTGGCCCACGGCTGACTCCCAGGCGTTCGGCTAAGGAGGCCTCCCGCAACTGCTCACCTGGCGCGAAGTGCCCATTGAGGATAGCTTTTCGCAGGCGTTCCACAACCTCGTCAGAGAGGGTGCGGTTGACGACCGGAGAGAGGATATGTGAGAATTCAGGAACTGACACCAACCGACACCTCAGTCAAGAACACAACGCTATAAAATGGGCAGATCTTGGGGGAAAACTGTTAACCGTTGTCCGTTCACAGTACACTTCGATTCTATGCAGATTATGCTCTCCTGTCAAGAAACACCAGGGCCCGTGTAGGGCCCTGTCAAAGTCAGGGGGGCAGAGCGCCGATCAATCTGAGGGAGCGTGGAACGGAGAGCCCATATTGCCTATCAAGATCAAACCTTTGGGGCAGTTCGCGGATAATATCAGCAGGGAATCCTCATCAATAGCCTATCGAGAGGGGGCGAATGGAGGAACAGGAAGCCATCGCCCGACTGAAACGAGGCGACATCAGCGGACTGGAGGCGCTGGTGCGCAAGTACCAGGTGCAGGCCGTGCGGGCTGCCTACCTGATCACCCACGACCGCGGCCTGGCCGAAGACATCGTGCAGGCGGCTTTCCTGCGAGCCTACGAACGCATCGGCCAATTTGATGCCGGCCGGCCCTTCGGCCCCTGGTTCCTGCGCGGCGTGGTCAACGACGCCATCAAAGCTGCCGCCCGCTGCCAGTACCAGGTCCCCTTGGAGGCCAATCCCCAGGGAGAAGAAACTTCTTTGGCCGAGCTGTTGGCCGATCCGGCGCCCGGCCCCGACGACTGGGTGGAAGCAGCAGAGCTCCGCCAGGCCGTCTGGGCCGCGCTGGGCGAACTGCCACCTGCACAGCGGGCGGCAATCGTCCTGCGCTACTACCTGAACCTGAGCGAGGCAGAGATGGCCGATGAACTGGCCTGTCCGCCGGGCACGGTCAAATGGCGCCTACACGCCGCGCAGAAGCGCCTGCGGACGCTGCTGCGCCCTCTGTGGCCAGGAGCCTCGGGATCGGGACGTGAGGAAAGATGATGGCCCCCGTTTGCCTCCTCCCCATTCGCCTCCTCTGATTGCTGAAGGTCTCCTGACGGAGGCGAGAAAGCCTGGTCAGGAGAGCCGCGGCCATCGTGGAGAGATCTCAAGCAGGAGGTAAACCCATGAAAGAGCAGCAAGTCACCCAAATCTTGCACGAATTCGCTGAACGGGAGGTGCCCGCCAGCCTGGACCTGTGGCCGTTGATCCGGGCGCGGTTACAGCCCCAGCGACGAGCGCTCCGGCGGGCGCCATGGATGCCTGCCACCCGTTTGGGCTGGGCTGGCCTGATGTTAGGGGCCATACTGCTGTTCGGGGGTGTGGCTTATGCGCTAAACCCGGCGCTCAGCCAGGTTTTTCGCCAGTTCTTCCCCGGCTGGCGGCATATCGAAGAGGCCCACCTGGCTCAGGAGCTCCATCTCAGCCAAACCCTGGACGGCGTGACCGTCACCCTGGAGCGGGCCTACGCCGACGCCAACGAGATTGTCGTTGGCTATACGGTAAAGGGCCTGACAGACCAGAGGCTCCATGTCAGCCGGATCAACTTGACCGACGAGCAGGGCACGGTCTTTTCCGAGATGGCCGGCGCCGGCGTTACCGGCGCGTCCGACATCCTGGGGGTTCAACTGCCGCCTGGGGAAGGGGTTTACGTGACCTCCTTCGATGCTTCCCCTGTGGAAGGCACGCCGGCAAGTCTACGGTTGCGCCTCACCATGCATCTGGCAAAACTGGTGCCGGTGGACCAGGCTCCCCCCACTCTCACCGCTCCCCTAACCGAACCGTCGAGTTCAACGGTCATAGTGGTGCCGGCGATGACTTCACGTGAGGAGATAGTGGGCGGCCCCTTCACCTTCGACTTCAGCGTGCCCTTTATCCCTGGTCGCACTGTCGAAGTGCAGCAGACCGTGGAGGCAGCCGGGGTCGCCGTCAGGCTGAAGCGAGTGGTAATCACCCCCTCGGAGACGCGGGCTACTGTGTGCTTTGAACCGTCCGACGGAGGTACCAGAGAGTGGACGTTGATTGCCGCTTTGGACGCTGGCGACGGGCAGAAACTCTTCGCCGGGATGGTCAGCCGGCTCAGCGGGGATGGTGAGGCAAATTGCCACCGTGTCACTTATCCCGCTGCTCTTACCAGGCGGTCGGGCTTGTGGACATTGACGGTGACCGAATTGATAGGATGCGATCCAACGCGGCCGGGCGAAGATGTCCGCCTGGCTGGGCCCTGGGTCTTCCGCTTCACCGTGCCGTAAGCCGTCAGTGCCCAGAGCCATTGAAACGAGAGCCCCGCGGTCTGGCACCGACAGCGGGGCTCTTCTCTTTTTCGGGATTGTTTACCGATTTGGTTCGCTTGCACGGCGTAGCATCGGATTTGTCAAGCTGCCGGCCCGGTCGCCGGATTCGTGGCGCAGGGATATCAGCAATCGGGATCGAGCCCGGACGACAACCAGGCCGAATCTGCGCTTACCACCTATAGCTACACCCGCTGGCTGATGACGTAGCCCAGGTTGTGGTGATCCTTGTCGGTCACGTGTAGCCAGATCACGTCGCCGATCGGGACGCCTAATGGCGGCAGCACGACGAACTGCACGGGCTGGCACGCCACCAGAGGGTTGCTATTGGTCATCCAGCCGATGCCGCCGGGCACCGGGAATGGCTCCCACCCCGGCGGGCCGCTGATCGG
>DAOTZS010000009.1:0-13961 GCA_034434335.1 Anaerolineae bacterium
CCGAAGGCAGCAAGCTGCTGACCGAACACTGGGATGACGCGTTGCCTCTCAGGATGGATGAGCTCCCCGACCGACCGGCGCTGCGGGAGTACCAGCGGGTAGAGTTGCCCCTCTACGAACCGGACACACCAGAAAAGCTTGACCTGCTGGTAGCCGAGCTCAGCAGTGCGGACTACCTGATCATTGCCAGCAATCGGCTGTACAGGCCGATAGGCCGTCTGCCGGGACGTTATCCGCTGACCAGCCAGTATTATCGCCTGCTCTGGGGTGGCGAGCTGGGCTATCAGCTTGTGGCCGAGTTTGCCGTCTATCCAGGTCTGGGCCATTTGGTGATCCCCGATGACCACGCGGACGAGAGCTTCACGGTTTACGATCACCCCCGGGTATTCATCTTTGCCAACGTAGAACGTCTGAGCGCTGCACGGCTGCGCGCGCGGTTGGGGCGTTACCTGCCGCTGGGGTGCGTGGTTCCCACGCTGATCCGCTCCGCCGGCGGGCAGGGAGTGGGCCCAACCCTGGCAGCCCGGCCTCCGGGCCGTGCGCGCTATTGGACCCAGGCGCCGGCCCCCCAGGCACCCCTTACGCTCAAGGAGCCGGTAGATACCCTTCCACCAGTGCACGATTTCCGGTGGAACCGCTTCGCAGCCACCTGGGCATCTGTGGCGGCGCTGCTGTGGTGGTTTGTCGTGAGCCTGTTCGGCTGGCTGGCGTGGCCATTGCTCTTCCCCTTGCTGAGGGGGCTACGCGATAAGGGCTACGGGTTGGCCAGGGCCTTGGGATGGCTGCTGGTAGGGTGGGTGCATTGGCTGGGGGTCAGCCTCCATTGGTGGGAGAACCGGGCCTGGGTCGTCGCGCTCCTGTTGGCGCTGCTGGCACTGGCGGGATGGCTGGCCTGGCAGGCCCAACGACAGATGCTGGCCCGCTTCTGGGCCACGCAGCGCCGCCTGATTTGGGGTGAGGAAGCGGTCTTTGCCCTGGCTTTTGTGGCGTTTGTCCTTGTCCGCCTGCTGAACCCCGACCTCTGGCAGCCCTGGAACGGCGGCGAGAAGTACATGGAGTTTGCCTTTCTGAACGCCATCCTGCGCAGCGCTCATTTCCCGCCTTATGACCCCTATTTCGCCGGCGGCATCATCAACTACTATTACTACGGGCTTTATCTGGTCAGCCTGCCCATCAAGTTGACGGG
Source organism: Anaerolineae bacterium (assembly GCA_034434335.1). GTDB lineage: Bacteria > Chloroflexota > Anaerolineae > CG2-30-64-16 > CG2-30-64-16 > DAOTZS01. The sequence goes on from DAOTZS010000009.1 coordinate 1,187, forward strand.
TATCGCGCCCGAAGTGGCCTTCAACCTGGCAATTCCAGCCCTGTTTGCCTTGACTGCTCTGGGTGTTTTCAGTGTCGGTATGAGCCTGGCCGGGGGCCTTGGCAGGCCAATACCCGAAGGGGGTCGAGACCGCCGGGTGGGGTTTGAGCCTCGGTCAACCTTGCTGTCCGGCTATCGGGCTGCTGGCCCCATCCTGTCCGTGCTCCTGGTGGTGATCATGGGCAATCTGGCTTCGGGCAGGGAGTTGTGGCGAAGCCTGATCCGGCTGGGCGGTGGTGCCTCAGCGCCAGGAGGCTTCCTGGCTGCCGTGGCGATGGGGTTGTCTCGGCTGCTGACTGGCCAGGGAGGGCTAGACTACGACTATTGGGCCGTGAGCCGGGTGATCCCTTATACGATCAACGAGTTTCCCCTATGGACTTTCACCTTTGCAGACCTGCACCCGCATCTGATTGCCATGCCGTTCGGGCTGGCCCTGGTGGGCCTGGCGCTGAACTGGGTGCTGGGATTTGCTGGTGCGCAGTCGGCAGAGGTGGACGCTCGCCAGCGGCGCTGGCTGGTCGCCAATCTGCTTCTACTTGCTCTGAGCGTGGGGGCTATGGCAGTTATCAATACCTGGGACCTGCCGACCTATCTCGTGTTGGTGGTGGGGGCATTGGCGCTGGCGGCCTGGAGGCAGAGACAGCCTCTCGGGTTGGTTGCCACCCTCCTTGGGGTTGTCGCGATAGGGCTGTTGGCTTGGGGCGCTTACGGGCCGTTTTACGTGCATTATCAGGCACAGGTTGGGGACACAGACGGAGGTTTGCTCAGACGGTATCTGGGTTGGGCCGCCGAAGGGAGCCCACTGGATGCATGGCTATGGGTCTGGGGTTTCTTCTTGTTCCTGGCCTATAGCTTTGTCCTGGTCGAGCTGCTCCGGCCGCGGCCGCTTTCCCCAGGCAGGACCGGATCTGAAAGCACGGAAGAGCCCGAGGTGTCGGCCCAACAGCCTATGTGGGCCACGAGTCGGCCTGCTCATTTGCGTCTGCTGGGATTGCTGATCTGGGCAGGCGTCGGGATGTTGCTGGCGGTTGCAGGGCGACCTACCGCCGCGCTGGCCGTGGTGCCCTTTGGGCTGGCGCTCCCTTGGGTATTGGCGCGCGAACGCAAGGCCGAGGATGCCTTTGCTGGGCTGTTGCTGGCCTTGGGCCTGGCCATCCTCGCTGGTACAGAGCTGGTATACTTGCGCGACTTTCTGCATGGCACCGAATGGTATCGGATGAACACGGTGTTCAAGTTCTCGATGCCGGCGTGGTTGTTCCTGGGGCTGGCGGGCGGTGTCGTCCTGCCGAGGTTGTGGAGGGCCTCGGGCCTCGGCCCACCCTGGATAAAAATGCCATGGCGATGGGCGGTGGTCACACTGTTAGGTTGCGGGTTCATCTTCCTGCCTTTTGGGGTCCCGGCACGTGTTGCCGACCGGTTTCCGGGCCCCCGGCCGCCTATTGGCACATTGGATGGCACCGCATTCATGCAGGTTGGGCGTTACACCTGGCCCGACGCCGACCATACTATAGAACTGAGCTACGACCTTCAGGCGATTCGCTGGCTGTTGGACTACGTAGTTGGCACGCCGGTGGTGGCCGAGGCGCCGGCCGGAGGATATGATATCGGGGGTCAGCATGTCGGCTATGATTACTATCGCGCGGGCGGGTTACGGGTTGCCAGCCTGACAGGATTTCCCACGTTCGTGGGTCAGCATCAATATGAGCAGCGGCCTGCCGACCAGGTGGCCGAGCGGACGACCCTTGGTCAGACCTTCTTTCGCACAACTGATATTGCCCTGGCCAGGCAATTGCTGCGCGATCTACGGGTGGGCTATATCTACGTCGGTACTCTGGAGCGTATTCTCTTCCCGTCCGAAGGGTTGCGCAAGTTCGATGTGATGGTGGAATTGGGTGATCTGGAGGTGGTGTATCGCAATCAGCGGGTGACGGTTTACCGTGTGAGAGGGTTGTGAGTGGTCTGGAGAGACTGGGTCTATGATGGTTTGGCTCTGTATGCTCGTCATGCTAGAATTACAGTTACCATATGCATCAGGGGTGGGCGGCTGGTCATCTGTACTAAAAGGGAAGCTGACGGGGTCCGAGGCGCGCGTTGTTTGCCATGGCGAGTTGCATCCAGGTTGTAGTGATATGGGGGTAACTCATGGATAAGGTCAAGATTGCTCCAGCGTTTGATCCGATGGCTGACTTCATTCTCTACGAAGGTGACTGTCTCGATCTACTGCCTCACATTCCTGACGGGTTTGTGAAGCTGGTTGTCACGTCGCCACCGTATAATCTAGTGCCGTGTTAAGCTAGATTCTGGCATTTTGCAGTCAGTGCGTTACCCCTCTTACCCCCTTTCCCCCGCTCTCCCCTGGGAGGGGAGAGCGGGGGAAATCCCAAGTGTGGTGGTTTCTGGGGCGGCGAAGCCGCCCCAGAAACCACCTTAATGCCGATCTCCCCGCCCCCTGATAGGGGGCGTCCCGCTGCGCGGGAGGCAAGCACGGGCCGGGGGTGGGGGTCAATCCGGAAAGTGTAGAATCCAGCTTTACAAAGCACTAGGCAAGCCTTAGAAGTATCCCAACAAAAGATACTTCAAGGGGCCCAAAAAAGGGTGAGCTTAGTGGAAATCCTTGCGTATCAGGCCAATGACGAGATCGGTCTATGACCCGGATATGCCTGAAATCAGTGTTCCGCCGCAGGTTGTGCGTCTGGGGGCAGCCCCGGTACAGCCGCAGCTATTTGAGCAGCCGGCATCGTACGTCGCGCAGGAGCAGCAGGAATGAGAGTGGTCTACGAATACTCCCATCTGGGTGGAGCTGAGATTCTGCGGGTGCGCTACCCAGAACATGAGCGCGAGGTCTATGAAGTCATTGCTCAAGTGACGGCGAGGAGAATTAAGATCAGCGAAGAGAGAACGATTGGTATACGATATTGAACGACTGAAACGGCATTTCCCGGCTGTCCCCGTCAAGGTAATCCTGATCGATGTAGACGACTGTAGCTAGACCTTGTCACTTCTGGCCAACGATTTGCCCGTCATGATTCTGACTATCTCGTGGCGGAATCCATAGCTGAGCGCTTAGCAAGATGATTCTATCTGCCTTCCTGTGGTGGCTGGTGCTTCAACTCTTGGGCCTGATGGCTCTGCCCCTGACGTGGTGCCTGTTTGCCCGTCTGCCTGGCCGGGGCTATGCGCTGGCTAAGCCGTTGGGGTTGTTGTTGGCTGCCTTTTTCCTTTGGCTGGGGGGCACTTTCCGGCTGCTCCCCAATACGGCCGGCGGCGGCCTGGGGGCAGTGGCAGGCCTTGCGGCCCTCTCTTCCTGGTTGGGCCGACGAGCGTGGCACCAGGTTTCCCGTTCTACCACCTCCCGGCGGCCGATCTTGGGTTGGTTGCGCGCTAACTGGCCGCTCGTGTTGAGCACGGAACTGCTTTTCTTGCTCGTGTTTGTTGGGTGGACTGTCTTCAGGGCGTATAATCCCGATATCGCCGGCACCGAAAAGCCGATGGAGTTTGCCTTCGTCAATGGGGTGCTGGGCAGCCGCTTCTTTCCCCCTCACGACCCCTGGCTTTCAGGCTACGCCATCAGCTATTACTACTTCGGGTATGTGATGCTGGGGATGCTGATCCGCCTGACAGGTGTGGAACCGGCGGTGGGGTTCAACCTGGGTGTGGCGTCCTGGTACGCTTTGGCCATGGTAGGAGCGTTCGGGGTGGCCTATGAGCTGGTGAAGCTGGCAGAGAGTGGGCGGGGTGGTTCAGGCTGGGGCCGCAGTATCCGTTATGGGCTGCTTGGCGCGTTGCTGGTTGGGTTTATAGGGAATCTGGAAGGCCTGGTAGAAGTGGCCTATAACCGTGGCTGGTTGCCCCTGGCCTGGATCCAGTGGCTGGACATCAAGAACCTGACGAGCAGCCCGCCCTCGGGCACGTGGACTGGCGGTTTCTGGTGGTGGTGGCGGGCTTCGCGAGTGGTGCATGACAAGGACCTGTTGGGAAACTCGGTCGAGGTCATTGATGAGTTCCCCTTCTTCAGCTTCTTGCTGGGCGATATGCATCCACACGTCCTGGCCCTGCCGTTCGCGTTGCTGGCGATTGGGTTAGCGCTGAATTTGTTGCTCTCTAGCCTGGAGACACAGGGCCCGAAGCTCGAGGTTCGCTCGCTGTGGCATTGGCTTGGCGATGTAACTGGCCTCCGTACACCTGGCATTCTCCTGTACGCCGTGACCCTGGGCGCGTTGGCATTCCTCAACACGTGGGATTTCCCAATCTATGTCGCCCTGGCAACGTTGGCGCTGGGGGCTGGGCTGGCAGTGCGAGAGGGGCTCACCTGGGGTGTCGTGAGCCGGGCCGCCAGTGGAGCGGTGATCTTTGCCCTGTTGGGATGGCTGTGCTATTTGCCTTTTTATATGGGTTTCCAGTCGCAACTGGGCGGCGTACTCCCTAACCTCCTCTTCCCCACCCGGCTCAGTCAGTTTCTGCTGATGTTCGGTCCTTTCTTGGTCGTGGTGGTCTTCCTGTTTGCGCTGCTGAGCCTGGAACCTGGCCGGCCGGTGGCTGGCACAGGTGATGCGCAGGGACAGGTGACGGAGCTCAGGCCCGATGTGCGCTATCCTATCTTGAGGCAAGTTCTTCGCCTCTTGCCCTGGACCATTGGCCTGCCCCTCCTTTTGGTGGTGCTGATCATCTTGGGGTTCGCCATTCTGCCGCAGGGCCGTGCCTATGCTGAGACGTTGCTTCAGGACCCGGCTGTAGCAGCCAATGTGGGTGGGCACTCGCTGGCCCAACTGGCAGGGCTGGTGGCACGTGTGCGGCTGGCTACCCCTTGGACCTTTCTGCTATTAGCCGGCCTGATTGCCTGGTCTGGTGCCATCTTGTGGGCACGGCTGTCAGCAAAGGGTGCGGTCCAGCAAGGAAGCGGGCAAGCAGCGCCGGCCAACGGCCTTACGCAGTCGGACCTTTTTGCCGTGTTGATGGTTGGCCTGGCCCTGCTGCTCACCCTCAGCGTGGAGTTCGTCTACCTGCGTGACCTATTTGGCACACGCATGAACACTGTCTTCAAGTTCTATTACCAGGCCTGGGTCTTGCTGGGGCTGGCTGCCGCCTATGGACTGAGCCGGTTGGCCGTGGCCACGACCCCGCGAGGGCTGAAGGTGCCGGGGCTGGTACTGGCTGGGTTGCTCATCGCTGGCTGCCTTTGTTATCCTGTAGCAGCCATTCCCAGCAAAGCCGATGGCTTTCAAGCCGAGCCAACTCTGGATGGCCTCGCCTATTTGCGGCGCTACAATCCGGGCGACATGGCGGCAATCGAGTGGTTGCGCGCCAATGTGCCCCCAACCGCCGTGGTCCTGGAGGCCAGCGGTGGCTCGTATAGCCCAGAGGGCGCGGGGCGGGTGTCTATGGCGACCGGCAATCCTACGTTGCTGGGGTGGGATTTCCATGAGATGCAATGGCGCGGCAAGGCTTACAACGATCTGACCGCTGGCCGGCTTGAGGCATTGGAGCGCATCTATCGTACGGCTCGGCCGGAGGAGTTGCCGGGTCTGCTCGCCCGGTGGGGCATAGATTACGTGTATGTGGGTGCCCTGGAGCGGAACAAGTATGGCATCGGCGATGCCAGCCTGGCACGTTTTGACCGCTCTCTGAAGCTGGTGTACGATCGCGATGGGGTGAAGATCTATGCAGCCAGGTGACCCTGGTACTCTCGGAGGCGCTATGGAAGCTGGATTGAGGCGAGCCCATTCGGCTTCGCATGTGACGTTAGCTGATTGGCTGACAGTCGAGCGTGCAGGGTACGGCCTGGCCACGGTGGTGGGGCTGGCTGTACGGCTGATTGGGCTGTCCTGGCAGCCGTTGGGCCCGGCGGAGGCGGCCCAGGCGCTGCCAGCCTGGGCCGCCGCGAATGGCCAGCCAGCCGACCTGACCGGGGTGAGCCCGCTGTTGTACAGCCTGCAACGTCTGGTGTTTACACCGTTTGGCGCCAGCGACGCCCTGGCCCGCTGGTGGCCGGCGCTGCTGGGCGGGCTGAGTCCTCTGCTTTTCTATCCTTTGCGGCACCGCCTTGGCCGCGGCGCGGCGTTGATGGCGGCTTTCCTGTGGGCTGTGTCGCCTCTGGCGGTCTTCACCAGCCGGCTGGGGTTGGGTTACGGCCTGGTTGCGACGCTGGCCCTGGCGCTGCTGGTTGCCTTTGCAGGGGGCTCAGAGAAGATCAGGGAACGCCGCCCGGTGTGGTTGGCAATCTGCCTGGGATTGCTGGTGGCCGCCGGGTCGGGTGCAGATACTGTTCTGCTGGTAGGGCTGGCAGCAGCCTGGTTTTGGCGGGCCGATCTTTCGGCTTTTTGGCAGAGCGTTAGGGCATCTCGTCGGCAAGCCTTGGTTGGGGGGCTGCTGGCCTTGGTCTTGGGGTCCACTTTCTTTCTGCTCACACCCGAAGGGCTGGCTGCGGCGATCGATCTGCTGGGGAGCTGGGTGAGCTGCGTGCTACCTGGCCCGGGAGACTACACACCGTGGGAAATCTTACGCCGGCTGTTGCTCAGCGAACCGTTGCTGGTGGGCTTTGGCCTGGCCGGCCTGGGGATGGCATGGCGTCGGCGGGATCGCTTCGCCCTTTTTCTTGGCAGCGCGGCCGGGCTGGCCTTGCTCGTCTCGCTGGTAGGCCGCGGCCGGCATCCGGCCGACCTGAGCCTGGTGGTCCTGCCGCTGGCCATGCTGGCAGGACAGGCCGTGGCAGGGACGTTGCGAGGTGTCTGGTCCTGGCGTCGTGAAGTTGATCCTTGGCTGCTGGTGGGCCTTACCCTGGCGCTGTTGATGTCTGCCGGGATTTGCCTGCCCAGCGCTTCTACTCCGATGAACAACCCCTCGTGGCGCCAGCTCTACACCGCGGTAGGGGTGGCCACAGTAACCCTTGCTGTTCTGCTGTGGTTGGCCTACGGTTACTGGGGAAGCTGGCAAACTGTGGCCCGCGCGCTCCCTGTGGTGCCGCTGGTAGTGGGAGGGCTCTGGTGTGGCAGCCAGCTCAGCGCGCTGAACTACGATCGGGGTGCATGGCGGCAGCCTGCGGCCCTGACCCAGGTGCCCGCTTCGGGCCTGGGTGATTTGTTGGCCGAGTTGCGAAACCTGTCGGCGCTTCATGGTGGTGGTGCGCGTGAAGCGCGCCTGGATCTGGTGTTACCGGTGGGTTCGGCAAAAGCTCTGGCACCCACCTTACGTTGGCATTTGCGCGACTTCGTGGCCTTGCGCGTCCTTTCGGCCGTGCCTCCGGAACCTGCTCCTCTGGTAATCACACCAGCCGATAAGCAGCTATCTCCCGCTGGCAATTACACTGGGGCGGAATTCACCGTGTTGCAGAGTTGGCGGCCGGAAAGCCTCCTCGGTTTCGATGCCTGGCTGCGTTGGGTCCTTTATCGCGAGGCAAAGACGCCGGCCGAGGAGTGGAAGGTAGTGCTGTGGGTGGATCGCTCAGCCCAGTGAATCTATCCATTCTTCCATAGGAGCATCGCTAATGGAGAATACCGAAGCCAAGAAGCCTGGGATGCTCGACCGGGCGGTAATTACGCTGATGCGATGGGATGCTGAGAAATGGGCCTGGGGCCTTCTTTTGATCGCTGCCCTCCTTAGCCGCACCATCGGCCTGGGGGCGCGGGCGATGAGCCATGATGAGAGCCTGCATACTGTCTATTCGTTTCAGCTTTACGATGGCCGCGGCTATCAACACCAGCCCATGATGCATGGACCGCTCAAGTTCATCCTGAACCCGCTGATGTACTTCCTCTTCGGTGTCAACGATTGGAGCGCGCGCGTACTGGTGGCGCTTTTTGGGGTGGCGATGGTCTGGCTGGTGTGGCTGATGCGGCCCTGGCTGGGCAGGACAGGTGCATTCCTGGCCGCGCTGATGTACACCATCTCGCCGGCGCTACTGTACTACAGCCGTTACATCCGTGACGAGGTGATGCTGAGCGCGCTGTTGGTGTTGCTGGTCATCGCTATGTTCCGCTACCTGGAGACGCGCAGCCAGAAGTGGCTGGTGGGGGTGGCGTTGGCCCTGGCGTTCGCGCTGCTGACGATGGAGGCATCGTTTATCTACGGAGCGCTATTCGGTATCTTCCTGGTCCTGGTGCTGGCTGTCCAGTTGTGGAAGGCTCGCTGGCCCGAGGAAGAGCGCCGCTCCCTCTTCCGCCTGGCTTGTGGGGTGGCGCTGCCGGCCCTCGCCCTGGGCCTGCTGTTTCTGATCTCGAAGCAGCGGGTGGCCGGGATGTTGCTTTTGGGGATCGGAGGGGTGGCGCTGGTTGTGGCTGCTGCCTGGGCCGCGCTGAGCTGGCGCCTGAAGCTGCACCAGTTTCCCGTCCTGGACCTGATCTTTCTGCTCGGCACCCTCGTGCTGCCCTTTACGGCCGCCATTGTGCTCAAGCTTGTGGGCTGGCAGATCAGCCAGTTTAGCAATCCCGGCCAGATCACCCTGGCTCTGGTCTGGCAGGGTGTGCTGGTGCTGGTGATCCTGTTCGTGATCAGTGTGTTGCTGGGTTGGTTCTGGCTGGGCAACCGCTGGCTGGTGGCCGCCGGCCTCTTCTGGGCCGTCGAACTGCTCTTCTTCACCACCTTTTTCACCAATGGCCAGGGGGTCGGCACAGGGTTGATCGGCTCCCTGGGCTATTGGATTGAACAGCATGCGGTGGCGCGTGGGGGCCAGCCCTGGTATTACTTCTGGCTGTTGGTGCCCCTCTACGAATTCCTGCCCCTGCTGCTCAGCATCGGTGGAGGGGTGGCATGGGTGGTATCTTTGGCACGCAAGCAGGCAGCGGAGCGTGAGCTAGTAGTGCGTCGGCAGGAGAGGCGTCGGGTTGCCGAGACCTCTTCTGCTTCGTCAGGTGCGTCATCGGCCGCTGAGGCTTCTTCTGGTGTGCAGGGGCTGTTCGAGGCCTTCCTGGTGTACTGGCCCCTGGCGACGTGGGCGGTATTCACCTATGTGGGCGAGAAAATGGCCTGGCACACCACCTACTTCGCCATGGCCATGGTGCCCTTGGGGGCCTGGTGGCTGGGCCGGGTAGTGGACGGGATCAACTGGCAGGAGGGCCGGCGCAAGGGCATCTTCTGGTTGATGGGCATGGTGCCGCTGTTGTTGGTGGCGCTTAAGGGGCTCCTTCCTACTTCCACGCGCCGGCCGTTTGCCGATGTCTCTGTGGAAGGGTTAAGTAGCTCGGCACAGTGGTTGCTGGCGCTGATTGCCACGTTGGTGCTGGTTTATTTCATGTATGACCGGGTGGTAGCCCTGGGCCGTGATCAGACCCTGCGCGCGGTGACGGTTAGCCTGGCGGGCATCCTGGCCGTGTTCACCATGGGGGTGGCTTTCCGGTTCGCGTACATCAACTACGACTATGCCATTGAGCCTATGGTCTATGCCCATGCCACCCCAGACATCAAGCTGGCCATGAGCCAGATCGAGGAGATCTCGCGCAAGACGGTGGGAGATCATGCCCTGCGGGTGGCCTACGACGATGACGCTACCTGGCCTCTGGAGTGGTACCTGCGCGATTACCCCAACAAGGTTTACTACGGTGCCAGCCCCAGCCGTGACGCGATGGACTCGCCCGTGGTGATCGCCGGCGACAAGAACCTGGGCAAGGTGCGGCCTTATCTGGGGAACCGCTACTATGAATTCAACTACCGTCTGATCTGGTGGCCCAGGGAGACGTACAAGGAGCTGACCTGGGAGCGCCTGTGGGCCGGTATTCGTGACCCGCAACAACGGGGCCAGTTTTGGGATATCGTTATTCATCGCCGCTACACTACCCCTACCGCCCAGTGGGATCCCGTTCATCGCTTTTCGCTGTTTGTGCGCAAGGATATCGCGGCCCAGGTATGGGACTGGGGCGTGCCTCCAGGGGCGGTGGCTGTGGGTGAGGAGCAACCCAGCCCTTATGAGGGGAAGCGGCGGGAGCTGACCGCGCTGCAGCAAATCGGCATCACCGGCGTGCCTGGGACTGCGCCGGGACAGTTCAACTTCCCGCGCGCGGTGGCGGTGGACCAGGCGGGCCGCATCTATGTGGCCGATACCGGGAACCATCGCGTGCAGATCTTCAACCCTGATGGTTCGTTCTTGCGGCAGTGGGGCAGCTTGTGTAAGATGGATACTGGCGAGGGATGCCTGGGGGATGGCCGTGGGCAGTTCAACGAGCCGTGGGGGATCGCGGCCGACAAGGATGGTAATGTCTACGTGTCAGATACCTGGAACCACCGCATCCAGAAGTTCGATGCGCAGGGCAACTTCGTCACCATGTGGGGCCGTTTCGAGTCCACTGGCGGTGAGTTGGGGACCCCGGGTGTCTTCTATGGGCCGCGTTCCCTCGCCATCGGCCAGGATGGCAACCTGTACGTCATGGATACCGGCAACAAGCGTATCCAGGTCTTCACCCCCGATGGTAAGTTTGTGGCCCAGTATGGCGGTGGTGGCCTGCTGGAGGGACGCTTTGACGAGCCAGTGGGCCTGGGGCAGGACGCAGCCGGCAACTGGTATGTGGCCGATACATGGAATCGTCGGGTGCAGAAGTTCGACTCGCACTTCGTCTATCTGGCCCAGTGGCCGATTGACGGCTGGCCCAGCCAGTCAGTGGTCAACAAGCCGGGGTTGGCTGTGGACCCCGCACGCCAAATCGTTTATGTCGTAGATCCTGAGAACTATCGTGTCCTGGCATTCAATACTGAGGGCAACTTCCTGGCCACTTTCGGGTTATATGGCAATGATGCGCAGTCCTTTACCCTGCCCACCGGGATCGCGGTGGGGCCGGATGGGCGGGTCTACGTGGCCGATGGCGATGCCCACCGTATAATGATCTTTCCACCGTTGCAATAGGTGTCATTCCAGCTCGGGGAGAGGCGCGCGAGGCGTGTCCCTCTTACGCTGGGGGTTACGTAGCAAGGTCCCAACCGATCTGCGCTTCTCCCCACCTCCCACGCTGTGGCGCCAGGCTGACTGTGCGCTCCTGACAACGCTGTCTTTCCCCGAAGATGCCGTGAAATCACCAGTGTCCAACTTTGTAGTAGCGACTTTGGTCGCTTTCAGCGCGTCCCGAGCGACCAAAGTCGTCGCTACGAGTCAAACCGCGAGTGTCCAGGACAGAGAAGCGGAGGGCCATACACTTTGCAAGTAAGGAGGAGCCGATGAGTACAGATACAACGCAAGAGAAAGTAGTAGTCAGAGGGCTGGAGGGTGTTATTGCCGCAGAGACCAGCATTTCCTACGTTGATGGTGTTCACGGTCGGCTGTATTACCAGGGTTATGACATTCACGACCTCGCAGAGCAGACGAGCTTTTCGGAGGTGGTGTTCTTGCTCTGGAACGGTCGCTTGCCCACCCGTGCCGAGCGTGATCGTTTCAGCTCGGAGATCGTGGCCGACATGCGGCTGCCCAGCCAGGTGGTGGAGATGCTCAGGCTTACCCCACCGCACAGTCACCCCATGGCTGTGCTGCGGACTGCAGTGAGCATGCTGGCCAACTTTGACCCCGATGTGGAAGATATCTCACCGGAAGCGAACCGGCGCAAGGGGAGGCGGCTGTTGGCGCAGATCCCCACCATCATCGCTGACCTGCACCGGATCAGGCAAGGCTTGCCACTGATCTCGCCGGATCCGGATTATGGAGTGTCGTCGAACTTCATCTATATGCTGCGGGGCACTCCGCCCACCGAGCTGGAGCGCAAAGCAATGCGGGTTCTCATGGTTCTGCACGCCGATCACGGGCTGGCGGCCAGCACCTTTGCAGCGCGGGTGATCGCCAGCACCCTGGGAGATATGCATTCGGCGGTTGTGGGGGCCATTGGTGCGCTCAAGGGACCACTCCATGGCGGTGCCAACCAGCGGGTTATGGAGATGGTGCTTAATATCTCCGGAGTGGATATGGTGAAGGAGTATATCGAGGGGATGTTGGAGAACCGGCAGCGCATCATGGGGTTTGGGCATCGGGTGTACCGCACGGAGGACCCGCGCACAACGCATTTGCGCAAGTATTCCGAGATGCTGTGTGAGGCAAATGGGAAGCGCCACCTGTACGAGATTCAGCGGCGCATCGAGCAAACGGTGCTGGAAGCCAAGGGGATCTATCCTAACGTGGATTTCTACTCGGCGACGGTCCAGTACGCGCTGGGCATCCCGCCCGAATATTACACATGTGTCTTCACCGCTTCGCGGGTGGCCGGCTGGATTGCCCACATCATGGAACAGTACGCCGACAACCGTCTGATCCGTCCCACCTCCAAGTACATTGGCGAGCTGGGGCTGCCGTTTGTGCCAATAGATCAACGGCAGGCATAAGGAGACCTCAGATGCCCGGCACAGTAACAGTGCCGGGCATCTGAATTTCCAGGGCATGCCACGCGGGTGGTATAATCAGGGTATAACTATTCAGGCGGTGACTGGAAGTCACCCTTTTTGGGCCTGTGGCCGGAGGTCGGCCTTCGCCGACCTCTCTGGTGATGTACACATGAGGGGTGTCGGCGGAAGCCGACACCCGGCACGAAGTGCCCAGGAGGGGCGATTTCAATCGGCCTGAATAAGCAGGGCATACCCGGTGCGGAGGGAGCAGCTCATGGGGCTAAAGCCAGATCATTGGATCCGCCAGATGGCCCTGGCGCACCGCATGATTGAACCGTTTGTGGAAAGCCAGGTAAGGGACGGTACCATCTCCTATGGCCTTTCGTCCTATGGTTACGACATCCGGGTGGCTGATGAGTTCAAGGTCTTCACCCCTGGGCTGGGGGACCTGACA
>DAOTZS010000010.1:0-6730 GCA_034434335.1 Anaerolineae bacterium
AGGGGAAGATTCGGTCTGAACCTTACAAAAAGCTTACAGATTTGCTCGTCTTGGCTCTCGTATTCTGGCCATTACTATAGCAGTTTTGTTCCACCAAATCAATAGCCGCGGCTTACAGTTTCCTTACAGCATGAAAGTAAGCCCGACGGTAGACCGTCGGGCTGGTTGGGCAAAGCCCTGCGGGCTGTATGTGAGCCCCGAAGGGGCTTTGCCCTCTTGGCCCGGTGATTTATCGCCGGGCAGCCTCCCAACCCTGCAAAAACCTACCCTATGGAAGAGGGGGGACAAAGGTGGGTGAGGGGCAGTGAAAGCCCGAGGGAGCAGACAGTGTTAACCAATTTTGAACCATCCCGGATCATATGAACACAAAATGCTTGCCCCTCCCCCCTCTCGATGGTATAATGGCGGCCGTGAACCTGATCTGGCCGGCAAATCTGGCCCCCAGGAGCGTGTGTACGCCATGAAAGTACTCGTTGTTGACGATGATCGTCCCAGCCTGAAGATGACAGCCTTCCTGCTGCGCGAGGAGGGGTATACGGTATTTACCGCCGACAATGGCCAGGATGCCCTCCGACTGATTGACGAAAAGGCTCCCGACCTGCTGATCCTTGACGTGATGATGCCCGGCATGGACGGTTGGGAGGTCACGCGGCGCCTGCGGCGCACCACAAACCTGCCCATCATCATCCTCTCGGCCAAAGGGGAGACCAGCGACCGGGTCTACGGCCTCGACCTGGGCGCTGACGACTACCTGGCCAAGCCCTTCGAGCCATCGGAGCTGCTGGCCCGGGTGCGAGCGGTGCTGCGCCGGGCCGAAGCCTTTACCTTTGGCGAGCCCCAAAACCAGTTGGTGGTCAGTGGCTTCCGCCTCGATCCCCTCAACAATAGCGTCACCCTGCCCTCGGGCAAGGTGGTTGAGCTCACCCCCATCGAATTCCGGTTGTTGCACTGTCTGGTGCGCAACAATGGCCGCGTGTTAACCCATGAGCAATTATTGAGCACGGTCTGGGGCTCCGAGTATGAGGGCTACCCCAATCAGGTGGCTGTGTACATCCGTCGGCTGCGCACCAAGATCGAGCCCAACCCCGATGAGCCGCGCTACCTGCTCACCGCGCGCGGGGTCGGCTACAGGTTCGAGGCCGGAAGCTAAAATGTCCCCTCCCCTGCTGTGCCCCCTACGGGGGCTGGCGGGGGAGGGCCAGGGTGGGGATAGTTATGAATCCTGGCAAAAAGCCACGTCTACACCTCATAACAAGCCTGTTGTTTATCCTGGCGTGGGGCGCCGTGGCGACGGCCGTCTACTCCCTTGGCAGCACAGCGCCCCAAAACGTCACCTGGAGCAACTTCACCCCCACGGGATGGGCCCTGGCCGTGCCGCTGAGCAGCAGTGTCACAGCGCAGGCCGCGGCTGGCCTGGACCCGGCCACGGCAGCCTATGCCACCAGCACCGATGCCGGCGCCACCTGGTCGGCATGGTCTACCAGTGGACTGACTGTGAGCGGTGAGGACAGCACCACCCTCACCCTCACAGTGACCGGCCTCTATTTCCCCGATGCGGCCGATCGCAACCTGATCCGCTTTCGCATTGCGGAAAACGGTGGCACGCCAGAGGAGAGCCCCGGCTATCTAATCCGGGTGGATGCCACCCCGCCAGGCTCTCCCCTTAACCTGAGTGCCACGCCTGCCGCCTGGACCAACCAGGCCAACTTCACCGTCACCTGGACCAACCCGCCCGACGTCAGTGCCATTGTCGGGGCCTGGTACAGGCTCGACCAGCCTCCGGCCGGCCCCACCGACGGCACCTTCGTGGCAGCCACCGGTATCATCACCGGCATCGCGCCCACGGCCGACGGTGCGCACCCGGCCTATGTCTGGCTCCAGGACGAACATGGCCGCGCCGACCATATGACGGCTGCCATCGTCACCCTCTACCTGGACCGCACGCCACCATTGCCTCCTTCGGGTCTGCAGGGCAACCCGGCACGCACCTGGACCAACGTCAACAGCTTCGCTGAGACGTGGACCAACCCTCCCGACCTGTCGGGCATTGTCGGCGCTTACTACCGCATCAATCGGCCGGGCCAGTTCCCCACCGACGGCATCTTCGTCACCACCACCAACACCCTGACCAACATCGAAGTGCCGGCCGATGGCAAACATGACCTCTATATCTGGCTGGTGGACGCGGCCGGCAACGTGGACCACAGGAATCGCAACGTTGATCCCCAGGTCTTCTGGTTTGACGGCACCCCACCGATCAGCACGGCAACGCTGAATCCGCCTGAGCCGGCCGGCGGCTGGTATAGCACCACGGTGACCATCCTCTTCAGCGCCGTGGATGGGCCAGGCGGATCGGGTGTGGATGTGGTGCGTAACCAGATCGATGGGACAGGCTGGAGCACCTTGCCCTCGCTCCAGATCTTCACCGAGGGGATCCACACGGTCGAATACTATGCCCGAGACGTGGCCGGCAACGATGAGCCACTGCACACCATTACCGTTTCCCTCGACTTCACCCCGCCAGCCGTCTCTCTGACTGCCCAACGTCCGCCGCAGGCCAACGGCTGGTATACGGCGCCCGTGACCCTTGACCTGACCGTGAACGACCCCTTATCCGGCAACCCCACTGGCTACTACCGGCTCAACGGAGGGGAGTGGCAGACAGGCTCCCAGATCGTCCTCAGCGCCGATGGCAACTACCAGATTGATTACTACGGCCAGGATGGAGCCGGCAACAGAACTGCTATCCGCTCCACCCAGGTGAAACTGGACGCCACACCCCCTGCGACTGCCTACCTGATCGAAGGCAGCCAGGGGCAGAACGGCTGGTTCACCTCACCCCTGACTGTGCGGCTGATCCCCAGCGACAGCACCTCAGGGGTGTACAACACCTACTATCGCATCAACGATGGCCCCTGGCAGACCGGCACCGAATTCCGGCTGACAGCCGACGGCATCTATACCCTGGCCTTCTACTCGGTTGACGTGGCCGGCAACGTCGAGACCAGCTTCCCCGTGCAGGTAAAGCTGGACAGCGCGGCCCCTGGCGCGCCCACTGCCGTGCAGACCATCCCCGATGGCTGGAGCCAGGCTAACCGCTTTACCGTGCAATGGGCGAATCCCACCGACCTGAGTGGGATCAGTGGCGTCTACTACCTGCTGGACCGCGAGCCGCAGGCCCCCGATGACGGCATCCTGGCCCCTGTGACCAACCGGCTGGAGAACCTGGCGCTGCCCGGGGAAGGGATCCACCGCCTCTACCTGTGGCTGCGGGACGGCGCCGGCAATGCCGACCACCGCAACCGCGCCCTGGCGCCCCTTCTGCGCTACGACGCTACCCCACCCACCACTACCCTCAATATCCAGGGGTTGCCGGGCAGCGAGGGCTGGTACCGTTCGGCCATCACCCTGACCCTGGCCGCTGTAGACCCGCACTCTGGTGTTGCCGGCACCCGCTATCGGCTGGGCAGCGGCGACTGGGTGACCGGCACCGCGCTGTCCCTGGCCCAACCTGGCAAACACGTGCTGGCCTATTACAGCTCAGATGTGGCCGGCAACAGCGAACCTGTGCGCCAGGCCACCCTGCGCATTGACCCCGACCCACCCGCCTCGCCGGTCAACCTGCGCGCCGAGCCTGCGGGCTGGCAGCACTACAACAGCTTCCGCCTGCTCTGGCGCGAGCCGCTGGATCAGTCGGGGATCGCTGGCGTGTATATCCGCTTCCATAGCCCGCCGGCCGGCCCTGCCGATGGCACCTTCTACCCGGCCAATGAAGTGCTGGATGGACTGCAGGTGCCCGGCGAGGGAAAGCATACTGTCTATGCCTGGCTACGCGACCGGGCCGGCAACAGCGACCATCGCACTGCGGTTGCGCTGCCAGAAGCCCTATGGTACGATCAAACTCCGCCCACCACCGCGGTGACCATCACCGGCAACCTGGGCCAGAACGGCTGGTACCTGGGCCCTGTCAGCTTCACCTTCTCGGCATCCGACCTGGCATCCGGGGTGGCGGAGACCGAGTGGCGTCTGGACAATGGCCGCTGGAATCTCGGGACCAGCATGGTGGTGGAGAGCGATGGCCAGCATATCGTACAGGTGGCCAGTGTGGACCGGGCAGGCAACAAGGAGTCGCCGCGCTCGTATTCTGTGGCCATAGATCAGCAGGCCCCAGAGGCTCGCATGCGCGCTCTGAGCCGGTATCAGCCCAGCCCGCAGTTCCAGGTATCATGGTGGGGCACCGATCCCTGGCCTGGCTCAGGGCTGGCAGAGTTCGACGTCCAGGTGCGTGTGGGCTGGGAGGGCACCTGGCAAGACTGGCTGACCCGCACCACCCTCACCTCTGCGATCTTCAACGGGCAGCGCGGTCACACTTACTTCTTCCGCAGCCGGGCATACGACCAGGCTGGCAACGTTGGCCGCTACACCGATGGCACGACCCGCACAATTGTAGAAACGGTGCGCAACGGCAGTTTTGACACCGGCAATTTCAGCGAGTGGGAAACGGGTGGCCTGCTGCGCAAGGCTGTGGTGCCCACAGAGGGTCCAGAGGGCACCATCGTACTGGCAGCCCGGCTTGGCACCCCCGATTACGGCCCCAGCATCGAAGAGCCGGGCCAGGTGCCCGTAGGCCGGGCAGCCATCTCGCAGACGATCACCGTGCCGGCGCTGGACCAGGCCCGGCGGCCAACCCTGACGCTGTGGTATCGGGTCCTCACCTATGACGTGATTTTCAGCCAGCGTTTGCAGCGCTATATAGACACCTTCGAGGTCACTGTCAGTACACCCGATGGGCAGCCGTTGGCGCTGTTGCTGCGCGCCGGCAATCCCACTAACCAATACGGCCAGCTCTATGATACCGGCTGGCAATGGGCGGTGCTGGACCTCTCTCCCTTTGCCGGCCAGACCGTCCAGCTCACCTTTGCCAACTACAACCGGGAGGATAACCTGTTCAACACCTGGAGCTTCGTGGACGAGATCCGGGTTCAGGATTGGCCATACAACGTGCAAGGCTATCTGCCATTGGTGGCCGGTGCCGGCTCTGCGGCGGCCGCGTCTGACACGGTAGGGGCAGGCCTGGTGCCTGCCCAACGGTAGGGGCGGGCCTGGTGGTCGCCCATTGGCATCAAGTTAGCGACCACAGCCACCCTCCCCTGCCGCGCCCCCTACGGGGGGCTGGTGGGGGAGGTTGGCCGCAGGCCGGGTGGGGGCTTCCGCAGAGCCGGCAGGCTGGCCCCCACCCTGGCCCTCCCCCGCTGCGCCCCGGTACGGGCACAGCGACGCTGTGCCCGTACGGGCTGGCAGGGGAGGGTCTTCGTCACGGTAGGGGCGGGCCTGGTGCCTGCCCGAGGCAACATGAACAAAGGTGACAAGAGGGCATCAGAGGTGCCATCCGATCCTCTGCGAGGGACCGGCGCACAGACACCCCGCGGCAACCGTGAGCGCCCCGCTCACGCCGACGGGGTCTCGCCGCGCGCCCGCGGCTGGGTCGTCCCACCCCCCGACCAGGCCGAGGCCCTCTACTACGAAGGGATGGCCGCCTATCAGCATCGGGCGTGGGAGGAAGCCCTGGACCGCTTCAGCCGCCTCAAAGAGCTACAGCCCAATCGCCCTGGCCTGGATGCCCTGCTCGATGAGGTGCGCTGGTTCCTGCAACTCCAGGCCGCGGCGCCCCAAACTGCCCTCGACCTGCCACCCATGGATGCCCAAGCCGCGCCAGCCAGCCCGGACTCGCTCGCCGAGCGCCTGCCGGCCCGCGGGGCACGCCTGCCCAGCCGGCCCGCCTGGCAAACCTGGCTGCTGATCGTGTTGGGCCTGGTCGGCCTCATCGCGCTTTTGGGCATTGCCTTTCAGAATCAACTGCCCTGGGCCAGGGCCTCAGAGCGCGAACTACAGGAGCTTTACAACCGGGGTGAAGCCCGCCTGGCGGCGGGAGATTACGAAGGGGCCCAGGCGGCCTTCAAAAGGCTTCTGGAACTCTCCCCCAACAATCCCGAGGCCCAGCTCGGGCTCAGCCGCGCTGAGCGACAACAGCTTCTGGCCCAGGTCTATGCCGCGGCCGAGGCGGCCATTGCCCAGGAAGAGTGGGACGCAGCCGCGGCAGAGCTGGACAAGATCCTGGCCATGGACAGCAGCTACCGCGACGCCCAGGCCAAGGCCGACTTCGTAGCTCAGCGCCGCCGACTGGCCAGCCTCTATGACGACGGCAGCCGGTTGTACGACCTGGGCCAGTGGGAAGAGGCCCTCCGTCAGTTCGAGAAGATACGCGAACTGGACAACACCTACCGGGCTGAGGCGGTGTCCGAGTTCCTCTTTGTGTGCTACCTGAACGCCGGCCAATCGCTGATTGATAACGCGCAGGGCGATGTGGCTCAACTGCAACGGGCCCTCGAGTACTTCTCCAACGCCCTGGCCATCCATCCGCGTAACCGGCCGGCCGCCGATGCCCGCAGGCTGGGCAGCCTGTACCTCGATGCCATGCGTGCCCTGGCCAATGGCAACCTGGCCGAGGCGCAGGCCCGGCTGGAAGTGTTGCTGGCTGAAGTGCCCACCTATGCCAATGGCCAGGCCGCCCGACAACTCTACACCCTGCTGATCAATCAAGGGGACGCAGCGCTCCGCAAGGGCAATATCCCGGCCGCCATCGAGTTCTACCGCAAGGCGCAATCGGTGCCTGTGGCAGACCACACCCTGGCCATCGAGGGTGAGGCGCTGGCCCGCAGCATCACCCCTA
>DAOTZS010000011.1:0-21531 GCA_034434335.1 Anaerolineae bacterium
GGAATCGGCCATCGAGGAAGTTGAGGTCCTCGACGAGTATACGATCAAGCTCAAGCTAGCCCAACCCTCGGCCGTGCTGCTGGCCAAACTTTCCCTGTGCGGCGTCTTCTCCATGCTGGATCCCCAGGAAGTGATGGCCCAGGGCGACAAGTATGGCACCCCGGCCGGCAAGATCGTGGGCACTGGCCCCTTCAAGTTCGTCGAGTGGATACCCGATGACCATATCACCCTGGAGCGCAATGAGAAGTGGTGGGGAGGCCCGCCGCGGCTGGCACGCCTCATCTTCCGCTCCATCCCCGACAACTCGGCCCGCTTCGCCGAACTACAGGCCGGCACCATCCAACAGGCCGACCTGGCCCAGACCGACCTGCCCGCGGCTGAAGCAGACCCGAATATCGTTGTCTACCCGCTGCCCTCCCTGAGCACCGGTTACATCGCCTTCCAGCAGTGCACCCCGCCCTTTGACAAGCTGGAGGTGCGCAAGGCGATCGCCCATGCCGTCAACTGGGAGGCCCTGATCGAGCCGTTCTATGGCAAATATGCCCAGCCGGCCCAGTCCTTCCAGCCGCCTTCCATCCTCGGCCACAACCCCGACATCAAGCAGTACGAATACAACCCCGAGCTGGCGAAGGAGCTGCTGGCAAAGGCCGGCCTGCCCGACGGCTTCGAGACCGACTTCTGGTATATCCCGGTCATCCGCGGCTACTTCCCTGATTCCAAGGCCATCGCTGAGGCGATCGCCGCCGACCTGGCCAAGGTGGGCATCAAGGTCAATCTGAAGACCGAGGACTGGGGTGCCTACCTGCAGCATCGTAATGAGGGCAAGTTCCCCATGTGGATGCTGGGCTGGGGCTCCGACAACGGCGACCCGGACAACTACCTGGGGTGGCACTTCTACCATCCCATCGGCCAGCCCAAGGCCGAGGACTGCTATGCCAACGACAGGGTGGCTGAACTGATCATCCAGGGCCGCGTCGAGCCGGACCCGGCCAAGCGCGAGAAGATCTACCAGGAGGCCGAGCAACTGATCCACGACGATGTTGCTCGCATCCCGGTAGCCTGGCCACGCACCCCTGCTGTCTTCCGCAAGGAGGTGAAGGGGTACGTGCCAGTGGTCTTCCGCTCCTGGTACGAGCACCTGTGGATTAGCAGCAAGTAATCCCCACCACAGCGCGGCGGCCGGCGGCAGGGCCTATCGCCTGCCTGCCGGCCGCCTGTCTGCCTCAGGAGCACACCTTGGCACAGTATATCGTCCGCCGTCTGCTGGCGCTTATCCCTGTCCTGTTCGGTGTCTCGATCCTGGTCTTCTCGCTCATCCGCATGATCCCCGGAGATCCGGTAATCGTCATGCTGGGTGAGCGCGCCCGGCCGGAGGATATCGCCCGCCTGCGCGAGCAGATGGGCTTCAATCGGCCAGTTTATGTCCAGTATATCGAGTGGCTGGGCCGCGTGGTACGGGGGGACCTGGGCACCTCTATCATCAACCGCACGCCGGTGATGGACGAGCTCAAGCAACGGCTGCCGGCAACCATCGAAATGGTCCTGGTAGCCATGCTGATCGGCACCACCGTCGGCATTGGGGTCGGCATCCTCTCCGCCATCAAACAGAATTCATGGTTAGACGTCCTCTCCATGTTTGGCGCACTGATTGGGGTCTCCATGCCCATCTACTGGTTGGCCCTGATCCTGATCTACGCCCTGGCGGTGAATCGCAAAATCCTGCCCCCTAGCGCGCGCATTGACGTGGAACTGACGGTAGTGCGCCAGACCGGCTTCATGTTGATAGACACCCTGCTGATGCGCGACCTGAAGCTGTTTTGGAACGCGGTCTGGCATCTGATCCTGCCCGGCTTTGTGCTCAGCACCGTTATCATGCCGATCCTGGCCCGGCTCACCCGCTCCAGTATGCTGGAGGTGCTACGCCAGGACTACGTGCGCACCGCGCGCTCCAAAGGGCTGCGCGAGCAGGTGGTCATTATGCGCCATGCGCTGAAAAACGCGCTCCTGCCAGTGGTGACCGTGTTGGGGCT
This sequence comes from Anaerolineae bacterium, assembly GCA_034434335.1. GTDB lineage: Bacteria > Chloroflexota > Anaerolineae > CG2-30-64-16 > CG2-30-64-16 > DAOTZS01. Next base: position 2,031 of record DAOTZS010000011.1, read on the forward strand.
CCAGTTAGGGGGCCTGTTGGGCGGAGCCTTGCTAACCGAGACAATCTTCTCCTGGCCGGGGATGGGGCTGTGGACCTATCGGGCCATCCTCAGCCGCGATTATCCGATCGTGCAGGGTGCGGTCCTGATCAGCGCTACGATTTATGTTTTCGTCAACCTGCTGGTGGACATCTCGTACGCTTACCTGGACCCGCGCATCCGTTATCATTGAGGCAACCGGCAATGACTGTGAGTGTTGGGCTACCTACCCAGGCCGAACTGACCATCCGCCGTTCCCGTGGCTTATTTATAGATGCCTGGCGTCGGCTGCTGGCCAGTTGGAACGGCCGCGTGGGGCTCGTGATCGTTCTGCTGACCGTTTCAATTGGCGTGATCGCGCCCATCGTTGACCCTTACGACCCGCACATTGATTCAAATCTCAGCCAGGCGCGACAGGCCCCTTCCATTGAGCATCCCTTCGGCACCGATCGTTTGGGCCGCGATGTCTTGCGCCGCATCATACACGGCACCCGCATCTCCCTGACGGTAGGGGTGCTGGTCGTGCTGGGTTCGGGCTCGGTAGGGGCCGTGTTGGGCATGGCCTCTGGCTATTTCGGCGGGACTGTGGATTCGGTGGTGATGCGGCTGATGGACATCCTGTTGGCCTTTCCGGCCATCTTGTTGGCTATTGCGATCGTGGCCGTGCGCGGCCCCGGCCTGGGCAATACGATGCTCGCCGTGGCGGTCGTGGGCATCCCAGGCTATGCGCGCGTCATGCGCTCTATGGTGCTGAGCATCCGCGCCCGTGATTACATCACGGCTGCCCAGGCGGTCGGGGTGAAGGACCTGCGCATCATGGCCCGCCACATCTTTCCCAATGCTCTCTCTCCCCTTATCGTGCAGGCAACCCTGGGCGTGGGCGGCGCCATCCTTTTCGCCGCGGCCTTGGGGTTCCTGGGCCTGGGCGCCCAACCTCCCGCACCCGAATGGGGCGCCATGATCGGCGATTCGATTCCCTTCCTGCGCACTTCCCCCCATATGGTTTTCTTCCCCGGCATGGCTATTATGTTAAGTGTGCTGGGATTCAACCTGCTGGGCGATGGCCTGCGAGACGCCCTCGATCCCCAGATGACCGTTTGAGCACTGACTAAAACCCATGGACGAACAACTACTATATGCCCTCGACCGTGCCCTTTGCGGCAGCATTTGGGCCACCAACACAGCCGGCCGCAACCTGGAGGCCCTGTGCCTGGAGTGTGGTGGCCGGCTGGCCGGCAGCGCAGGCGCAGCGCGCGCCGTGGAAATGGTCAGCCGGCTGTGGCAGGAATATGGGCTGGTTGATGTCCACCCAGAGCCGTTCCCCTGCCCCGTCTGGCAGCGGGGCCATGCCCTGTTGACCATGACCGCTCCCGCCCTGCGCACCTATCCTTGCCTGGCGCTGCCGTACGCGCCGGCCTGCGACCTGACCGCCGAGATGTTGGACCTCGGCTATGGGCTGAAGGAGGATTTCGAGCGCGCTGGAGAGGCTGCCCGGGGCAAGATGGTGCTGGTCAAGAACGGCTCTCCCCCGGGGGCCAGGCCGGTCCACCGCCTGGAGAAATATGGGTGGGCAAAAGAGGCCGGCGCAGCGGCGTTCATCTTCAGCGACGGTGAGCCAGGGATGCTGGCGCCCACCGGCAGCCTGTTATATACAGCCGACACGCGGCCTGACCAGATGATACCGGGGATCGGCATCGCCTATGAGGTGGCCCAGGAGCTCATCCGCTGGGCCGGCCGCGGGCCGGTGACTCTCCACCTGCAGATGGAAAACCGCACAGAGATGGCCACCTCATGGAACCTGGTAGGGGAAATCCCGGCCGCTGTACCCCGAGGCCAGGATGATGGAGAGGGGCCCCTGTTGATGGTTGGAGCCCACCTGGATGGCCACGACATCGCCCAGGCTGCTATTGACAACGGGTCTGGCGTGATCGCCGTCACCGAGGTGGCGCGCGTCCTGGCTGCCCAGTCAGAGTACCTGCCCTGCCGTGTGCGGTTCATTTGCTTCGGGGCAGAAGAGTTGGGGTTGTGGGGAGCCTTTGCCTATGCCCGGCAGCACGAAGCTGAGCTGGACCGGGTTCAGTTCCTCTTCAACCTGGACTGTGTGGGCGGCCACGGGCCGATAACCTTGAGCCTGCAGAACTGCCCTGAGCTGGCCACCACTTTCCGTCAGTTGATCCAGGAGCTGGCGGCCGAGGTGAACGTGGCGGAGCAGTTGGTGCCCTTCTCAGATCACTTCCCCTTCACCCTGCAAGGGGTTCCGTGCGCGTTCATCGCCTCGGGCGGACGAGATCAGCGAGGGTGGCCCCATACCGCTGCTGACACCATAGATAAGGTTGATCTGCAGAGCGTGCGCACGGCCGCGGCGGCCGTGGCACGCCTGATCGTTCGGTTGGCCAACGGCATGGTGCCCTGGCCCGGCCGCCGTCGTAGCTGGGATGAGGTCAAAGCCGTACTGCAGGCCGCCGGCATAGAGCCTCTGCTGCGCATGCAGGGTATCTGGCCCGAACCCGAGCCTTCTCCCCCTCCCTCCACATCGCATCAGTAGCAAAGGTGCCTGGCGTGCCATCCCGCGCCTGGCAGGGCACGGGTCTCGTCGAGCGGGCTGCTGGTATTGTTTCGAGAGGCAGTGGCAATGCAGTATCTGCTGGCGGCGCTGCCAATTGTAGTACTCCTCGGCCTGATGATGGCTTTGCGCTGGGGTGGCCAGCGAGCCGGGCCAGCAGGCTGGCTGGTCGGGCTGGCTGTGGCCGCGCTGGCGTTCGGGCTGAATTGGGATGTGCTGTGGGTCTCGCAATTGAAGGGGCTCTTTTTGAGCCTCTTCGTGCTGGCCATACTGTGGCCGGCGTTGCTCCTCTACAACGTGGTGGACCAGGTGGGGGGGATACGTGCTCTGGCGCGCGGCCTGGAAGCTGCCATTGGCGACCGCGGTTTGCTCCTGGTGGTGCTGGCATGGGCTTTCAGCGCGCTGTTGGAGGGGCTGGCCGGGTTCGGATTGCCCATCGCTATCGTGGCACCCATGCTGGTCGCCCTGGGGGTGGCGCCGGTCACGGCGGTAGCTGCGGTGGCAGTGGGACATGCCTGGTCGGTGACGTTCGGCGACATGGGGGTCATTTTCCAGACCCTGGTTGGCCTGACAGGGATGGCGGGTGCGCGCCTGGCCCCGCCCGCCGCTTTCCTGCTGGGGATCGCGTGCCTCCTCTGCGGCCTGGCAACCGGCCGGCTGTTGGGCCAGGGCCGGCGTTGGCCGGTGGTCGTATTGCTGGGGCTGCTGATGAGCGGGGCCCAGTATGGGCTGGCCGTGACGGGGCTGACCCCGCTGGCTGGGCTGGGGGCCGGTCTGGCAGGGGTGCTGGCCGCGCTGGGGTTGGGGAAGGCAACGGCCCAGCCTGCGGCGATGGCAACCGCCAATCCATCCGCTTCCAGCCCCGCGCTGACCAGCACGTTGATCAGCTATGGTGCCCTGGGAGCTTTGCTGGCCGCCATCGCGCTGATCCGTCCCCTCTACGACATCCTCTATCCGGTTGTCTGGCAGATGCGCTTTCCCTCGGTGACCACAGCGACCGGCTTCTCCACCCCCGCGGGAATGGGACAGGCCTTACGGCCTCTCGTTCACCCTGGCAGCGCCATCCTGCTTACCGCCATAGGCACGTTTCTGGTGCAGCGTTATCTGGGGCACCTTGCCCCCGGCCAGTGGCGGTCTGTTCTGCGCGCGACATGGCGCTCGGCCGGGCCCACCAGCCTGGGGATCGTGAGCATGGTGGGCCTCTCTACCCTGATGGACCACTGTGGCATGACGTTGCTCCTGGCCCAGGCCCTGAGCGCCGCGATGGGCTCCCTGTTCCCACTGGTATCACCGCTGGTCGGCATCCTGGGCGCCTTTGCCACCGGCAGCAATAACAACTCCAACGTGCTCTTTGCCTCTCTCCAACAGGGGGCTGCCCATCTCCTGGCCATTGACCCCCGCCTGTTGCTCGCTGCCCAGACCGCCGGCGGTTCGCTGGGCAGCATGCTGGCGCCAGCCAAGATCATCGTCGGTTGCAGCACCGTAGATGCCAGAGGCCAGGAGGGAGACGTGTTACGCCGGACCGCGGCCTATGGCCTGGGCATAGGGTTCGCAATCGGGGCTGTAGTGCTGCTCCTGGCGCGCTCATAACCTATGGGCACAGCGTCGCTGTGCCCCTACGGACTACGAACGAATTCTCAGACATGCTCTTAGCGCCGGAGATCAGCTCCTCTTCTCTTCCGGATGCCCCACAATTTGCTTTCCAGGCAACCAGCACCGCACCTGATGGCCGACCTCAGGATAGACGATCGGTGGTGGTTCGTGCCTGCAGCGCTCCATCACATAGGGGCAACGGGGATGAAAACGACAACCAGCCGGCGGATTCCGCAAGTCCGGCGGGGCACCGGGGATGAACTCCGGCTTGCGGTCCGCATGAAGACGTGGAATGCTGGCCAGGAGCTTCTGGGTATATGGATGTACCGGTGTGGTCAATACCTTTTCGGCACTTCCCCGCTCGACCAATTCCCCTGCATACATGACTGCCAGCTCATCGCACACATCGCTGGCCACTGCAATGTCGTGCGTGACCAGCAGGATCGCAATCCCCAGCTCCCACTTCAGCCGCTTGAGCAGATTATTGATCTGCGCCTGCACACTCACGTCCAGGGCCGAGGTAGGCTCATCGAGGAGCACCAGCCGTGGCGACATGATCAGCGCGGAGGCAATCATAGTCCGCTGCTTCATCCCTCCGCTCAACTCATGGGGGAAGCGGTGGTACACTTCGGCAGCCAGGCCCACCTGCTCCAACAACGCCTCAGCCCGGGCCCGGGCTATCCGGTGCTCCGCCCCTCCGCTGACCAACAGCGGCTCAATAATCTGTTCCCCCACTCGCATGACAGGGTTGAGGGCGTTCATCGCCCCTTGCGGCACCAGCGCCATCCGGCGCCAGCGGATCTCCTGCCGAAAGACCGGCTCAGGCAGAGAGAGCAGCTCTCTGCCCTCCAGCAACACCTCCCCTTCAAAGCGGGCCACGTTGTCGGGCAACATCCGCATGATAGCCATGGCCAGGCTGGACTTGCCACATCCTGATTCCCCAACGATGGCCAGTGCCTGCCCGCCCTCTTCCAGCGTGAAAGAGACACCATCCACCGCCCGCACATCCCCCTGGCGATCGGCATAGTACAAATAGAGGTTCCGCACCTCCAACAGAGACGTCATCCTATCCTCCGCAGCCGGGGGTTAATCACTGGCTCCAGGCCCAAAGCCAGCAACATGAAAGCCACGCCGGTGAGCGCAATGAGAATTCCTGGTGGCACCACCCACCACCAGTACCCCACGTAGACACCACCCGTGCGAAAGCCTTGTTCCAGGATCTGCCCCCAGGTAGGGATGGAGGGGTCGCCCAGCCCCAGGAAACTCACCCCGGCCTCAGCCAGGATAGCGGACGGAACGGTGAAAACCCACTGCGCCAGCAGATAGGGGGCCACCTGAGGCAGGATGTGGCGGAACATGATCCGCCAGCGAGACGCCCCCAGGCTCTGAATGGCCTCCACCAACTGGCCGGCGCGCATCTGCAACACCATGGAGCGCACCAGGATGGTCAGGCCGGGCCAACTGAAGGCCACCAGGATGAGAATGATCAGAAACAGATTGGAGCCCACAATGAAAAGCAAGAAGATCAGCAAGGGCAACAGGGGCACATTAGCTACGATATCGGCCAGGCGCTGGATGAGCAGGTCAGTGCGGCCACCGGCATAGCCGCTCAGGAGGCCCAAGGTCGCGCCGATGGCTGTGGAAAAGGTGGCAGCACCCAGGCCGATAGCCAGCGCCACCGGCAGCCCGAAGAGCAACCCCTGCGCCAGATCGCGGCCCAAATCATCCGTCCCCATCACCCCGAAGACGGCGCCGCCCAGGACGAAGCGCACCAGGCCGAGCTCGTCACCCCTGTCGCTGAAAGAGACCTGCACTACCACCTCATAGTCGCCAGGCAGGGAGCGGAAGCGCACCCCTTCGCCCTCCCTCTCCGGCACGCCGAAGAGGGCCTGGTCCACCCGGCCCAGCAGCTCTCGCTCGCTGACCTGCAACCCAAACTCTGCGGCCAGGAATTGTTGCACAGCCGCCACGGTGGTCGCTTCAGTGCTGAGACGAACCCGCAACGGCGATTCGTGGTAACGGCGGAAGGGAGGGCCTTCTCCAGGGCGAGGGCCAGGGGGCATGTGACGATACAACCGCAGGCTGCGGCCATCTGGCCGGCCAAGGCTCACCGTGATCAGAGGTGGCTGACGAGCATAGGTGACTTCGCCCAGGGTGAGAGCCAGGAAGGTAGGAGGTCCCGGATACGGATGGCTTAGCGGAAAGCGATATACGCTCATCGGCCCGTTCGCGGTCTCAAGCACCTGACTGGGTGCCCGGGCCTCGAACACCAGGTGCTTCACCCATGGCTCACGGCGCCAAAGGTTGGTCCATGCCGGGGGCGCGGCTTTGGGGTTATCAGCCCAGGCCGCCGGATTGCTCCACCAGCGGGAGCCGAAATCCGCTGGGTAGGTGACCAGCACATAGATGGCAGCGGCCAGGAACAACACCAACAGCCCAACGCCGCCTTTCCCAGCCCAGCTCTGCCACAACCCACGCCAGGTCTCACGCAAGCGCATCAGTCCGCGTACCTCACTCGGGGGTCCAGGAAGACGTATAAGATTTCCAGGATCAGGCGTGCCACCACGTACAGAAGGGTATACAGGAAAGTCAGCGCCACAATGACCGCTTCGTCAGGCGTGCCCAAGACAGCCTCGTAGTAGAGGCGCCCCATCCCTTGCCAGTGGAAAACCGTCTCTACCAGGATAGAGCCCGATAGGGTGCCGGCCAACCCCAGCACCAATCCGGTAACAATAGGCGGTGCGGCAACGCGCAGGATATGGTGAGAGCGAACCCGGCTTTCAGGCAGGCCTTTGGCGCGAGCCATGGCCACATGATCCTCTCGGGCCACATTCAGGGTAATGGTGCGCACCACGTAGATATAGGGCCCAACGTTCACCAGCACCAGGGTCAGCACCGGGAGCAGAGCATGCAGGCAGAGGTCCAGAACGCGCAGATGTGGCTCGGTGGGCGGCGGAGTGCTGTACATGCCCCCAGAGGGAAAGAGCCGCAACCTGACGGCCAGGATCAGGATCAGCAGAATGCCGACCCACCAGGTAGGCAGGGCATGGGAAACGGCCGCCAGCCCGGAGAGGGCCCGATCCAGCCGGCTGCCGGGGCGCGTGGCCAGGATGACGCCCACGGCCAACCCAATCGCCGCGGTGATAACGAGAGCAGTGGTGAGCAGTAAGACCGAGTTGGGCAGGCGTTCCAGGATGATGTCGGCAACGCGATTGGAACCTTTGAAGCTGCGCAAGGTGCGTGCCTCGCCCAGATCCAGGCTCAAGACTCGCAAGAGGGTCTGGGGCAGGCGAGCGGTCCAGGGCCTGTCCAGGCCGTAGAAAGTGTACAACTCCCTACGCCGCGCCTCCAGAGCCCGTTCCAGCTCCTCAGGGTCTCGGATGGTTTGGGCCAGGGTGGCGCGCTCAATGCGTAACTGTTCCCCCACGGTCGCGGCCAGCACGCGTTCGGAGAACCCGGTCAAGCCCAGAGCCACGACCAGGATCAGGAGGACGGCCAAGAACACCGCGGCCAGGGTGATGGCCCTGGCCACCAATGGGCGAAGCAGTGACATCCGCAAGCAAGATCTGGAGCTGGCTGCCGGTGGCGCTCAGGCAGAGGAGGATCGGTCACCCGGTAGAACCTGGTGCCCATTGACGATGCCAGGTAGCCTCAAACTGCTCGTCGTCCAACTCCCCATTGACCCACAGCACCGCCGCCCAGGTCTCGATGATGGTGAGATGGGAGCGCTCGCCGGATGTGGAGATGAGCACCAGCCCATCTGGCTGGCTGGCAAAACGAGGCAGCAGCCGCGCCAGGTCCATGGCCACGCGCCGCTCCAACTCGGCAAACCCTTCGCTATCCGCCTCCAGCTCGGTCAGGTAACTCACCACCAGGAAGTGTCCTTCCTTGGTTTCCGTCAACTCGATCCTGCGCTCCTCAGCGCCGGCAGCACGCACAACAGCACGGGCCTCTTCCACGCCGGCTGCATCGCTCAAGGCCACGCTGGGATGCGGGGTGGGAAGCGGGGCAGTGCGCCGCTCACAGAGGGTGATCGCCTGCTTCAAGGTTGCGATCTCCTCCTCATCGGTTGTCCGCTCCAGCAACCAGCGCAAATGCGGCACTGCCTTTTCGCACTTACCCTGAGAGACGTAGAAAGTGGCCAGGAATTCGCGCGCCAGATAGTTATTCTCGTTCTGCTCCACGGCCCGCACCAGATATTCTTCTGCCTTCTCCATATCCCCCTGGCGATAGGCAGCCTGCCCCAGCACCGCATAAAGGGTGGCACTGCGCTCACCCGCAGCCAGGGCGCTCTCCCCCGCCCAAAGAGCGGCAGCCACATTGCCCGACAACAGATGAACCATGGCCAGGCTCACGCGCGGCTGAGTGTCGTTGGGCCGCATAGCCTGCCATCGTTGTGCGGCCCGCAGGGCTTCCCGATAATTGCCCAGGCCCATATGGGTCTCGTAGAGGGCCTGATAGTAGTTGGGGTCATCCAGGGCAAAGGTGGCAGCTTCGTTGAGCAGCGCCATGGCTTCGGCGGCTTTGTCAGCATGGGCATAGGCCATGGCCAGAAACCGGATGCTGTCCGTGGAGCGAGGCAGCGCCTCGTAGGCCCGGCGGAAGTAGCGTATGGCTTGTTCATAATCCCTTTCACAGAGATAGCTCATGCCCACCATGCGCATGGCCACGATGCTGTAAGGGCGCTCCTTCAGCCACTCTTCAGCCAGGGCCCGAGCTTTTTGGCACTCATCTCGCTCCAGGTATAGGCGCATGCGGATCAGGCTTACATCGCGACGATAGGCCGTAGCCCGCCTTTCTGCCAGCTCCTGATAGTGCTCGGCTTCGTCAAAGCGCTCCTGCAATATCATCACGCCCGCCAGGTTCATATAAGGGTCCGGGTAGGGAGTGTGGGGCTGGTCTAACTCCATGGACCTTTCGCAGAGCGATACCGCCGTCTCCCAATCGCGCTTTTCGATGGCCTCATCTAGCAGGAACCCAAGAGACCACGCATGCTTGGGCTGGGACCGCAGGGCTGGCGCGGCGATCTCATGGGCACTGACAATGTCTCCAGTGGTCTCAAGCTCGTGTTCGGCTCGCGTCAAATGCCAGGCAAAGAAGGTTGGCTCCAGCTCGCGGGCGCGGTCGTAGGCTGCTCTCGCCGCCTCCCAATTATGCTGGACAGCTTCGGCGTTGCCCAGAATTGCCCATGCCACAGCAGACTGCTCATCCAGCTCCACCGCCCGTCGAGCGTGATCAAGGGCAGCTTCTGCCTCATAGACGCTTATCAATACATCAGCCAGGGCGGCATGAGCCAGAGCATTTTCAGGGCCCAGCTCCACAGCGCGCAGAGCCGTGCTCCGCGCTTCGTCAAAGTGATGAGCTTGTTGCTGGGCCCATGCCAGATGCGCGAGCACAACCGGATCATCCGGAGCCAGAGCTGCTGTCGCCTGGGCTGAAGCCAGGGCCTGTTGCCAGTACTGCGGCTGGTATAAGTAGACTCGCGTCAGGCCGATATGGGCAGGCAGATGGTTAGGGGCCGCAGCAATAGCATCTATGAAAGCAGCTTCAGCGCCAGCCAAATCGCTCTCCAAGAACAGAGCTTCTCCCTTGCGGGTCAGCTCAGCCGCGCGCTCCAGATCAGGACGGGCCAGCGGCTGAGGTGTCGGCGTAGGGGTAGGACGCGGGGTGGGGGTGAGAACGAATCTGACCTGTCTGGAGGGGCTGGCCACAACCGTCGGCGTCTTCGCTTCTTGCGCGACAACACCGGGTATTGCGGATGGTGTGGCCGCCAACTCACAGGCAGCTACCACCCAAATTAACGAGAGAAGCACAAGACGACGTAAGCGGTGGAAAAGGCTAAAGATCATCATGTTCTCTAAACCTCATCGCTGGAAACCAAAAGCCAACTGTAACTATTTAGGCCGATTGAAATCGCCCCTCCTGGGCACTTCGTGCTGAGTGTCGGCCTCCGCCGACACCCTTCATGTATGCATCGTGAGAGAGGTCGGCGAAGGCCGACCAGTGGCCGCAGGCCCAAAAAGGGTGACTTCCAGTCACCGCTGAAAGTTACGCTCAACTATAGAGATACCAGGCACTCCCTATTATAATGGATTTCCAGGGATGGTTCAATTTGCCGGGAAAACCGGTTTACACTTTTGGCGGTCGTTAGAATTGCCGCCCAGGGCCCCCACCCCTCCCTCTGCCCCTTCCCTCCCCCGCTCGCCTTTAGCGGCAGGAGAGGGGAGGGGATTGGGAGAAAAGGGGTTTTGCGGCGGCCAAAGGCCGCCGCAAAACCCCCTCATAATCCCCCCTCTCCCCTGGCCGCAGGCCAAGGGGGTGAGGGGCAGTGAAGGCCCGAGGGGGCAGAAAGTGTTAACATTTGAGCCATCCCGGTTTCCGGCATTCCGGCGGGGGGTGAATAGCGAAAAAACGCCTCTCGACAGGAACAGCTCACCATGCTATACTTTGGTTGCTTGAGTTTCCTCAAGAGCGGTTTTTCGTGGCTAAGAGATGGGGAGCAGCGGTGTTTCAAACTACAAGACGGGAAGCGCGAAGCGGCTCACCAGATCTGGTTCAGCTTGAGGATGTCAGGGTCTACTTCTGGATTCGGAAAGGCTTGCTGAAGACCCAGACCGTGCGCGCGGTGGACGGCGTCAGCCTGAGCGTAAAGCGGGGCGAGGCGGTGGCCGTGGTGGGGGAATCGGGCAGCGGCAAGACCACCCTGGGGCGGGCTTCCCTGCGGCTGGTCAGGCCGGCTGGCGGCCGGGTGCTCTTCGACGGCCAGGACATCACGGCCCTTCCGGAAGAAGGGCTCCGTCCCCTGCGCCGCCGTGCCCAGGCCGTCTTCCAGGACCCCTTCTCCAGCATTGATCCCTTCATGACCATTTACGACACCGTCGAGGAGCCGTTGATCATCCACGGCGTTGGCCCAGCATCGGAGCGGCGGGAGCGGGTCCTTCAGGTTTTGCGGGATGTACGCCTGGTCCCGCCGGAGGAGATGGGCACCCGCTATCCCCACCTGCTCTCCGGCGGCCAGCGTCAGCGGGCAGGGATCGCCCGCGCCCTGGTCCTGCAGCCCGAGTACATCGTGGCCGACGAGCCGGTGTCTATGGTTGACGCTTCCAGCCGCGCCGAGCTGCTCTACCTGCTGCGCGAGCTACAGGAGCGGTTCGGCATCGCTTTCCTGTACATTACCCACGACATCGCCACGGCGCGGCACTTCGCCGTGCGCATCGCAGTCATGTACCTGGGCCGGATCGTGGAAAGCGGCCCGACGGCGGCCGTGGTGGAGAACCCCTTGCACCCCTACACCCAGGCTCTCATCGCTGCGGTGCCCGAGCCTGACCCGGCCAACCGGCTGCGCGAGCGGGCCGTGCTTCCTGGCGAGCCGCCCAGCCCCACGCGGGTGCCTCCCGGCTGCGCCTTCCACCCCCGCTGCCCCGACCACATGCCGGGCATATGCGAGGCCGCCCGCCCCAGCCTGGTGGAGGCCGAGCCAGGACACTTTGTGGCGTGTTATCTCAGGTCTGATGACCATCACCCAAACGCGGTCGGCTAAGCAAGCTGGCCACACAGAGAATCATCCCTTGCCAAGTGTGTGTCGCATCCGATAGCGCGGCCAAAGGACGACGAATGAAAACAACGGACTATTTCAAAAACAGCGTCATGGCCCGCCGTCCTGACATCAAAACAGAATGGATTGAGTACGTGCTGAGCAATCCTATTCGCACGGTGGTTCAAGCCAACGGACGTATTCGTCGTTGGGCACTCATCTCAGAGGTTGGAAAATACTTGCGGGTTGTAACCGAATCTGACGGCGAGACAGTGCATAATGCGTTTTTCGACCGTCGTTTCAGGCCTTGAAGGAGATAGAACCTATGGTTTTTGAATACTTTCCAGATAGCGACATGCTTTATATAAGACTTGCTGAAGGAACGAGCACAGAATCCGAAGAAATTGCGCCTGGGGTTGTATTGGACTTTGACGCGAGTAATCGGGTTATTGGTGTTGAGATCGAAGACGCCAGTAAGTTCGTTGACCTCTCGCAGTTAGAGTTGAGGGCTTTACCTGTTGTGAACTTGATTCTCCGTGAGAGAATCGTGGCAGGAGCGTGACACCATATCCGCACGAACAGGAAACACCCGCGCCCCGACAACAGTACACGCACACTGTTTTCCGGTGCGGTTGGTAGGCTAAAGGCAAGGTGTCTTCACAGCGCAGCGCACCGTTGCGCGTCGTCCTGGCAGCGATGGTCAGGTAATGACAGGAGTTACGCACTCTAGGGCGTATTGCCCCACCCCCCTACCCCCTTCCCCGCAAGGCGGGGTAGGGAGATCGAGATTATAAGGGGTATTCTGGGCGGCTTCGCCGCCCAGAATACCCCTTTCAAAGGATTCTCCCGCCCCCGATTGGGGGGCGGGAGCTAGGGGGTGGGGGTACAGCGTAGTGCAACTGCGTAACTCCTGCTAATGAGAGGAGGACAGGAAGCATGAAAGTCTCACACGCTTTTGTTTCCATAGCCCTTGCCCTGGCGCTGGCACTGCTTGTGTCCGAGCCGCTTCTGGCGCAGGGACCCGTAGTTGAGCCGCTGAAAGTGGGCGACCGGCCCAAGGCTGACGAGAAGATGATCAACCTGATGTGGCCGATCAAGAACGTGCTCTCCGGCCCCGGCTGGCTGATGGCCCAGGGCATTGACCCCCGGGCCTGGTTGGAGCGCCCCGGCTGGGACCCGCTCACCCGCCTGGATTGGGAGAAGCTGGAATACCCCCTGGCCGGCAGGGAACCCGGGCCGGCGCTGCAGGCCGGTGGCCCCGGCGTGCTGGTGCCCTACCGCAGCCCCGCCCCAGCCTTCAGCCGCAACCTGCTGGTGACCCGCGACTTCAGCGATCTGCCGCTGCAGACAGAGCCTCACCTGGCTGTCAACCCGCGCGATCCCCAGCACCTCTTGCTGGGCGTGATTGACTACAACTTCCCCTCCGTCTCCGCCTACGTCAGCATTGACGGCGGTATCACCTGGGATGGCCCCAGGCAAATCCGCTACCAGCGCGAAGACCGGGTTTCCGGCGGCGACCCCGTGGTGGCCTTCGACCGCCAGGGGAAAGCCTATTTCGCCTCTATTTCCATCGGCACAAAGGAGTTCTCGATCGGCCCCCTCGTCGGATTCGCCATGATCTCCAGCATCCAGGTGGCCACCTCCCCCGACGGGGGCTTCACCTGGAATGAACCGGCCTCCACCGCCCGCAGCGAGGTCACCACTAAAGACATCACCACCGATGCCGAAGGGCGGATCCGGGGCAAGGTTTATTTCAGCTTCCTGGACAAGCCCTGGATGACCATCGGCCCTCATCCCACCAAAGGGGATCAGGATGTCATCTACGTGACCTACACCGACTTTGTCCTGAAGTACGACATCCTCTACATCGGCGAGGTGCCCACGCTGGGCGTGCCGGAGATGGAGACGACCATCCGCCTGGTGCGCTCGGAGGACGGAGGCGTGACCTGGTCGGATCCGGTGGCCGTCAGCCCCACGGTGCGCCGCGTCTACGGCGAGGTGACCGGGCCAGGGGAGGCGGCGCCGGTGGCGGGCACCAAGCGTCTGGTGCAGGGGTCGCAGGTGGCCGTGGGCCCCGACGGCACCGTCTACGTGGTCTGGCTGGATAGCACCGACGATGAAAGCATGAAGGGCCTGGCCGAACTCTACCTGGCCCGCTCGCAAGACGGAGGCAAGAGCTTCGACGAGCCTCAACGTATCACCATCATCCTGGAGCCGGGTTTTCGCCCGCGTAACGCTTTCTTCCGCTACTGGGCCGGCGCTTTCCCCCAGATCGCCACCGGCCCCAAAGGGGAGGTGTACGTGGTCTATATGGCGCTGCCGCCGGACAAGCCCACCGATGAGGGAGACATCTACTTTGTCCGCTCCCAGGATGGAGGGAAGCACTGGCGCCGTCCCGTCCGCCTCAACCAGGATGACACCGACCGGCTGCAGTTCTTCCCTGCCATTGATGTCGGTCCCGATGGGGTGATCCACGTCATGTGGGGGGACATGCGGGACGATGCGGTGGAGACGCGCTATCACATCTACTACACCCGCTCCCAGGACGGCGGGCAGACGTGGGGGTTCGAGGCGCCCGAGCTGGCCCTGAAGGTGGGGGATACGCGGGTGAGCGATTACCCCTCCAATCCCAACAAGGGCTTTCCCTACGGCCTTTTCATCGGCGACTACTTCGCCCTGGCCGCGACGGAGGAGGATGTCTACCTGGTCTGGGCCGATGCCCGCCTGGGGGAGTTTGGGCCGACGAACCAGAAGATCGGCTTCGCGCGGCGGCAGCAGATCCCGAGGCCAGAGCTCTTCATGAGCCCGGCGGCGGGACCAGGGGGCCAGAGCATCACCGTGCAGGGCCATCACTTCCAGCCCGACATGAACGTCTTCCTGCAGATGGGTGACACCACCGTGGCCACGGCCCGCACCGATTCCCAAGGCCGCGTCACCGCCGAGGTCTTCGTGCCCATCTCCGGCGAGGGTGCACACCCCATCCGGCTGGTAGACGAATCGGGCAACCTGGCCTCCAGCTCCTTCTACATGGAGTTCGGCTTCGACAACGTGCGAGAGGTCCTGGATGCCCAAAAAGAGACGCAGCGTCGGCTCGAGGGGCTGGACCAGAAGCTTGACACCCTTGCGCCGGAAGCAGCGCCGGCCGTGTCCTCAGAGACCCTGCAGAGCCTGGAGAAGAGCCTGCAGCGGTTGCAGGAGATGGAGGCAGAGATCCGGCACCTGCGGGAGCTCGTGGAGAAAGAAGCGCAGGAGGAGCCGGTGCCGGCCGGGGCAGGGCTGCCATCCTGGTCGCTGGGGCTGGCCGGCGTGCTTGGCCTGGCCATCGGCGCTGCCGCTTATGCCTGGGTCTCTCAGCGCGGCAACAGGGGTAAAGGATAGAGTCCCCAACCGATGGCGTAATTACCTACCCTGAGCAGTTTGCAGATAACGTAGCGCAGGCTGTGAGCCTGCATACAGGCCTGGCGGCCTGCGCTACAGGGGCGCGCCTTCGCCAGCGTCTTTTATAGCGCCTGCCCAGAGGCCCCCTGGTAGGTAGTTACCCGATGGCATTATATACCAGCAAGATCAGGAAGTACTGGAGGACCTGAATATGAGGGTCATCTATGACCATGAGACGGATACATTGACGACCATTTTTGCGGACGGGCCCGTAGCAGAGAGTGATGAAGACAAGCCAGGCATCATTTTGGACTACGATGCCGCAGGCAACCTGGTGTCAATGGAAATCCTTGACGCTTCGCGCCGTGTCAGGGCGCCGAGCCAAATCGAATACCAGGTTGTGCCTGTAGCTGCACCAGCTACCGCATAGATGGTTGATAAACAGGCACGTCTGGAAATCCACGCAGCAGAAGCAGGCGGCGGGTGGAATTCTATGCGCTACAATCAACGGCCTTGCTGCCGTCTGTTGGCTGCGTTTTGGCGCACGAGGAAGCCGTTGACGAACAGGTGGCCGTCACCTGAAGGGAGCAAGATCATGCAAACTGTTTCGCTCAAACTCGAGATACCTTCGGATCTGCTGGCAATACTACGCAAATCTCGCCAAGAGATGGAGCGAGAAATACAGCTCTGGACCGCTCTGGAGCTATTCCGGCAGCGGCAGGTCTCAGCGGGTAAGGCAGCGGAGCTGGCTGGAGTCAGCCTGGCAGATTTCATGGATCTCACCCGGCAACACGGCGTGGAATGGGTCTCTTACACTGATGAAGAGTTAGAGGTGGAACTCCGCGAGGCGAAAACCTTAGCGGCAGAAGTGGCCAGCGAGGGGAGCCAATGAGCGTCGCAGTTGCTAATGCCAGTCCTCTGATCGCTCTGGCCAGGATTGACCGCTTCTATTTGCTGAAGAAGCTTTTCCGGAAAATAGTAGTACCTGAGGCAGCCTGGGTAGAGGTCGTAATTCGAGGAGCGGGCAAACCAGCAGCCGATTTGACCCTCTCTGCTGAGCAGGAAGCATGGCTTCACCAAATAGCGGTAAAGGACACCCTGGCCGTGGCAGTGCTGCGAGCAACACTCGGTCCTGGCGAGGCGGAAGCCATCGTCTTAGCTCAGGAAACTCAAGCCACATGGGTGCTTCTGGACGACGATTTGGCCAGAGCCCATGCCAGGAGAATCGGGTTGAGGGTCAAAGGCACAGCGGGTATTCTTCTGGCTGCGTATCAGGCTGGCTTCATCAACGATCTGAAGACAGAATTGAATGCATTACGGGCAGAGGGGTTTTGGCTAAAGGATTCCATATACAACGCTATCCTCAGCGAAGCGAGGGTGAAAAATGCATGAGAGCAGATTGTTAGCATCTGTCGTCTTGATTCTGCTGGCGTTCACTTTGGCCCTAAGCCTGACGGGGGTGACCGCGGCCCAGTACCAGCCGCCGACAGACAAGCCCGGCCCGGCGGTGGAGCGGCTGTACTTCAAGCAGTTCGACGTGGACCGCGCCCCGCTGGAGCTGGAAGCCGGCGCGATGGACCTCTACTACTTCAGCCTGAAGATCGCCGCGGCCCGCGCCCTGCGCGAAAAGAAGGATGTGCAGCTCTTCGAGGCGCCGGCCACCACCCTCTCGCTGCTCCTCAACCCCGCCCCCGCGCCCGAAGGCCAGCTCAATCCCTTCGCCATCAAGGAGGTGCGCCAGGCCATGCAGCGGCTGGTGGACCGCGACTTCGTCGCCCGCGAGATCTACCTGGGCCAGGCCCTGCCCATGTACACCCACCTCAGCCCGGCCGACTTTGACTATCTGACCATCTATGACCTGGTCTGGGGCCTGGACCTGCGCTATGACCCCGAGTACGCCCGCGCCCAGATCCGGGAGGCGATGACGAAGGCGGGCGCCGAGCTCGTGGACGGCGTGTGGCACTATAATGGCCAGCCGGTGCGGCTCAAGTTCATCATCCGCGTGGAGGACGAGCGCCGCGAGCTGGGCGATCTGGTCCGGGCCGAGCTGATCAAGGCCGGCTTTCAGGTGGAGCCGATCTACCAGCCCTTCGCCCCGGCCGTGCAGGCCGTCTACGCCAGCGACCCGGCCCAGATGGGCTGGCATCTCTACACCGAAGGGTGGGGCCGGGGCGCACCGCAGCGCTACGACTTCGGCACCATCAACCAGATGGCTGCCCCCTGGCTGGGCAACATGCCCGGCTGGCGCGAGGTCGGCTTCTGGCAGTACGAAAACAAGGAACTGGATGAGCTGGGCCAGCGCCTCTTCCGGGGCGAGTTCAAGGACAAGGCCGAACGCGACGAAATTTACCGGGAGATGACCCGGTTGGAACTGGATGAATCGGTGCGCATCTGGGTGGCCACGGCCACCAGCGCCTTCCCCGCCCGGACTGACCTGCAGGGCATCACCGAGGACCTGGTGGCCGGCCCGCGCTCCATCTGGACGCTACGCGAGGCCTACGTGCCCGGCCGCGATGAGCTCACTATCGGGCACGCCTGGGTGTGGACGGAGCGCACCACCTGGAACCCCATCGGTGGCCTGGGCGACGTCTACAGCGTGGACATCTGGCGCAACCTCCACGACCCGCCCCTCTGGAACCACCCCTTCACCGGCATCCCGGGGCCATTCCGGGCCACCTACCAGGTGGAAACCGCCGGGCCAACGGGGAAGCTGGCCGTGCCCGCCGATGCCATCATGTGGGATGTGAAGCGCAAGGCCTGGCGGCCTGTGGGCAAAGATGTGACCGCCACCAGCAAGGTGACCTTCGATTACTCCCGCTACTTCCAGGCTCCCTGGCACCACGGCCAGCCCATCACTATGGCCGACGTCCTCTACTCCATCTACCAGGCCTTCGACATGGCTTACGACCCTGACAAGGCGCGCATTGAGATCGCCCTGGCGGCCACCTCGCGGCCGTACCTGGACACCTTCCGCGGCTTCCGCGTGGTGGACGACAACCACCTGGAGGTTTACGTGGACTTCTGGTACTTCGAGCCGGACTACATCGCCTCTTACGCCAGCCCCGCCGGCCTGAGCATGCCCTGGGAGATACTCTACGCCATGGACGTGCTGGTCTTTGAGCAGCGGCGGGCAGCCTACAGCGATACAGCCGCGGCGCGCTTCAATGTGCCCTGGCTCAGCCTGGTGATGGACCGGGACGCGCGGCTGGTGCGCCGGGTGCTGCGAGATTTGCAGGAGCGGGCGGCGTATCCCCAGGAGGTGTTCACCCTGCCCGATGGCCGCAAGCTGGCCGATGCGGAGGCGGCCGTGGCCCGCTATGGAGCGGCGCTGGAGTGGTTCGACCGCTACGGCCATCTGGTCATCAGCAACGGCCCCTTCATCCTGGCCCGCTACGACCCGCCGGCCCAGTTTGCCGAGCTCGATGCTTTTCGCGACCCGGCCTATCCCTTTAAGCCCGGCGACCACTACAAGGGCCGGCCTGAGCGCATCGAGTTCGTGGACACGGAGCTAGGCCCCCTCGTGCCCGGCGAGCCATTCGAGGCGAAGGTCTCCCTGCGCGGTCCCGGCACGCTGGCCCTGCGCTACCTGCTCCTGGACGCGGCGACGCGAAAGGTGATCCATCAGGGAGAGGCCGCGGCGGTGACAGGCACCGACTTCGTGGTGCGCATGGATGCCGGGGCAACGGCCGGCCTGGGGCCCGGGCTCTATCAGCTCCTGCTGGCCGCCTCCAGCGACCAACTGGCCCAGATGGCCGAGCGCTGGCTGGAGGTGGAGGTTGGCCCCTCGCGGCCTGCAACGCCGACAGCGACCCCTTTGCCGGGAGTTACAACGGTGACACCGGCGGTTTCACCGTTGCCCACAGCAGTACCTGCCCCTCCAGCGGCACAGCCTGGACCCCCTGTGGGCCTGGTGGCGGGCGCTGTGATCGTAGTCCTGCTCCTGGCCGCGGGTGCGGTTTGGTGGTGGAGGCGACGAGCAAAAGGAAGGTTTGCATCGTGAGAAGACACAAATCCGACGGCAGGCAGATTGCTTTCGTCAGGCCCGGCGTAAGCTGAGTTAAGCGATGGATTTCTATGATTAACCTGCCGCCGAGGAGGCTATCAAGCTTGCAGAAAAGATCCCGGGGGTTGTTAGCGCCCAGCTTTGAGCGCCATAGCTAGAGGTAAGGGAGGGTAGAATATGAGCGACATTATATCCGAACAGTGCCCCCAATGCGGAGCACCGGTGCCGTCAGAAGGCGGTCAGCGCATCGTATGCGCCTATTGCGGCTCTACCCTCGTGCGCCGAGGGGAAGTAGAGGCCAGCACAACGCCAGGCTGGGGCGTGCACTACAAAACCATCACCTGCGTGGATCAGCAGGGCATCGGCATCGAGGCCTTCCGCATGCTCATCCCCGCCGGCTGGGAGTTTGAGG
>DAOTZS010000012.1:0-21372 GCA_034434335.1 Anaerolineae bacterium
GCACCCCCAGTTCGACCCCGAAGCGAAGAAGCAGGCGATGCGGGATGGCAAGCTGCTGGCCAAGGGTGTGAACGCCTCGCCGGGCGCGGCCGTGGGCCGGGTATACTTCGATGCCGATACGGCCGAGCGCAAGGCCAAAGAGGAGAAGCAGCCCGTCATCATGGTGCGGCCCTTTACCAAGCCTGACGACGTGCACGGCATGCTGGCCGCCAAAGGAATCCTCACCAGCGAGGGTGGGGCGACCAGCCACGCCGCAGTTGTCGCGCGGCAGTTCGGCAAACCATGCGTGGTGGGCGCCAGCGCCATCCAGATCGACCTCGAAGGCCGCAAGATGACGGCTGGGGATGTGGTGATCTACGAGGGGGACTGGATCAGCGTGGATGGTGGTTCCGGTGAAGCCTTTGCCGGCCAGATCCCTACGGTGGCTCCCAAGTTCGAAGAGCAGACCGACCTCCTGACCCTGCTGCAGTGGGCCGACGAGATCGCGGCCGAACCGGGCAGCCGGGTGCCAGGCGAGACCAACTCGCCCACGCGCGGCCTGCAGGTGTGGGCCAACGCCGACTACCCGGCAGATGCCCGCCGCGCCCGCTCCTTCGGCGCCATGGGCATCGGCCTTTGCCGCACCGAGCACATGTTCTTCGAGCAGGAGCGCCTGCCTATTGTCCAGCGCATGATCCTGGCCAAGACCAGCGAAGAACGCGTGGCTGCCCTGAACGAACTGCTCCCCTATCAACGCAGCGACTTCGAAGGCCTGTTCGAGGCCATGACCGGCCTGCCTGTCATCATCCGCCTGATCGACCCGCCGCTGCACGAGTTCCTGCCCGATGAGGAGAAGGTCCTCGAAGAAGTCATCACCATGCGGGTGAAGGGCGAAACCGAAGGGCTGGCCGAGAAGGAAGCGCTGCTGGCAGCCATCCGCTCCATGCACGAATCGAATCCCATGATGGGCCTGCGCGGCATCCGCCTCAGCATCGTCATGCCTGAGATCGTGGAGATGCAGGTGCGGGCCATCTTCGAGGCGGCCTGCAACGTGGCCCAGCGCGGCTTCGATCCGCACGTCGAGGTCATGATCCCCCTCACCGGCCACGTCAATGAACTGAAAGTGATCCAGCCCAAGCTGGAGCGCATCGCTAAGCAGGTGATGGCCGAAAAGGGGATCCAGGTAGACTACAAGTTCGGCACCATGATCGAGATCCCGCGCGCCGCCATCACTGCAGGCGAGATCGCAACCCTGGCCGAGTTCTTCTCCTTCGGCACCAACGACCTGACCCAGATGACCTTCGGCTACAGCCGTGACGACGCCGAGCGCAACTTCCTGCTCAAGTACGTCGAGGACGGCATCCTGCCCAAGAATCCGTTCCAGACCATTGACCGGGAAGGCGTGGGCCGGCTGATGAAGATCTGCGTGGAAGAGGGGCGCAAGGTGCGGCCCAACCTGGAGGTGGGCATCTGCGGCGAGCACGGCGGCGACCCCGAGTCCATCGAGTGGTGTCACCTGATCGGCCAGAACTACGTGAGCTGCTCGCCCTTCCGCGTGCCGGTGGCCCGGCTGGCAGCAGCGCAGGCTGCCATCCGCCATGCGCCCAAGGGCTGGTAAGCAGCATTAGTATCCTGACGACAAGGCGAAAGTGTCCGGCGCCTTTTGACGCCGGACACTTTGCTATTCCCCTCCATCAGGAGAACCACGATGCAGCAGCTAGAACAGCCTACCCAGAAAGCCGACATCCTTATCACCCACGCGCACCTGTTCACCATGCAAGGAGAAGGGGTCGGCTACATCCCCGACGGCGCGGTAGCTATCACCGGCAGTCGCATTGCAGCCGTAGGGCCAACTGCGGAGCTGGCCGGCCGTTTCGCGGCCGATGAGCAGATAGATGCCGCCCACTGCGCGGTGCTCCCCGGGCTGATTGACGCCCACCTGCACACCCCCGAAGGGGTGCTGCGCGGGGTGGCGCAGGATGTCCGACACTGGATGCAGGCCGCGCTGGCCCCCTACATGCGCCACCTCACCCCCCAGGCCGCCCTGGCCAGCACCCGGCTCACCATCCTGGAAGGCCTCAAGGCCGGCACCACTACCTTCGGAGACTACACCGCGCCCTTCCCCGGCTGGGCCGAAGCTTTCGTTGAGTTCGGCGTACGTGGCCGGCTCACCCCTAAGATCAATGCCCTCCCGCCCGGTGGCATGGCCGGCTGGAAGATCGGCGACCTTTACCCCTTCGACCCCCACGCCTATCGCGACCTGCTGGAGAACGCGGTGGCCTTCCTGCGAGACTGGCATGGCGCGGCGGATGGCCGTCTCACGGTGATGCTGGGCCCCCAGGCCCCCGACATGCTCACCAGGGAACAGCTCCTGGAAGTCAAGCGTATCGCCGAGCGCGAAGGGGTGATGATCCACATGCATGTGGCCCAGGGTGACCGCGAAATAGACCAGATGCTCAAGCGCTATGGCCAGCGCACCCCCGCCTATCTGGACCAGATCGGCTACCTGGACAGTCAGCTCCTGGCGGTCCACCTGACCGAGGCCACCGACGAGGAGGCCGGCCTGATCGCGCGCCGTGGGGCCCGTATGGCCCTCTGCTCAGGCAGCATCGGCATCATTGATGGCATTGTGCCCCCAGCTTACGTCTTCAGGCACCATGGCGGGCCGGTAGGATTGGGTTCTGACCAGGCCAGCGGCAACAACTGCATGAACATCTTCAACGAGATGAAGCTCACCGCGCTGTTCAACAAGATCAAATACCGGGACCCGACCATCATGCCGGCGTGGGAGGTCCTGCGCATGGCCACCATCGAAGGTGCCCGCGCCATCGGCCTGGAGCAGGAGATTGGCTCCCTCGCAGCCGGCAAGCAGGCCGACCTGATCCTGGTAGACCTGACCGAGCCCACCCTGTGCCCCGTGCTTGATGCCCCCATCCGCAACATCGTCCCCAACCTGGTCTACTCTGCGCGCGGGCACGAGGTCAAGACGGTCATCGTAGCCGGAAAGGTTATCATGCGCAACCGACAGGTGCTGACCGTGGACGAAGAGGCGGTGCGGGCAGCCGCGCAAGAGCAGGCGGAAGCAGTAGCCCGGGCCGTGGCCGGCGATCCGGTACACCGGGGCATGGCGCTGCTGGCTGCCATGGCGGCAGATAAGCTGTAACGCTCCCATGCAGGATGGGGGGGTCAGGAAGGGACCGATTTGGGCTGCGGCTGTACCCGTGCTAAAATGGCTCACCGAACGACTAAAGTCGTTACTACGAAGCAAAATCGCCAGTGCCCGGTAATCTACCATTGTCGAGCTATGTACCGAGAACAATGAGGATGATCAGGCGCCATCGAATCGCTGCCATCCTTATCCAGGCAAGCGCAGCGGAGGGAGAGCCGGCCTCCCATCCCATGGCAGGCCCCCTCCCTGGACAGCGGCAGCTGAGCGGGCTTGGCCGCTGGACGCGCCGGGCGCAGAGCCTCTTTGTCTCCCACGCCACGACAACCACCGAGCGTAACGCGCATTACCTGGCCACCGAGATCTTTTGGGCTGCCATCCTCTCGGCTGCTGCCGCGTTCAATGCTCCGTTTGCCATGCGCCTGGGCGCCACCAACGCGGAGATCGGCCTCCTCAGCTCCATCCCGGCCCTGCTGGCAATCGTGGTGACAATCCCCGCCGGCCAGTTCATCAACCGCCAGGCCCGACGCCTGCCCCTGCTGGTGTGGAGCCTCTTCCTCCACCGCCTGGGCTTCTTGTTGGCCATCTTCGTCCCCTGGCTGCCGGTCCCCCACAAGGGCACGGTGCTGATCTGGTTGCTGATCCTCTTCACCGCGCCGGCCCACTTCTTCAACGTGGGTTGGGGGGCCATGTTGGCCGATGTGGTGCCCGAAGTTGATCGGGCGCGCCTCTTCGCGCTGCGCAACATCCTGGCTGCCTCTGCTGTCACGGGTGGGGTCTTCGTGGCCGGATGGTGGCTTGAGCGCACTGCCTTCCCGCTCAATTACCAGCTCATGTATCTGGTGGGCTTTCTGGCTTCCCTGGTCAGCCTCTACTATATCCTGCAGCTCAAGGTACCCGAGGCGGTCATCGCGCCCCGGCCGCGGCAGCAAGTGAGCCCGCGTTCGCTCTGGCGCGGGGCGCGAGAGGCCTTCAATGGCCAGCCGGATTTCGTGCGCCTGGTGATCAACACCCTGGCCCACGGCCTGGGCCTGTGGATGATCGGGCCCTTGTACGTGATCTACTTTGTCCGCACCCTGGGTGCTACTGAAGGGTGGCTGGGCCTGAACGGCACCCTGGCCAACCTGACCCCTATCCTGGGCTTTTACCTGGGGCAGCGGGCCATTGTGCGCTGGGGAGAGAACCGGGTGCTAAAGTGGGGGATCAGCGTGATCGGGGTCTATCCGCTCCTGGTGGCCCTGACCCCCAACCTGACCCCCATCCTGGCCTGGACCGCTCTGAACGGCCTGATCGCACCCAGTGTCAACCTGAGCCATTACGCCATGTTGCTCAAGATCTGTCCGGAGGGTCAACGCCCTGTTTACCTCGGCGTATACACTACGATCATGAACCTGGGAGCCTTTGCCATGCCCCTGCTGGGCGTAGAGCTGGCCAATCGCTTCGGGATAACGCCCATATTGGTGGCGGGCGGCATTCTCTGCCTGGCCGGGTCGAGCCTTTTCCGCATCCGGCCGCTTCAGACGCCAGACAGCCTGGCTGTGCGCTATGCGAGAGTGTCTAATCCTTCATGAACTTCCCGGCGAGGTCTGTAATGTCCCGCTTGTAGTAAGCCATGCAGCGTAGCGGAGTGGCGTCGGACAGCACTCCACTGCGCTAACAACCCCTACGAACATCTCATACGAGGAGGTATACGTTATGGAAACACCTACCCTTGGCGTCATTGTCGGCAACCGGGGTTTCTTCCCGGACCATCTGTGCGAATCTGGCCGCCGGGTCATTCTGGATGTCCTGGCCCAAGAGGGGATCAAGGCGGTCGCCTTGGGACCCCAGGACACGAAGTTCGGCAGCGTCGAAACTGCCAGCGACGCGCAAAAGTGCGCTGACCTGTTCAAGCAACATGCGGACGAGATCATAGGTGTGCTGGTCACCCTGCCCAATTTTGGCGATGAGCGCGCGGTGGCCAACGTGCTGCGCTGGTCGGGCCTGAACGTGCCAGTGCTGATCCACGCCTTCCCCGACGACCCGAACCGGATGACGGTGGCCGACCGCCGCGACTCCTTCTGCGGCAAGATGTCGGTGTGCAACAACCTGCATCAATACGGCATCAAGTTCTCGCTCACCTCGCTGCATACGGTGGACCCCACCAGCGAAAGTTTCCGGGCCGACCTGCGCCGCTTCGTCAGCACCTGCCGGGTGATCAAGGGGCTGAAGAACGCGCGCGTAGGGGTGATCGGCGCACGGCCGGCTGCCTTCATTACCGTGCGCTACAGCGAGAAGCTGCTCGAGCGCAGCGGCATCTCGGTCGAAAGCATAGACCTCTCAGAGGTGTTCGGCCGCGCCGGCCGCCTGAGAGCGAACAATCCCAAGGTGAAGGCCAAGCTGGAGCAGATCAAGGGCTATATACCAACGCGCGACACTCCCGCCGAAGCTCTCGAGCGCATGGCCAAGCTCGGGGTGGTGATTGACGACTGGATGGCTGAGAATGGCCTGGTGGCCAGCGCAGTGCAATGCTGGACGGCCATGGAGGAGTTCTACGGGGTAGTCCCCTGCACACTGATGAGCATCATGAGCAACTCGCTCATGCCTTCGGCCTGCGAGACCGACATCACCGGGGTGATCGGCATGTATGCCATGGCCCTGGCCTCGGGCAAACCCAGCGCGCTTGTTGACTGGAATAACAACTACGGGGATGACCCCGACAGGTGCGTCATCTTCCATTGCTCGAACCTGCCCCGAGACGTCTTCGTCTCGCAGACCATCGCGGCCGACGACATCCCAGTTATGGATTATCAGGCCATTATCGCCGGCACGGTGGGTGTCGAAAAGACCTACGGCACCGTGGTTGGCCGGGTGCGGGCAGAGCCGTTCACCTACTGCCGCGTCTCGACCGACGACTTCAATGGCCGCATCCTGGTTTACCTGGGCGAAGGTGAGCTGACGAACGACCCGCTCAAGACCTTCGGCGGTTACGGCGTGGCGCGCATCCCCAACCTGCAGGGCCTGCTGCGCTACATCTGCGAGCACGGCTTCGAGCACCACACCGCGATCAACCTTTCCCAGTGCGCGGCGGCCGTCAACGAAGCGCTGGGGAAGTACATGGGATGGGATGTTTATTGGCATAAGTAGGGGAAAGACAGGGGACCATTCTGTCTTCACGGAGGCTCACCATGGCAAAATACGCAATCGGCATTGACTTCGGAACCGAATCGGGCCGGGCCCTCCTGGTGGATGTCGCCGATGGCCGGGAGGTGGCCACCTATGTCCATCCTTACGCCAACGGGGTGATTGATGAGCGCCTGCCGGCCGATGCCGGCGGCGTACGCCTGGACCCCGACTGGGCCTTGCAGGACCCCAACGACTACCTGGAGGTCTTTAAGCAGGCGGTGCCGGCTGTGCTGAAAGAGAGCGGGGTGAAACCCGAGGACGTAATCGGCCTGGGCATTGACTTCACCGCCTGCACTATGATGCCCACCAAGGCCGACGGCACCCCTCTCTGCTTCCTGCCTCAGTGGCGCAACCGCCCCCATGCCTGGGTCAAGCTGTGGAAGCACCACGCTGCTCAGCCTGAGGCCAACAAGCTGAACCAGATCGCGCGCGAGCTGGGTTATACCTTCCTGGACCGCTACGGGGGCAAGATCAGCTCGGAGTGGTTCTTCCCCAAAGCGTGGCAGATCCTCGACGAGGACCCCGAGATCTACGCCGCAGCCGATCGCCTGATCGAGGGCGCGGATTGGGTGGTGTGGCAGCTCACCGGGGTGGAGAAGCGCAACCTGTGCACGGCCGGCTATAAGGCCATCTGGTCCAAACGGGAAGGCTTCCCTCCAGACGCCTTCTTCAGGGCGCTGGATCCGCGTATGGAGCACATCGTAGACGAAAAGATGTCGCGCACCATCTACCCCCTGGGCGCGAAAGCCGGCGGCCTGACCCCACAGGCTGCGCAGTGGACAGGCCTGCTGCCCGGCACGGCGGTCGCCATTGGCAATGTGGATGCCCATGTATCGGTGCCCGCCGCTACCGTCTGCGAACCGGGCCGGATGGTGATCATCATGGGTACCTCGAATTGCCACATGGTGCTGGGCACCGAAGAGCATATCGTCCCTGGCATGTGCGGCTACGTGGAAGACGGCATCATCCCTGGCTTCTTCGGCTACGAGGCTGGCCAGTCGTGCGTGGGGGACCACTTCGCCTGGTTCGTGGAGAACTGCGTGCCTGCCGCCTACGAGCGCGAAGCCGAGGCCAGGGGCCTCAACCTCCATCAACTGCTGGAGGAAAAGGCCAGCCGTCTGCAGCCTGGCGAGAGCGGCCTGCTGGCGCTGGATTGGTGGAACGGCAACCGCAGTGTCCTGGTAGACGTGGACCTGACCGGCCTGCTCGTGGGCGCTACCCTGGCCACCAAGCCGGAGGAGATCTACCGCGCCCTGATCGAGGCCACCGCCTACGGCACCCGGGTCATCATCGAGACCTTCGAGGCCCATGGCGTGCCCGTGAATGAGATCGTCGCCACCGGCGGCTTGCCCGACCGCAACAAACTGCTGATGCAGATCTACGCCGACGTGACGGGCCGGCCGATCAACGTGGCTGAAACGCGGCAGGCCGGCGCCCTCGGCTCAGCCATGCATGGCGCGGTGGCAGCCGGCAAAGCAGCCGGCGGCTACGACACGATCTTCGAAGCCACCAGGCACATGGCCCGCCTGCGCAACGAGTCGTACCGGCCCAACCCACAGGCCCAGAAAGTGTACGACCGCCTTTACGCCGAATACATTACCCTGCACGACTACTTTGGCCGCGGAGCCAATGATGTGATGAAGCGGCTTAAGCAGCTCAAGCTGGAGGTCAGAGGATAGGGCTCACACCCTGCCCGAGGAGAGGTCCCTTGCTGGAAGCACTGCGTGCAGAGCTCCATCGTCTGCATCTGGAACTACCGAAGAACCACCTGGTGACCTGGACGGGTGGCAACATCAGCGCGCGCGACCCTGCCACTGGCCTGGTGGTGATCAAGCCCTCGGGTGTGCGCTATGAGGAGTTGCGGCCCGAGGATATGGTCATCGTGGACCTGGAGGGGCGGGTGGTCGAGGGCACCCTGAAGCCCTCATCCGACACTGCCAGCCATCTCTACATCTACCGACACCGGCCTGACGTGGGCGGCATCGTGCATACCCACTCTCGCTATGCTACAGCCTTCGCCGCGTTGGGCCGGCCCATCCCCGTCTACCTGACGGCCCATGCCGATGAGTTCGGCGGCCCTATCCCGTGCGGCGGCTTTGCCCTCATCGGAGGGGAGGAGATCGGCAAGGCAGTGGTGGAGGGGATTGGCAATTCGCCGGCGATCCTGCTCAAGCACCATGGCGTCTTCACCATCGGCCCCAACGCCGAGGCCGCGGTCAAGGCGGCTGTGATGGTGGAAGATGTGGCAGCGACGGTGTGGCTGGCCCTGCAGATCGGCCAGCCAGAAGAGATCCCGCCAGAGTATGTGGCCAAACTCCACCATCGCTATACCCATGTCTACGGACAGCGATAGGGGAAAAGGCTGCCATGCGACGCACAAGCCGTGAGCTGATGCTCAATGCTTACCGACACCGTACCGTGATACCGGCCTTCAACATCCCCTACCTGCCCATGGTGGGGCCGATAGCGCAGGCCCTGGTGGACACCAACGCCTTTGGCTTCATCGCCGTGGCGCGGCCGGAATGGATGCGCTTCGAGGCCCGCAGCCAGGAAGCAGTGCGCCAGGAGTATCTCAAGCACTGCCGCGAAGGGTGGATGCGCCTGCATCAGGATCACGTGCCGGTGATTGATGAGGATAACCAGCCGGTAGACTACCTGACGATATTGCAGCGCGCCATTGACCTGGGCTACGACTCGATCATGGTGGATGGATCGCGGCTGCCGTTGGATGAGAATATCGCAGCCACGCGGCGGGTGGTGGAGATGGCCGCGCCTTACGGCATCGCTGTGGAGGGGGAACTGGGGGCCGTGCTGGGGCACGAGGCCGGCCCCCTGCCCCCTTACGAGGCACTGTTCCGCTCAGGCCAGGGCTTTACCTCGCCCGACGAGGCCGCCCGCTTCGTTCGCGAGACAGGGGTGGACTGGCTCTCGGTCGCCTGCGGCAATATCCACGGCGCGATCCAGGGCGCAGCCAAAGACCAGCAGAAAGTACAGGCCAGGCTGAGCATCCCCCACCTGAAGAAACTCAGAGATGCCACCGGCATCCCCCTGGTGCTGCACGGCGGCTCAGGGATCCCTAAAGAGTACCTGCAGGCCGGCATCGCTAACGGCATCACCAAGATCAACATCGGCACCGACCTGCGCCAGCCCTACGAGCAGGTCCTGCGCCAGGGGGGAAGCGTAGAGGCCGCCTGTCAGGTGGTGTACGAGCGAACCTGCCACTTGCTGCGCGAGGTCCTGGAGGTCGCAAACAGCCGCGCCATCATCAATCCAGAGTGACTCCTCCAGGCGGAGAAAGGGGAAATGGAACCCATCCTGAAACTGATCGGCATCCATAAGTCATTTGCCGGGGTACACGCGTTGGCAGGGGTCTCCTTTGAGCTGATCCCCGGGGAGATCCACGCGCTGGTGGGCGAGAACGGCGCGGGTAAATCCACCCTGGTCAAGGTGATGACCGGCGTGCACCAGCCTGATGCAGGCACGATCTATTACAATGGCCAGAGTGTCCGGTTTGCCACCCCCCTGGTGGCCAGGCAACTTGGCATCGCGGCCATCTACCAGGATCCCACCCTCTTCCCCGACCTGGATATCGCCGAGAACATCTTCATGGGCCGGCAGCCAGTGCGACCTGTGACGCGCAATATCGCCTGGCGCACGATGTACGACGAAGCGCGGCAGCTCCTGGCCAGCCTGGGGGTGGACCTGGATCCCCGCACACGCGTGCGCGGCCTTAGCTTCGCCGACCGGCAGATGGTCGAGATCGCCAAGGCTCTCTCCATCAATGCCCGCGTGCTGATCATGGACGAGCCTACCTCGGCGCTGACCCTGCGTGAGACCGAGGAGCTGTTCCAAATCGTCCGTCGGCTGCGAGAAGCCGGCACTGCTATCGTCTTCATCTCTCACCGGCTGGAGGAGGCCTTTGCCCTGGCCGACCGCGTGACGGTGCTGCGCGATGGCCATTACATCGGCACGCGGCCCATCTCCGAGGTAACCCCTGCCGATGTCATCCGCATGATGGTGGGCCGTACGCTGGACACGTTATTCCCCAAGGAAGCAGCCGAGTTCGGAGAGGTAGCGCTGCGTGTGAAGGGGTTGACCAGCCCGGGTCGGTTCGAGGATGTGTCTTTTGAGCTGCGACGAGGGGAGATCCTGGGCGTGGCGGGGCTGGTGGGTGCCGGCCGCACCGACCTGGCACGCGCCTTGTTTGGCATCGCGCCCGCAGAACAGGGGGAGATCTGGCGCGATGGCCGTCCTGTGCGCATTGAGAGCCCTCAGGACGCGCTGGCCTTGGGCATTGCCTACGTGCCGGAGGACCGCCAGCAACAGGGCCTGGTACTGCCCATGCCCATCACCCACAATGTCACCCTGCCTATCCTGAGGGAACTGACCCGCCTGGGCTGGGTAGACCGCGGGGCCGAAGAACAGCTGGCGGCGGAGTATGCCCGGCGCCTGGACGTGCGCGCGGCCGGACTATGGCAACGCGTGCGTGAGCTGTCGGGTGGCAACCAGCAGAAGGTGGTCCTGGCCAAGTGGCTGGCAGCCCGGCCCCAGATCCTCATCCTGGATGAGCCCACCCGGGGCATTGACGTGGGCACCAAGGCCGAGGTCCACCGCCTGATGAGCCAGTTGGCCGGCCAGGGCATGGCCATCCTGATGATCTCATCAGAGCTACCCGAGATCCTGGCCATGAGCGATCGCATCCTGGTAATGCACGAAGGCCGCGTCACTGCTCAGTTCACCCGTGAAGAGGCGACGCAGGAACGGATCATGGCCGCTGCCACCGGCGCGGCACCCGCTGTGGCCGGAGGGGTTGGGGCAGCCAGCCCCTGAAAGGAACTATGGTGGAACCGGCAATCCTGGCATGCATCCGTCGCGCCCTGGAGGAGGACATTGGCCCCGGCGATGTGACCACCAATGCCATTGTGCCGGCCACATCCCTCATGCGCGGGCAGCTTGTGGCCAAACAGAGCGGCGTCGTGGCCGGGCTGGACGTGGCGGAAGCGGTGTTTAAGACCCTGGACGAGCGGGTGGCCTTTCGAGCGCTGGTGGCCGAGGGGGCCCAGGTCGAGAGGCAGCAGGTGCTGGCCGAGGTGTCTGGGCCGGCCCGCAGCCTGCTCACCGCTGAGCGCACCGCCCTCAACTTCCTGGGCCGCATGTCCGGCATCGCCACCCTGACACGGCAGTTCGTGGACGCCGTGGCCGGCACGCGCGCCATCATCCTCGACACGCGCAAGACTGCGCCCGGGCTGCGCCTGGTGGACAAGCTGGCCGTGCGCCGCGGGGGCGGCCAAAACCACCGCCTGGGCCTCTATGACATGATCCTGATCAAAGACAATCACATTGACCATGCCGGCTCCCTGGCCGAGGCGGTCCAGCGCGCTCGCGCTGCCCGGAGTGGCCTGGAGATCGAGGTTGAGGCGCGCACCTTGGCCGACGTGCAGACAGCCCTCGACCTGGGCGTGTCTCGCATCCTGCTGGACAACATGCCACCGGAGATGATGCGCCGCGCCGTGGAGCTGGCGGCCGGCCGGGCTCTGCTGGAAGCCTCGGGGAACGTCACCCTGGAAAACGTGCGCCAGATTGCCGAGACGGGCGTGGACTATATCTCCGTAGGCGCCCTGACCCACTCGGCCAGGGTGTTTGACGTCAGTTTGGAATGGGTGGGGTAATCTTTGGGCGACAAGGCCTGAAGGTGGCCAGGAGGCCCGGACGTTCACGTCCGGGCCTCCTGGCGAAAAACCTACCCTTGTAAGGGGGCAGAGGGATGGGTGGGGGCCCTGGGCGGCAATTCTCCCGGCAAATTGAACCATCCTCCCCTGGATATCGGTGAAATGAGCATGTCTGCTGAGATCTCAGTTCCTGAGCTGTATCAAAAACTGAAAACGTTGCTTGGGGATGTGGTGCCAGATTTCGAACTGCGTTACAAGGCGGAGCTGGCATGCGAGATCATCCGCCTGAAGCGGGAGAAGAACGCGTTGATCCTGGCCCATAACTACATGGAGCCGGCCCTTTTCCACTCCATCCCCGACTACGTCGGCGACTCGCTGGAGCTCAGCCGCAAGGCCGCCCAGACCGACAAGGACATCATCGTCTTCTGCGGTGTGAAGTTCATGGCCGAGACCGCCAAGATCCTCAACCCGACGAAGACGGTGCTCCTGCCCTCCCTGGAGGCCGGCTGTTCCCTGGCTGCCAGCATCACCGCGGAGGATGTGCGGGCCCTCAGGCGTCGCTTCCCCGGCGTGCCAGTGGTATCTTATGTCAATACCTATGCCGAGGTCAAGGCCGAATCAGACATCTGCTGTACATCGAGCAATGCGGCAGCGGTGGTAGAGTCGTTAAAGGCTCCTACCGTGATCTTCCTCCCCGATGAATACCTGGCCCGCAACGTAGCTCAGGCGACGGGCAAGCACATTATCTTCCCCACCCTGCTCCCACCCCAGGAACCAGAACCTGCTCTGGACTACCAGATCATTGGGTGGCACGGCCGTTGCGAGGTGCACGAAAAGTTTACCCTGGAAGACGTCCGCGCCATCAGAGCCCAGTTCCCCGACGTGGTGATCCTGGCCCACCCCGAGTGCCCTCCCGAGGTCGTGCAGGCTGCCGACTTTGCCGGCAGCACCTCGGCCATGATCAGATACGTGGAGCAAAGCAAAGCAGCGCGTTATCTCCTGCTCACCGAGTGTGCCATGGGTGAGAATGTGGCCGCCGCCCACCCGGAGAAAGAGATGTTGCGCCTCTGCCGGGTGCGTTGCCCTCACATGAACCGGATCACGCTGGAGGCCACGCTGCAGGCCCTGCAGCGCCATCAATACGTCATCGAAGTGCCGGAAGATGTGCGGGTGCGGGCAGCCCGGGCTGTGGAGCGCATGTTAGCCATTGGGTGAAGGCGCTCAGGGAGGCTTTCCTTGATCCAGACCGAAGTTCTGATCATCGGCTGCGGCATTGCCGGCGCGACCACCGCGTTGCGCCTGGCGCGTGATCCGAAACGGCAGATCATCGTCATCACCCGGGCCTCAGACCCCCTCGAGTCCAACACCCGCTATGCTCAGGGCGGGATCGTAGGCCGCGGGCCAGACGACGACGCGGAGACCCTGGTGGCCGATATCCTGGCCGCCGGCGCGGGCGCCAGCCACCCGGCCGCGGCGCGGCTGCTGGCTGAGGAAGGCCCGCGGCGGTTGCAGGAGGTGCTGGTGGAGATGGCCGGCATTGCCTTCGATAGCGATCCCCAGGGCCGGCCCATCTGGGGCCAGGAGGCAGCCCATTCACGCCGGCGCATTTTACATGTCGGGGATGGCACAGGCCAGGCGATTATCAGCGGCCTGATCGCCGCCCTGCGCCGTTGCCCCAACGTCACCCTGGTGACAGACGCCACCGCGGTGGACCTTATCACCTTCCCCCATCATGCGCGTGACCCCCTGGCCGCCTATCGGCCAGTGGCCTGCTACGGCGCGTATGTGTTCGACCGCCGCGAGCGCACGGTGCACCGCTATCTGGCGGCCGCTACGGTGCTGGCGACCGGTGGGCTGGGGCGTATTTACCGCAACACCACTAACCCGCCCGGCGCGCGCGGGGATGGCCTGGCCATGGCCCATCGTGCCGGTGCCCGCATCATTAATGCCGAGTACGTACAGTTTCACCCCACCGCGCTGGCCGTGCCCGGCGCGGAAGGCTTCCTGATCAGCGAAGCGGTACGCGGGGAGGGAGGCATTCTGCTCACCCCCGATGGCCGCGCCTTCATGGCCGACTACTCCCCCCAGTGGAAAGACCTGGCCCCACGCGACGTGGTGGCGCGCGCCATCCACCACGAAATGGAAACCCACGGCTATTCCCACGTGCTGCTCGACATCGCCTCACGTCTGCCGGCTGCGACCATCCGGGCCCGCTTCCCCAACATCTACAACACCTGCCTGAAGGCCGGCATAGATATCACGCGCGATCCCATCCCGGTGGTGCCGGCCGCGCATTACTTCTGCGGAGGTGTGTGGGTAGACGAATGGGGGCGCTCCACCATCGAGAACCTGTACGCGGTGGGCGAGGTCAGTTGCACCGGCGTACACGGCGCCAACCGCCTGGCCTCCACCTCACTGCTGGAAGGGCTGGTGTGGGGCTATCGCGCGGCCATCCATATCGCAGAGCGGTTGTCGGGTGCACAGAGGTTGTATATCCCCGGCCGCGACGAAGTGCCGCCCTGGGATGAGAGCGGCCTGGAAGCTGACGCCGACCCCGCCCTGATCCAGGGGGATATGCAGACGATCCAGAACATCATGTGGCACTACGTGGGGCTGGTGCGCAGCGCCGACCGCCTCTCGCGCGCCATCCGCGAACTGCGCCACCTGTGGAATGAGATCGAGACCTTCTACCGCACGACGCGCTTGAGCGATGGCCTGATCGGCCTGCGCAACGCGGTGGAGGTAGCGCTCATCGTGGCGCAGGCCGCGCGGCACAACCGCCAGAGCCGCGGCTGCCACTACCGCCAGGACTCGGTCGGCAACGAAGGGGAGCGGCTGATCTAGCCCACGCCTTTACCGCCCATCCTGCTGCCAGAGCTCCCGCACCCGGTGCGCGGCCAGCTTCGGCCGGCGATCGCGCGTGAACACCCCCTTCAGGTTCAGAGCCCCCACGCGATGCACCGCCTGCGCTGTCTTGAAATCGCACAGGTTCCAGATGTGCTCCCCAACAACGTAAGGCTTGGAGCGTAGGAGCCGGATGTAGCGCTCCAGCATCTCCGCCTGATACTCTTCAGAGAACATCTCCGCCGGCAGGGCGTGGTGCCCGGCCACAGCATCGGCGCCGAACTCGGTGAGGATGAGCGGCTTGCCGTAGCGAGCATGGAGGGCATCCAGCTCCTCGCTCAGCCGTGCCAGCCCACTGTCGAGCTGCCCCGACTCGGAATACCAGCCACGATAGCGGTTCAGGCACACCACATCACAGAAGGCGAAAGACCCTTCGGGCTCGCCCAGGTAGCTGACCAGTGTCACGGGGCGGGTGGGGTCGAGGGTGCGGGCCAGGTCGTACAGGCCGCGGAAGAAGGGGACGGCAGCCGGCAGGGTCGAGTGCGGCTCGTTGGCCAGGCTCCACATGATCACGCTGGGATGGTTCTTGTCGCGGGCGATCAACTCCTGCACATATTGCCGGCAGAGCTGCAGGCGCCGCTCCAGCCCCTCCGCCGCGAAGAAGAGCCCTACGGCTGGGATCTCATCAATCACCAGAAAGCCCAGGCGGTCGGCCAGGTCCATCATGGCTTCGGAGTAGGGATAGTGGGTCGTGCGGAAGGAGTTGGCGCCCATCCACTGCATCAGGCTGTAGTCCTTGATGACCACGGCCGGCAGCAGCCCACGGCCGGTGACCGGGAAGTCTTCATGCCGGCCGAAGCCTTTCAGGTAGATCGGCTGGCCGTTGAGCAGGAGCCGGTCCCCTTCCACGGCCACGGTGCGGATGCCAATGGGCAATGTATAGCGGTCGCTGGTCGCCCCGCCCCGGCGCAGTTCTACTGTCAGTTCGTAGAGGGCCGGCCTGTCCGGGGCCCAGAAGAGCGCGTCGGGCACGAGCAGCTCGGCCTCGGCCCCTGCTCCCCCAAGTGGCGCTTCAGCCTGCACCTGCGCGCCGTGGCCGGCCAGCGTGAAGCGCGCCCGGTCAGCCTGGCCTGGCCAGCACGCCAGCCGGACCTGCACGCGGCCGGCCCGGCCGGCAATCGTGGTCACCACTGTCAGGTCAGCGATGCCATCAGCCGGCACGGCGTAGAGCAAGACAGGGCGATGGATGCCGCAGAAGGGGAAGAAGTCGAACGCCGTGGGTGGATAGTTGCCCATGGGAAAAGTCAGGAGGGGATCAGGTGGCACATTCCCTGGGGGCACGCGGTCGGGGCGCAGTTCGCCCTCGACCCGCACCACCAGCAGGTTGCCCTCTCGTCGCAGGTGGGCTCCAACGTCGAATTCGAATGGCAGGTGACCACCTTCGTGGCTGCCCAGGTGGACGCCGTTCAGCCAGGCCTCGGCGTAGTAGTTGACGGAGCCAAAACGCAGGTAGATGCGATGGGCTGCCGGGTCAAAGCCCCAGGGCAGGTCAAAGCGCGTCTGATACCAGGTGTCGCCCAGGTAGTCGCGGCTATCCTCGAATTGGTCGTTCCAACTGGCCGGCACAGCCACCGGCCGGCCGTCACCGAATCCTTCCTGCCACCCGGCCTCTGGCCCGCGCTTTTCGGGGTCAAAGCGCAGTTCCCAGAAGCCGGAGAGGTCCACCACCTGACGATAGGGGTTAGACTGGGGATAGAGCATGGCATTCCTCCGCAAGCAAGAGGGATAAGGAAAGAGCAGGGACTGTTGTGGTCGCCCTGGCCGGCTTCAACAACCCCCTTCTGCTGCTCTCCTCGCCCGCAAGCGAGCGAGGAGAGCAGCAAGAACGCATCACCTGGCCAGACTACCGGCCATCCACCACCCGAAATGTGGCCACCAGCACCTCGGCTCCGCCGGCCACCAGGTCCGTGGCGCGCGGCTGACGGCCACCCACTGCTATCTGAAACTCACCCGGCTCGACCACCCAACGCCCGCTGTCGTCTACCAGCGCAAGCTGGCGGGGGATCAGGGTGAAGGACACCGTCTGGGCTTCGCCAGGGGCCAGATGGATGCGCCGGAAGCCGGCGAGCTGTCGGATCGGCACCGGCACCGAGGCGGCCAGGTCGCTGACGTACAACTGCACCACCTCATCGCCCGCCCGCGAGCCTGTGTTCTGCACCTCCACCTCGACGGTCAGGCCCTGGTCGGGGGCAATGGCCTCCGCGCTCAGCCGCAGATTGCGGTAAGCAAAGGAGGTGTAGCTCAGCCCGTGGCCGAAGGGGTAGAGGGGCTCGCCGCTGAAGTAGCGGTAGGTCCGGCCAGCCATGCGGTAATCCTCGAATGCGGGCAGGTCGGCGAGCGAGCGGTAGAAGGTAACGGGGAGCCGGCCGGCGGGGTTGTAGTCTCCAAAGAGCACATCGGCGATCGCGGTGCCCCCTTCTTCGCCCGGGTACCAGGCCTCGAGGATGGCAGGGACGTGCTCGTCCGCCCAATTGATGGCCAGGGCGCTGCCGTTCAGCAGCACCAGCACCACCGGCTTGCCCAGCGCGACGATCTTGTGCAGCAGCTCCTCCTGCGGACGGGGTAGGCCGATGTCGGTACGATCGCCGCCAGCAAAGCCCGGCACCTGCACCGGCATCTCCTCACCTTCCAGGGCTGGCGAGAGGCCCATCACCATGATCACAACTTCGGCTTTGCGGGCCACCTCCAGCGCTTCGGCCAGGTAGTCGGCGCCGGGAGGGGACCAGAGGAGTTGGACCTGGGGATCGAGCCCGCGGCTGAGATAGTCCAGTTGCAGGGGATAGAGGCGACCCGCTTCGAGCTCCACCGCCTGGGTAAGGGTGATAGGATGATGAACCCCCTCGTATTTCACCACTTCCCGGCCGTCCAGGTAGAGGGTGTAATTGCTGAAGCCCCTGACACCCAGGCGGTAGGTGCCGCTGACCGGTGGCACCAGGAAGCCGGTCCAGCGCACGGCAAACGGCTCAGCCAGCCGACCGCTGAGGGGTGAGACGTCATGCCAGAGGAAGTCCACCGCGGCGTCCGTCTGAACCCGTGCCGGTTCGCCGTCGAAGCCAGCAGCCGCGTAATAAGCCCCGGTCAGCCCAGTCTGCATGCCGGTACCCTGGGCCGGCCGCAGGCAGGTCGAAGGGATCACGCGCAGGGGTGGCACCCCCTCGGCGATCTCGCACCCCTGGGCATAGTAGACGTGGGCGTCGGCTGCCAGCTTGCGCCGGATGCCCTCCAGGGGCGTGACCGCGCGGACTGGCGTGCCGTTGTAGTTGCCCAATAGCACCTGCCAGTCGTCGGCATTCGGCCCGATGACGGCCACCGAGCGCAACTCTTTGGAGAGGGGCAGAAGGTTGTCGGCGTTTTTGAGCAGCACGATGGACGCGCGCGCCGCCTGCAGGGACAGGGCACGGTGCGCGGGCGAGGCATTCACGGTGATGGGGATCTGGGCGTAGGGCACCCTGTCGGGCGGGTCAAACATCCCCAGGCGGAAGCGGGCTGTGAACAGGCGGCGCACCGAGCGGTCAATGGTGGCCTCGTCAATCAGCCCCTGTGCCACCGACTCACGCAAGGAGGGGTATGTGCTGCCGCAGTTCAGGTCGCAGCCGGCTTTTACGGCCAGGGCAGCAGCCTCGGCCGGCGTTGCCACCACCTTGTGGTGCGCGTAGATGTCGTAGATGGCCCAACAGTCCGAGACGACATACCCCTCGAAGCCCCACTCCTGGCGCAGGATCTTCTCCAACAAGGTGGGGCTGGCGCAACACGGCTCGCCGTTGGTGCGGTTGTAGGCGCCCATAACCGACCACGCCCCGGCCTCGCGCACACAAGCCTCGAACGCGGGCAGGTAGGTCATGCGCAGGTCGCGCTCGTCTACCCTGGCATCAAAGGTGTGGCGCGCGGGCTCGGGTCCACTGTGCACAGCGTAGTGCTTGGGAGTGGCAACCAGCTTCAGGTAGCGCGGGTCGTCGCCCTGCAACCCCTTTACAAAAGCCACCCCCATGCGGGCAGTAAGATAGGGGCATTCGCCGTAGGTCTCCTGCCCCCGGCCCCAGCGCGGGTCGCGGAAGATGTTGATGTTGGGCGACCAGAAGGTCAGCCCCGTATAGATGCCGCGCAGGCCGTGGCGCAGCGCCTCGTGGTGCTTGGCCCGCGCCTCATCGGAGATGACGGTGGCCACCTGGAACATGAGCCCGGTGTCCCAGGTAGCGGCCAGGCCGATGGCCTGGGGAAAAACGGTGGCGATGCCGGCCCTGGCCACGCCATGGAGGCACTCATTCCACCAGTTGTAGGGCGGTATGCCCAGGCGCTCAATGGCCGGCGCATCGTAGACCATCTGCAGGATCTTCTCCTCCAGGGTCAGGCGGGAGACCAGGTCGTCTACGCGCTCGGCCAGAGGGAGATCTGGGTTTTGGTAGGGGAAATGGTAGTTTTCGGTGCCCACGGTTATTCTCCAGTTTTTACTCCTTCAAGAAGAGCTCGATCACCGGCACCGTCACGGCCGGCTTTTGCACCGGCAGTTCGAGGGTCAGGGTATCGGGCCGGCTCCCGGCAGGGGTGATCGTCTCGGCCTGTTGATGCGGATCAATGACGAGCATCTTGATCTCCGACGCGTCGTTGAGCAACTGCGCATACTCTACCCGGCCGGCCAACCCGTCCAGGTGGACATGCCTGAAGGGCCAGGCGAAGAGGTGCAGGTAGAGCCGTTTGGTTACGGGGTTGTAGGTGTAGCGGCAATCGGGTGGCGGGGTAAGGTCAAAGGCTGTACATCCGTAGATGGAGCGGCTATGCAGGCGCATCCACTCGCCAATGCCGCGCAGGCGCTCCACCGAGCGGGGGTCGAATTCGCCCCGGGCGTTGGGCCCCACATTGAGCAGCATGTTGCCACCCTTCGACACACTGTCCACCAACATCTGGACCAGCATTTCCACCGGCTTCCAATCCAGGTTATCGCGGTCATAGCCCCAACTGCCGTTCATGGTCTGGCACGCCTCCCACACCACCGGCTTGCCATCCACGGTCATCCACCCCCGCGGCTGATACTGCTCGGGGGTCTTGATGTCGCCCCCGATCTCCAGCCGGTCATTGACGATGATGCCCGGCTGTAGCTCGCGCACCATGGCCAGCAACTTCTCCGACTGCCAGTCCTCTTTGCCCTTGCCGCGGCCCCAGGGAAAGGTGCGCTGGGAGTAGGAGAAGTCGAACCACATGATGTGGATCTTGCCGAACTGGGTCAGGAGCTCGCGGGTCTGGCCGTGCAGGTACTCAGCATACTTGCGGATATCGCGGTCCTTGTGCGCTTCACGGTAGGCCAGGTCGTCGCGCATGGGGTGGAGCGGGTCAACCGGAAACTCCGGATGATGCCAGTCCAGAAGGGAGTGATAGAACCCCACCTTGAATCCCTCGTTGCGGAAGGCATCCACCATGGGCCGCAGGACGTCCTTGCCCCAGGGGGTGTTGGTAACCTTGTAGTCGGTAAAGGCCGAATCCCACAGGCAGAAGCCGTCGTGGTGCTTGGTGGTGACGACGAAGTACTTCATGCCGGCATTCTTTGCCTCACGGGCCCAGACGGTGGGGTCGTAGAGGTCGGGGTAGAAATGGTCGAAGTACTTCTGATAATCCTCGTCGCGTATGCGCTCGCGGTATTTCACCCATTCGTGCCGCGCAGCTACCGAATAGATGCCCCAGTGGATGAAGAGGCCAAAGCGGTCGTGGACAAACCAACTTGTATCACCAACAGTGGGTTCGGGAATGGTAGACATAGGATTGTGCCTCCTTGTGGGTTGAGGATGATGGCAAACACAGGAGCGTAACTATTCAGCGGTGACTGGAAGTCACCCTTTTGGGCCTGCGGCCAGTGGTCGGCCTTCGCCGACCCCTCTCATGATGCATACATGAAGGGTGTCGGCGGAGGCCGACACCCGGCACGAAGTGCCCAGGAGGGGCGATTTCAATCGGCCTGAATAGTTACACAGGAGCTACATGTGGCCCGGCAGAACGAGCAGCCCGGCCAATCGCTTAGCCTTATTCTAGCGTCCTTTGATCAGCCGGCCAAATCG
This sequence comes from Anaerolineae bacterium, assembly GCA_034434335.1. GTDB lineage: Bacteria > Chloroflexota > Anaerolineae > CG2-30-64-16 > CG2-30-64-16 > DAOTZS01. The sequence continues at coordinate 20,928 of DAOTZS010000012.1, forward strand.
GGCGCTGGTCCCCCGGCACTGCTCGACGCGCTGGCCGCGGCCTTTAACGCGGCCTATGCCGCCTTGCTGGCCGCGGCCCTGCTCCACCACCAGCGCCACGGCGAAGCCGCCGCAGCCTGGGCCGATGTCGTGCACTGCTTTGCCGCCGGCGGTTTGGCCTTCCTCAAGAGCACTTCAGGCCCTTTGCCGCTCTCTGACACTCCCCGCTGCCCCTTGAGCACAGATACTGCCCACCGGACACGAATGACTGCCCCCTGACGGCTTACCCTGGCAGTCTTGTGGCAGTCCCTCGTGTTATATATATGCCTAGAGAAGGGCTCGATCACCTGGAAGAGCGCCGTCACCTCGCATCCCAGGAGGCACCTTGCGCGTTATCCGCACCTTTATCCTGCGCCTGCTGGTCAATTCGGCCGAGCCCCAGGCCCTGCGCGGCGACCTGCGCCCC
>DAOTZS010000013.1:0-5255 GCA_034434335.1 Anaerolineae bacterium
GAGCGTGGTAACGCCGAATTTGGCGCACTTTGCCCGGCGTTCCGCATCCAACAAACGCAACCTCTCCAACAAAAAGGCACGAAGGCTCTGCCTGATCAGTTCTTGTTCGTCGAGAGCGAATTCCCGGGCCACCTCTTTGACAGCGACCATTGTCCACCACCCCCTTTCAATTTCTGCAGATGACCTCACCCGGCGTCGAGGACCGCTCGCACGATTTTATCATAGCCGGTGCAGCGGCAGAGGTTGCCCGCCAGCCAGCGTCGCACCTCTTGTTCGGTAGGGTGTGGGTTCTGGTCCAGCAGTGCCTTGGCGGCCACGATGAACCCTGGCGTGCAAATGCCGCACTGGACGGCGGCGTGCTCCAGGAACTTCTGCTGCAGCGGATGGAGTCCCTCGGGTAAGGCGATGCCCTCGATGGTGGTCACCGACTTCCCCTCGACCTCAACGGCCAGGACCAGGCAGGAGTTGACCAGCACGCCGTCCAGGATGACGTTGCAGGCGCCACAGTTGCCGTTGTTGCACCCCTGCTTGGTGCCCGTCAACCCCAGCACCTCACGCAAGACCTCCAACAAGCTTTGGCGAGGTTCACACAGGAACTCCACATCTTCCCCGTTGATCCGGGCATGTACGAGTACTTTCCGAGACATGGGTGACTCCTTCAAGCTTATCCAGAAGCCCTGTCGGCTAGGCGAATGTATTGACTTCGCCTAGCCGGATTCTCTTTCCTCTCTTGCCCTCTGGACCGCTTTCTCCAGCGCACGCCGGGTCAGCACGGCCGAGAGATGTCTGCGCTGGGCGGCTGTCCCACGCATGTCGGTAATGGGACGAGCGGCCGCCTGCGCGAGGCGGGCAGCCTCCTCAATCGTCTCCGCAGAGACCTTGCGGCCGGCCAGCCATGCTCCGGCCTCTGGCACAAAGAGCGGCGTCGGTGCCACCGCGGCCAGGGCAACACGGGCCGACACAAATGAGGTTCCGCTCTCATCCAGGACCACCGAGGCCCCCGCGCCGACTACGGCGATGTCCATCTCGTTACGAGGGGTGAAGCGCAGATACGCCGCCCCAAATCCAGGCTGCGGCGGGGGAACCTGTAGCCAGACCAGAAACTCGCCGCGCTGCAGGATGGTTTGGCCGGGGGCGATGCAAAACTCCTCCACCGGGACCTCCCGATAGCCACGCGGACCGGCGATAATGCAGGTGGCCTGGTGGACGATGAGGGCCGGGATCGAGTCGGCCGCGGGCGATGCGTTGCAGAGATTGCCCCCTATGCTCGCTCGTCCTTGAATCTGGATGCCTCCGATCAGCGAGATGGCATCCATGAGGCCAGGATAGGCGCGGGTGATGGCTGGGTTTCGCCCGATGCGATAACAGGGTACGGCTGCACCCAGGCGCAGCCCCGTGACGGGGTCATAGGAGAGCTCGTTTACCTCTGGAATCCGCTTGATGTCCACCAGCAGGGTGGCTTTGCGCCGCCCCTCGCGCAACTGCACCAGGAGGTCGGTGCCGCCGGCCAGGATACGGGCCTGGTCTCCGTCCCTGGACAGCAGCGAGATCGCTTCAGCGATGCTATGAGGTGCCACATAGTCGAAGTCCTGCACTGGATCACCTCCTTCTGGCTCGGTTGAGGCAGCCATCCATATTGCTGGCTCAAATTGTACACCATGGCTGCCGCGCTGTCCAGGTGGTTCTAGCGCCTCGATGCCTCTTTGGCATGAGGCCAGCCTCTTGCGACTTGTGGTTGCGTTGCGCAACTCGCTTGTCGGGCTATTGACATGTCTGGCACCCTCTGATACACTCTCATTGACAGGAGTTACGCACTTTGAGGTGTATCGCCCCATCCCCCTACCCTCTTCCCCGCAAGGCGTGGAAGGGGGATCGAGATTATGGGGTATTCTGGGCGGCGAAGCTGCCCAGAATACCCCTTTCAAAGGATTCCCCCGCCCCAATTGGGGGTGGGGGCACAGTGTACAGTAGTTGCCGGGAGGGAGGTTCACATGTGCTGGGGTCGCTTTCCTTTGCGTTTGCTGTCCTTAATCCTGCTCCTGGTGGTGATTGTCTCCGCTGCCAGCGCCGCTGGCGAGCCTGTGGCGCGGGCCATAGTCGAGCCGGAGTTGTTCAAGGCGCTGGCGGATGGCGGCCAGGCCACCTTCATCGTTTACTTGCGAGAACAGGCCGACCTGAGCCGCGCCCTTCAGGTCGAGGATAAGTTGGTCCGGCGCCAGGAGGTAGTAGCACTCCTTCAGGCCACGGCCGAGCGCAGCCAGCGGGGTGTGCGCCAGCTCCTGGCCACGTTGCAAGGGGCGCATCATGTGTCGGCCGTGCAACCCCTGTGGGTTACCAACGCACTTGTCGTCACCGGCAATGGGGAAGCGGTGAAAGCCCTGGCCGCGCGGCCCGAAGTGGCTCGCATCCGCAGCGATCGCAGCCACCGCTTGCCTGCCCCGCTGCCCGTGCCAACTTCTCAGGCAACCTGGAACCTGCGCCTGATCGGCGCCGAGCGAGTGTGGCAGGAGCTGGGTATCACCGGCAAAGGTGTCGTCGTTGCCAGCCTGGATTCGGGTGTGGAGTGGACCCACCCGGCCCTGCGCAATGCCTACCGGGGAGGCCCGGCCGGCCAGCACGATTACAACTGGTTCGACTTTACCCGCACCTATCCCCTCGTCCCCGGCGATGGCCATGGCCACGGCACCCACACCATGGGGATCATGGTTGGGTACGATCCTGCGGCCAGCAAACCTCATATCGGCGTTGCGCCGGGCGCGCAGTGGATCTCGGCCAAAGTGTTCGACGATGATGGTTACACTACCGACAGCATCCTGCACCAGGGCTTCCAGTGGGTGCTGGCCCCTACCGACCTGCGCGGCCAGCGCCCCGATCCCCGCCGCGCGCCAGATGTGGTCAACTGCTCCTGGGGTGCGGTGAACCCTGCCGATCCCTCGTTTTGGGATGATGTGGCTGCGTTGCGGGCGGCCGGCATCCTGCCCGTCTTCTCGGCGGGGAACGAAGGGGAGCTGGGGGCCGGCTCGGTGGGCACGCCAGCCGGCTTTCCCCACAGCTTCGGCGTGGGCGCGCTGGATGCCAACGAGCTGCTGCCCGAATGGTCGAGCCGCGGCCCCTCGTACTGGGGTGAGATCAAGCCGGATATAACCGCGCCCGGGGTGGAGGTGCTCTCCAGCGTGCCAGGCGGGGAATATGAGGCCTGGAGTGGTACCTCGATGGCCGCGCCCCATGTCGCGGGCACAGCCGCTTTGCTGCTAGAGGCCGATCCCTCCCTGACGGTGGACGATCTGGAGGCGTTCATGATCGGCACGGCCTATGACCTGGGCGCGGCCGGGCCAGACAACGACTACGGGGCCGGCCGGCTGGATGCCTACGCGGCTGTGGCGTGGGCGCTGGGCGCAGGCAGGCTTGCCGGCCAGGTGGTGGCTGCAGATACAGGATTGCCGCTGCCGCAGGCTCAGGTAACAGGGGTGCACGAAGGCACGGGGCATGCCTTCCGCACAGCCAGCGATCGGTATGGCGCCTACATCGTGGCTGCCCCGGCCGGCCTGTACCGCGTAACTGCCGTCGCGTTCGGCTATGCGGCCCAGACCTATGAGGGCGTGCAGGTGGTAGACGGCTATCGCGCGCTGCGCGATTTTCGCCTGCAACCCCTGCCGAGAGGCGTGGTCACGGGCCGGCTGCTCGAGCCGGGAGGCAGCGGGGTGAGCTCTGGCCTGGTGCGCGCCGAAAGCACCCCGGCCGAGACCGTGGCCGATCCCAATGGATTCTACACCCTGACCCTGCCCGCGGGAATCTACACCCTGGCAGCCAGCAGCCCGGGCTATCGCATGGCGCGCGCAACAGTTACTGTGGCTGCAGGGCAGACCATAACCCAGCATATCGCCCTTGTTCCAGCCCCGCGTCTGCTGCTGGTGGACGCCGACGGCTGGCTGGGAGATGACATAACGGTGTACTATCGGGATGCCCTGAGGCAGGCAGGGTATCTGTTCGACACGCGGCGCATCACGGATACCGCCATAGTGCCCACTGCGGCCGAGCTGGCCCCCTACGATGTGGTGATCTGGGCGAACCCGTGGAGTTCACCAGGCTATTTTCAGAAGGAGCGAGGGGATACAGCCGTCGTGGATGCCCTGGCCGGTTACCTGCTCGGGGGTGGCCGCTTGCTGCTGACGGGCCAGGATATCGGGTATTGGGATGCCAGCAAGGAGTATTACGGGACCCTATTGCACGCCAGGTACCTGGCTGATGCGGCCCTTAGTGAGGGGGTACATGGGTTGGCAGGGGAGGTCCTGGCCGGCGTGGAGCTGGATTTCAATGCTGTGGACGCTTATCGGCTGAACAACGCGCCGGACCTGGTCGAGCCGGCCGATGTGCTGGCCTTGCCCGTTATGGGATACGACCAGCCTGGCGGCACAGCCGGCCTGCGAGTGGAGGACCGCGGCTACCGGCTGGCCTATCTGGCGTTTGGCCTGGAGAAGGCCGGGCCGGGATCCGAGCGGGCTCAGACGCTGGAGCAGGCCCTGGCGTGGCTGGCCGCGCCGGTGGTGGAGAAGCAGATGTTGCCAGCGCACGTCAGGCCTGGCGACAGGTTGCGGGTTATCCTGAACCTGCGTAACCCGTTGGGCACGGCCCAGTCTGCTTCGTTGTGGGACCCGCTGCCTTGGGGCGTCACGTATGTGGCGGGGAGCGCAACGGCCGGCGCGACGTATGACCCCGCGGCCAACGCCATCCGCTGGCAAGGGGAATTGCCCCCTCGCACGGTCGTAACGGTGGCCTTTACGACTTCGGTAAATACTGAGGTGCCTGGAGGGACGGTCATCGAGAACTGTGCCTGGCTGGAAAGTGGCGGCGGAGCAAGGACCAGCTCCTGCGCTGCCGCCCGGGTTGAAGGCCCGAATCTGGCGGCCAGCGCAAAGACGGTGACGCCGGGCACCGTTGCCGCCGGGGAGATATTGACTTACACCATTGTCCTCCGCAACAGCGGCCTGCTGCCGGCGGACTTGGTGACGCTGCTCGACCCGTTGCCGGCCCAGGTGTCGTTGGTGGAGGGAACTCTCACCGGCGGCGCCTGGTATGATCCCGTCTCCCGGCAAATCGAATGGAGCGGGTCCCTCCCAGCCGGGCTGCCGGGTCAGCCCGATTACACCTGGGCGGATAGCGACATGCCTGGGGGGCCGGCCTTTGCGTGGGTGGACATCAGCGGGAGCGGGGTGTCGTTGACGCTGGGGGATGACCAGTGGGTGGGGCCGTTGCCG
>DAOTZS010000014.1:0-31725 GCA_034434335.1 Anaerolineae bacterium
GGCACAGCGACGCTGTGCCCGTACCGGGGCGCAGCGGGGGAGGGCCAGGGTGGGGGTCAGCCTGCCGGCTCTGCAGAAGTGCCGCGGAGGCCCCCACCCGGCCTGCGGCCACCCTCCCCCGCCAGCCCCCCTTAGGGGGCGCGGCAGGGGAGGGTAGCTGTGGTCGCTAACTTGATGCCAATGGGCAACCACCAGGGTAGGGGCAGGCCTTGTGCCTGCCCAGCGGCACCGCGTAGGGGCAGGCCTTGTGCCTGCCCTGAATGGGGCAACCACAAGGGTTGCCCCTACGAGGACGTCAGGGCGAAATCGGGCGTCATCTCCAAAGGCAGGGGAAAACGGGTGCCTTCGGGCAGGGGCTCCTGATACCCTGCCAGGAAGGCCCGCGTGGCGTTGATCTGCTCGCACGGGACGCGCTCGGCACGCTCCCAGTGGTCCAGCAGCTCGGTGAGGGTCACTACCGCATGCATCCGGAAACCGGCCCTTGTCAGCGCCTCCCTGGCCCCCGACTGTCGGTCAATCAGGACTACCACATCCTCTACCACCAACCCCGCCTTTGACAGCTTCTGGATCGCCTCAAACTTGCTGCCCCCCGTGGTGGCCAGATCATCAATCACTACCACCCGCTCCCCTGCCATGAAAACCCCTTCGATCTCAGCCTGCGTACCATAGGACTTGCTCTCCTTGCGCGGATAGAGCATGGGCCAGCCGGTCTGCAGGCTGATCGCCGTGGCAATGGGCAGGGCAGCATAGGGTACCGCGGCCAGCCGGTCAAAGGCCAGGTTCTGAAGGATGGCCGCGTAGGCTTCGGCCACGTCGCCCAGCAGCCCGGGATAGGCGATCAGGCGGCGGAGGTCAATGTAGATGGGGGACTGCAGCCCCGATTTCAGGGTGAATTGGCCGAATTGCACACATCCCGCAGCCAGAAGCCCCTCCGCCAGGGAGGCGGTCAGGTCGGCCGGGACAGGCGAAGCTGGCACCGGCCGCACAGGGAGGGTGAGCCACTCCCGTCGGATGGACTGCACGATCTGCTGGGCTGCCGCGCGCGGGTTGGCTGCGCGCGCAATCCCGCGGCTGACCGCGATCAGGAGACCCATGCCATCGGCGCGCAGGCCGGCGCGCAGGCTGCTGACCAGGTCACCCCCCTGCGCGCCAACGCCCGGGGCCAGGATCCACAGGTTGGGAGCTGCCCGGCGGATGCGCGCCAGCGCCTCAGGGTCGGTGGCGCCCACCACCAGCCCCAGGTTGTTGCTCCTGTTCCAGCCCTGAGCCAGCTCGGCCACCTTCTCGTAAAGGAGTTGAGCTGGCCGGCGGCCGGCCAGAGGCAGGTCCTGCAGATCGCGCGAGCCGGGATTGGAGGTCTTGCAGAGCAGGAACACCCCTCGCCGCGGGTCGTGCAGGAAGGGCATGATGCTATCGTGACCCAGGTAGGGGTTGAGGGTGATGGCATCGGCATCCAACACATCGAAGACCGAACGGGCATACGCTTCGGCCGTGGAGGCAATGTCCCCACGCTTGACATCCAGGATCACCGGGATATCGTCCGGCACCGCGGCGATGACCTCACCCAGTACCGCCCAACCGGCCGGCCCCAGGGCCTCGAAGAAGGCCGAGTTGGGCTTATAAGCAGCAGCTACATCGGCCGTCGCGTCAATCAGGCGCAGGCAGAAGTCACGCGCTGCATCAGCCGTGGGGGATGTCAGGTCTGCCAGATAGGGGTCCAGGCCGACGCACAGCAACGATCTTGTGCGCCTTACCCTGGCTTCCAGGCGCGAGAAGAAGGTGGTCATGGCATCCTCCTTGTATTCGTCAGATCAGGGAATCAGGGTTCTGTGAAGGACGGGGTCCCCACCCCACTTGCAGCGCCACCGTGCCCAAAAGCGGCCGAAAAAGGGCAAAAAAAGAGAGAGCCTTTTGGGGGCTCTCTCTGGGCTGAACAGAAAAATCGCCCACGGGAGCCGAAGCTCCGGGGCGATTAGTACCTGCTGGTGGCAACCGACGTTCGTTCATACTGGGGCGTATTTTATACAGAAACCCGAATCTGTCAAAAAACGGCCCCGCAATTCCAACATCACAGCACATCCACCGGGTCTATGTCGAGGGTCCAGCCCAGCGGCAGGGGCAGGTGGCGCAGTACCTGAGCTGGATCGGGGCTGCGCAGGATGATCTGCCAGCGATAGTATCCGCGCTCCCGGCTGAAGAAGCAGGGGCACGGGCCGATCAGGTCGGTATCGAGCCCCGGGCCCGCTACAGAGGCGAGCCGCGCTATCTCCTCCCGCAATTGCTGGGCCAGGCGGGTTGCCTCGGCCTGGGCTTTATCGCGGCGGGTATGGTGATACACCAGCCGGGCCAGCCGGCGTACCGGCGGGTAGCCCTGCTCGCGGCGGAAGGCCATCTCCTGACGGTAGAAGCCTTCATAGTCGTGATGGCTGGCAGCGACAATGGCATAATGATCGGGATGGTAAGTCTGGACAATCACCTTGCCGCCCAGCGCGCTGCGGCCAGCCCGGCCGGCCACCTGGGTCAGCAGTTGAAAGGTGCGCTCACTGCACCGAAAATCGGGCAGGAACAGGCCCGTGTCCGCCGCGATCACCCCCACCAGGGTGACCAGGGGCAGGTCCAGCCCCTTGGCGATCATCTGCGTGCCGATCAGCACGTCCGCCTCATGGGCCACAAAGCGCTCCAGGATGACATCGTGCGCGCCCTTGCTGCCCGTCACATCCCGGTCCCAGCGCAGGGTACGCGCCTGGGGAAACTCCAGCCTTACCGCTTCTTCTACCCGTTCGGTGCCCACGCCAAAATGGCGGATGCGCCGGCTGCCGCACTTCTCGCACTTCGTGGGCACCGGATAGCCACGGCCGCAGTGATGGCAGACCAGGCGCTCATCGCTGCTGTGATAGGCCAGGGGGATGGCACAATGGGGGCAGGTCTCCACATGGCCACAGTCGCGGCATAGCACAAACGTGGCTGTGCCCCTCCGATTCAGGTAGAGGATGGCCTGCTGGCCTGCTGCCAGTACCTCGGCCAGGGCGGCCGAGAGGGCGCGGCTGAACATGCTGCGGTTGCCAGCGCGCAGCTCCTGCCGCATGTCCACGATCTCCACAGGGGGCAGGTCGGCCGTTTCCAGGGGTAGGGGCCGCTCCTCATGTGGTCTTCTCGCCTCCTGCGCAGCCGCGCTGGCACCTGGCTGGCCGGCCAGGATGCGCGTGGGCAGGGTCAAGAGCTCGATCTCACCCTGCCGCGCGGCATAATACGTCTCCAGGGCTGGCGTGGCGCTGCCCAACAACACGGCCGCGCCGCAGATGCGACCAAGCTCTATCGCTACCGTGCGGGCGTGATAGCGCGGGGTGCGCTCCTGCTTATAAGCCGTCTCGTGCTCCTCGTCTACCACGATCAGGCCCAGGCTGGGGAAGGGCAGGAAGAGCGCCGAGCGGGAACCCACCACCACCTGGGCTGCCGGATGGTTGGTGCGCACCCGCCGCCAGATGTCGAACCGCTCCCCGTCGCTGAGTTGGCTGTGCCACACGGTAACCTGGCCGGGGAAGCGCGCGGCAAAGCGCCGTATCGTCTGTGGGGTCAGTGCGATCTCCGGCACCAGCACCACAGCCTGCTGGCCGCGTTTGAGCACTTCGCCCAGGGCGCGCAGGTAGATTTCCGTCTTGCCCGAGCCCGTGACGCCGTGCAGCAGGACCGGCCGCGGCCGGGGAAGGCCTTCTGCGCCAGGGAGGGGGGCCTCCGCGATGGCCCGGCTGACCACCTGCCAGACCCGCTCCTGGTTCTCGGTCAACACGGGTGGTTGATCCAGGGTGAACTCGCGGCCGGCCAGCGGATCGCGCCAGACCATCTCCTCGGCGATGGTAATCAGGCCGGCGCCCTCCAGATCGCGCAGGGTGTCAATATCCGCGCCTGTCTCCGCGTAGACCCAGCCGATCCAGGCCGGGCCGTCGTGGCGTGCCAGGGCCTCAAGCACAGCCCGATGCCTCTCGGCCCCCCGCAGCGTCACAATCGCATCAGCCACCGCCTCGGCCGGCAGGTTGAGGGCCACCCGCGCTTTCTGGCCCCTCCCGGCCGACGGCATCAGGTGCACCCACCCCTTCTCGGCCAGGGCCTTCACCGGCCCGGAGGTACACCCCACCGCGGCGCAGAGTTCATCCAGCGCCACCTCACCCGCAGAAGCCGCCCCGTGCTGCCACAGGTAGAGCAGCACATCTGCCTGCTTCGAAGCCCGCCCCAGGGTCGGCAGCACCCCGGCAATTGCCTCCGGGGCGATCAGCAGCCGCACCTGGCGGTCGAACTTGGGCCGGGGCGGAGGGGTCGGGAAGCTGACGGTGCGCTCCACCAGCCCGCGCGCGATCAGCGGTTCCAGGTCGGCCTTCTGCGTGACACCGCGCAGCCCCTGCGTGACCTCGGCCCAGGTGCCCTCGGCCTGGGCAATGCGGGCCAGCAATGCTGCCTGGGTGGGCGTCAGGTCGGGAACTTGCTCTACCGGGACCCCAGCCGTGTAGGTGAACACTGTACGCCCGCGCTGGGCCAGCCCGACCGGCAGCATCAGGCGCAGTGCCTCGATCAAGGGGGCAAGGTAGTAGGCGCTCAGCCACTGCGCCAGAGCCAGTTGCGCGGGGGTCAGCAGTGGCTGTGCCCAAACCAGAGAGAGGATCTGGCGCGTGTCGAAATCTGGGGGCGTAGCAGAGAGGCGCAGCACGACGGCCTGCAGGCGCCGCCCGCGAAAGGGCACCCAGACCAGGTGCCCCGGTTGCAGCCGGCCGGCCAGTTGTTCAGGCACCGAGTAGGTGAAGGTCTGGCCCAGGGGGTCATACTCGGCGTCCTCGGCCGGCCCAGCGGTCACCCGTCGGCCGAGAGGGGTATTGACACATACATCCGCATAAAGCATGGCCCATGTTCCGGCGTGAGGCGATTAAGACACCGGACACCCGCATTCCCTTCGTAGTGACGACTTTAGTCGTCCCACAAGGGGAGAGCGACTAAAGTCGCTACTACAAAGCTGCATTACTTGTAGGCTGCGGCTGCCAGGTAGCCAACGCAATACGCGCCCGGCCGCTTATCACCTGTGACATCGCCTGAGGCCGCATATTTAAGCACCTGCACCCCACGGGCGCCCAGCTTTTGGGCCACCCGCAGTACAGCAACCAGGCCCGTAGCGCCACACGCCTGCACCTGGCCTGCCTGAAACGCGGCCACCAGCCCATCCACGTCAAATGCCCCCACCAGCTCGGCCAGACGGCCGTCAATGCGCACGACATCGTTGTAATTGTAGAGGTGGCTCAGGTCGGTGCTGGCGATGAACAGGGTGCCTTCATCGGCCAACTGGGCCAGGCCGGCGGCAAGGGCATCCAGGTGGGCCGGCACGCCGGGATCGGTGATCTGTTCGCCGAGCATGATCGGCACCAGGCTGAAAGAGCCCAGGACCACCTGGAGGAAGGGCAACTGGATCTCCAGCGAATGCTCCTCATCCCCGCGCACATGGGTCAGGCTCACCTGGCGGCCCAGCTCGGCAATGTATGCGTGATCCAGGGGCACGTCGCCCAGGGGCGTGCGATAGGCGTCTTCCGCAGGCACCATGAAGGCGCCCATGCGGCTGCCCCAGATAGGCCTGTGCAGCGGGCCAAGGAGCACAACGCGGCGCACGTCCCGCCCGCGCACTTGAGCATAGGCATGTGCCGCAGTAGGCCCGGAATAGGCATAACCCGCATGAGGGGTGATCAAGGCCACCGGCTCGCCAGGCAGGGCCACCGCCTTCACCTGGCCGAGGTAGCCCTCAATGGTCCGGCGCAACTCGGCAGGGCTGCCAGGATACCAACTGCCGGCAATAGCGGATGGACGGATAACAGGGCTTGCTCTCATTGACATGAATCACCTCCATCGTCGGTAACTATTCAGGCCGATCGAAATCGCCCTCCCTGGGCACTGCGTGCCAGGTGGGGCGATCCTCCGGATCGCCCCTGCGCCGACACCTTTCATGTTTGCATCACCAGAGAGGTCGGCCTTCGCCGACATCTGGCCGCAGGCCCCCAAAGGGTGACGCCTCGGGCGAGCCCTCGGCGTGGGCCTTCCAGTCACCACCTGAATAGTTACCATCGTTGATCCCCCAGCCACAGGCCTGCCCATATGAACACGACAGCCGCCACTACAGCCAGCATCTGCCGCCAAAGCGGGGCCCAGTTGACCAGGCGTGGCGCCGGGTAAAAGCCAACCCACTCCCAGACCACCCCGTAATGGGGGCACAGGCCGAAGCCCAAGGCCAACCCGGTGAGCAGCCCACCCATATGGGCCAGATTGTTGATCCCGGGCACGGTGAAGCCAAACAGCAGGTTGACCCCTACCAGGGTGGCCAGGTTGCCGAGCCGCTGCCGGCCAAAGGCGCCAAACAGCTCGCGGTTGCGCAAGAAATAGGCGATCTCCGCGCCGACCAGGCCGAAAACGGCACCCGAGGCACCCGCCGAGAGCGCGCTGGAGCCCAGCAGATAGTAGGCCACACCGCCACCCAGGCCCGACAGGAAGTAGAGCAACGCAAAACGGCCTGAGCCATAGAAAGCTTCCACCTCGCGGCCCAGGCTGAATAGCGCCCACCCGTTGAAGGCCACATGCATCAGGCCAATATGCAGAAACAACGTGCTGAACAGACGCCAGTATTCGCCCCTGGCAATCAGCGGATTGACCTGCGCGCCCAGCATCCGCAGCGTGAAGATGTTGGTAGAGCCACCCAAAACGCTCTCTGCACCAAAAGCCACCCCAATCAAAGCCAGGAGGAGGTAAGTAACCCAGGGCCGTGCCATGGGCAGGCGCAGGGCTGGCGTGGGCCGTGGGAAGGCGGACGGCTCATTGGAGATCATAGCACCACCGGCTGCCAGTCCATGCGGCACTTCTCGGCACGCATGATCGCAATCACTTGATCCACCGTCTCATCCAGAGCACACTCCCGATTCACCACCCGGTACTTAAACTCGCTGGCGCGGCATAGCTCGTCTCGGGCTGTCTCGATCCGTCGGCGCAACTGCTCCTCATCTTCGGTACGCCGACGGCGCAACCTCTCAATCAAGGCTTCCTCCGATTCTGCGGTCAGGAAGATGGTCACGGCCTGGGGGACGAGCCGAGAGACAGTTGCCGCGCCCTGCACATCAACGCGCATCACCACATCCTGGCCGCTGGCCAGGGCAGCTCGCACCTCGGCCTTGGGGATGCCTTTGTACTGGCCGTATACCAGGGCATACTCCAATAGCTCCCCACGCGCGATCATGCCGGCAAATTCTGCCTCGGAAACGAAGTGGTAGTCTACCCCATCCACCTCGTGGCTACGCCGGGGGCGGGTGGTGGCCGTCACCACGAAGTGGCAGGGATAGCCGCGCTCCTTCATGCGCAGGATAGTGGCATCCTTGCCCACGCCCGACGGCCCGGAGATCACCACCAGCAGCGGACGTGGGTCCGCCAGCGCGCTGTACCACCCTGCTGCAGCAGGTGATGAGCTGAGGAGGCTGACCTGCCTGGAACAGCTCATAAGGGATCCCTTCTTTGTCACCAAAACCTATTCCGGGTATAATTGGCTCCAACAGTCCACCCAGAACAGCCGGGAGGTGTAGCCTATGCCGATCTATGAATACTTCTGCTATGATTGCCGACGTCGCGTCAGCCTGTTGTGGCGCTCCTTCGCCGATGCCCAGAACCGGCAGGCTATCTGTCCGCGCTGCGGAGGCACGCGCCTCACCCGTCTGATGTCCCGGGTAGGGGTCCTCCGGTCCGAGGAAAGCCGCCTGGAAGACCTGACCGACTCCAGCTTTCTGGATGGGTTGGACGAAAACGACCCCAGGTCGCTGGCCCGCTTCATGCGCAAGATGGCCGACGAAACGGGTGAGGACCTGGGCCCGGAGTTCGAGGAGGTGATCGGTCGCCTGGAAGCTGGCGAGGACCCGGAATCCATCGAGAAATCCATGCCTGAGCTAGCCGGCGATGATACAGGCGACGACTTCGGGGTAATGTAGCCGGCCGCGGCCTTGCTCACTATGCCTGAATGAACTGCTCCACGTTCAAAACGAAGATCACCGCCCCACCCACGCTGATCTCCATCGGTTCCGTGATCTCCAGCCCTGGTCCCTCCAGAGTCGGCATCGGCGTCACCCATCGGGTGCGCCGGCGACACACCTGACGCACCAGGTCAACCGCCTGCGACACCCTCTGGTCCTCAGTGCCCACCAGCACCGTGGTGTTGCCCTCGCGCAGAAAGCCACCGGTGGTGCTGATCACCGTGGCGCGGAAGCCGGCCCGGGTCAGGCGCTCCAGGAGATCCCGTGCATCGTCGCTGCTGACAATGGCCATGACGAGCTTCATCAAGCCGTGCTCCTCCGCTGAGCCAGTGGCAGGTAAGCCGAAACCTGCCTGCGGATCTCAGCCTGGATTTCGTCAATCGGGCGGAGAGCATCCAACACCAGCCAGCGTGCCGGCTCAGCCGCGGCAAGGGCCAGAAATCCCTTCCGTACCCGTTGATGAAAGGCCAGATCCTCGCGCTCCATCCGGTTCCACTCTTCCCGAGAGAGGCGCTGCTTGCGCCGCAACCCTTCCTCCACCGGCAGATCAAGGCAGATGGTCAGGGCAGGTTTCAAGTTCCCCGTGGCAAAGGCTGTGATCATGCGTAGCGTATCCAGGTCTAGCTGACGGCCGTAGCCTTGATAAGCAAGGGTGGAATCGGCGAAGCGATCGCACAACACCACCCCACCTTTGGCAAGATGGGGGCGGATAACCTGGCCCACGATCTGCGCCCTGGCGGCCGAGAAGAGCAGGATCTCCGTCTCGGGCAGCATCTCGGTGTGGGAAGGCTCAAGCAAAAGGGCCCGGATTGCATCGCCGATAGGTGTCCCGCCCGGCTCACGTGTGGTCAAGACCTCGTATCCCATCTCCTCCAGCCAGGCTGCCAGCTTTTGCACCTGGGTTGTCTTGCCGCTCCCCTCCGGCCCCTCAAAGGTCACGAACAGCCCCATCCTTACCCCATGAAGATCCGCACCCGTCGCCGTGGCTCCTTACCGTAACTGTGTGACACCAGATTGGCCGCCCGGACCATTTCGTGCTGCATACGCCTGATCTCTGCACTGGCAGGCTGCAACTCAACCGAACCAGAACCGGCCAGAACCCGCCGGATTGCCTCTTGCGTCTCGGCGATCGCGCGCTCGACCGGGTCTTCCATCTCCACCGGCACACCGAAGAGGTCGCCCAGGCAAGATTCCATCTGATAGACCGTGTTTGCGCGCAACACGTAGACGGGGATACGTCGGCGCTCGGCATCGGCAATGGGCTGGGGGTGCTTACGATAATAGTTCTTGAGCGTGATAACTGCCTGCGCGTCTTCCAGTGAATCCACGATCTCGACTGGCAACCCCAGGTTCTGGGCAGCCTGGATCAGCCGACCACGGCCGATCCCGTAAGGATAGATCCGCATCGGCTGGCTCGGAGCAGCTGGTGTAGTCGGCGTAGTCGGTTGCTCGGGTCGCGAGGCCGGCTGAGCCGGCCCATATATGCCATTGTGACGCTTCTCAAAAGGCAGCCGGCCCATCTCACCCAGTGACAGGCCACGCACCGTGGCCGGCTGCGGAGGGGGTGTCTCAATGCGCACCTGGCCGTTCTCATCCCGATAGCGGATCTCGGGTGCCAAAGGCCGGCCGCGCAGGATGGCATCCACCGCGGCCGCCACATTGTGATGCACAGCCATGCGCTGGCGATCCTGGATCTCGATCAGCACATCGAAAGTCGGCGGCGCCCGTCGTTCCAGGATAGACTTCTGAGTGCCTCGTCGCCGCGCCTCTTCATCGCTGAGGGTTACGCTCTCGATCCCGCCTACCAGGTCGGAAAGGGTAGGGTTCATCAGCAGGTTGTCGAGGGTAATCCCGTGTGCCGTGCCAATCAACTGAACCCCGCGCTCGGCGATGGTGCGTGCCGCCGCCGCTTCCTGCTGACGGCCAATTTCGTCAATGATGATCACCTCGGGCATGTGGTTTTCCACAGCCTCGATCATCACCTCGTGTTGGAGCTCGGGTGACGCCACCTGCATGCGGCGGGCCTTGCCAATGGCCGGGTGGGGGATATCTCCATCCCCCCCGATCTCGTTGGAAGTGTCCACCACCACCACCCTGGCGTTCTGGGCCAGGACACGAGCTGCTTCGCGCAGCAACGTGGTCTTGCCGACACCGGGCCGGCCCAACAACAGGATGCTCTGCCCCGACTTGATGATGTCCTCGATGATATCTATCACGCCGTACACGGCCCGGCCCACCCGGCATGTCAGGCCGATGATCCGCCCCTGCCGGTTCCTGATGCACGAGATGCGGTGTAGCGTGCGCTCGATGCCGGCGCGGTTGTCGCTTGTGAACTGCCCAATACGGGAGATAACGTACTGCAGGTCCTCCTCCGACACTTCCCGCGGGCTGAGCACCAGCTCATGATCCACAAAACGTGCCTCGGGAGGACGCCCCAGGTCTAGAATCACTTCCAGTAAAGTATCACCTTGATTAGCCCTCCTGAGCGACTGCTCAATGGCGGGCGGGAAAACTTGAAGTAACGCTTCCAGGTCGTCTGTGATTTTCTGTTGCATAGCTTATCCAAACATCCTCTGAACACTCATGATTTTACCGAAGCTGCTCGAGCCTCTCATAGCCTTTTTAGTGAATCGCTGGCACTTCGTGGGCTGTTTCCAGGGCAGCCAGCGGCGTGAGCACCGGCTCACGCGCCTCGGCCAGCATGTGGCGCACGAAGCGGGCCCGCCAGGCATAAGGCGCGAACCCGAAACCGGTCAGCGCGGGGCCAACTTCGGTCTCGTAGTCGCGCACGGTCACGTAGACCGGCAGAGGTTTCCCTCTCCGCTGCTTTTGCAGATCGGCCAACAGCCGCAAACCCTGCTCAATCAGATGCCGCAACTCGCGCGGGGCCAGGCTGTTACCACCCCACAAACGCAGCCAGTGGCCCGCCCGGCCAACGTGCACCTGCACCGCCCCACGCACTTCACCAGCCGGTTCCCACACCAGCCCCTGCCAGCGGTCGGGCTCCCACCAGGAGAGCGGCGGAGAACCCACCTCACCGTTGAGGCCGCCTTCGGCACTCTGCACCAGGCGAGGAGTGCCGCGCGTGTACAGGCGCTGCAAGGCCCAGCTATCCTTCGGGCGCTGCCAGCGAAAGCCGGCCAGGGCAGGCCCTGGAGGAGGCACCACCGCCAGGCGATAGATTATCTCGCGCGCGTAGAAACAGAAACCTGCCTCCTTGAGACAGGCCTGTTCCGCACCCTCATCCGGTATACTGGCGAAGATCCGCTGCAAACCATGCCCGGCGAGCGCCAGATTGCAGTATTGTAGTAACCGCGACCAGATCTGCTCTTTCGCCGGGTCCCGTTCGGGATTGGCTGGCAGGGCTGGGGCCAGATAGAGCAGGTCGGCCTCGGGCCGTGTTGACCGCTTCATCAGTTGTACGAAGCCGGTCAGCCTCGACCCTCCCTCCCTATCATCGAGCACATAGGTTGCCACACCAGTGCCGGCCAGGGGCCAGGGCGCCGTCAAGGCCATCCATAACGGCTGGCGCGGATGAGTCAAGGTGTGCTCGATCGCCAGGATGGCGCTGCTCCGTTGCAGGTTGCGCACGAGGAAGATGTCGGTCAAGCCGAACGCGCGAATCACGGGACTTTCTCTCTCCTGCGCAAGCCGCCTACAGCCCGCCCATTAGCCGGGACATGCTGTTCCATACCCATTCTACACGCAAACCAGGGCCTTGGCAAGTGATTTGCGCCCTTCCATCACTCCCTGCCCCAACGCATCAGCCCAGGCTTCTCTGGCGGGCAGATTGGGTATCTCAGTTGGGCAGAAGGGTACCTCCAGGGCCAAACTGGGCCTGCCCCGGCCACTCCTTGTGACTGACCATCCAACCCAGCAAGGCATTCTCGCGGCGCAGCAGGCTTGCCTCAGCGGCCAGGATGCTCTGGACCGAGACGCTGTTCAGGAGAGCCTGCTTCTCCTCATTTTCGATCTGCAGGGCCACTGCTGCCAGATAACCAATCTGTCGCGGGCTCTGGGGGATATCGCTGACCTGAATCCTCAGCCCGGCTGCGGTGGCAATCAACTGGATATACCTTGTGACCTGCTCTCGCACATCCTCGGTCAACCCTGCCACCGCCGTCGGATCGAGGGGCTCTGGCAGGGGAAAGGCCTCTACCTCCCCACGCAGATAGGGCTGATCATGCAGCAGGCGTCGAATACGAAAACGTTCGGTGCCCACCGTGATAATGTTCATGCTGCCATCGGGCAAGTTAGTGCTCTCAATGATCCGGGCTATTGTGCCCACAGAGTGCGGTTCGACTATCTCGTCCTCCTCCCGGCCGCGGCGGATCAGCACCACGCCAAAAGGCAGGTCTTCGGCCAGACAGCGCCGTACCATCAGCCGATAACGGTCTTCAAAGATGTGCAAGGGCAACAACTGGCCGGGGAATAGCACCGTATTGAGCGGGAACAATGCCAGTTCCATCACCTCAGAAGATGCGTCCATTGATCGCCTCCATCTCACATCCTGGCCCATAGCTAAACTCTCACGCTATTTCCCATTCTACCTCAATTGCGTCGGTTTTTCCAGCCCCAAAATAAAACCTGGGGGACAGCGTGCCCCGCGGCCGTCCCCCAGGTTGGTTGCTTCTGGATCGAACTGCTGCTCCTGGCTAATCCAGATAGCCGGCTGCCAGCTTCAACCCCTTCAAGTCCCGCAGTTCGATCTTACGATAGCCGAGCTCGACCAGCCCATTATCCTTGAAATCCCGCAGGATGGCACTGATGGTCTCACGGTAAGTGCCCAACATATCGGCCAGCCACTGGTGGCTGGTACCCCGGATCGCCCGCCCACCGTTGGCCAACTCCAACAACAGCCCCGCCAGCCGCTCGGGCAACCGCTTGTAGGCCACATCCTCCATCCGATCCTCCACCTGAGCCAGACGCTGCCCCACTGTCTGCAACAGGCCCCAGCTTAACACCGGATGGCGCAGGGCAAGGTTCTGGGCTTGCGACGCTGGCACCACCCAGACCACACAATCGGTCAGGGCTACGGCCCGCACGGAAGGCTCGGCAGCCGAGAGTAGCGCGCCTTCCCCGAACATGGCACCAGGGCCCAGGGTAGCGCTCGCCATGCGGCGGCCGTTGGGTCCCTCGCGCATGAGCTGTACGCGGCCTTTCATGAGGGTAAACAGATTACGGCTCAGGGCTTCCGGTTCCGCAACTGTCTGTCCAGCCCGAAAAGAGCGGGCGGTGATCGCCCGCTTGAACTCCGGGTCGTCGTTGCGCAGCTCAATCAGGATCTCAGGAACAGAGCGCAACTTGCCTTGATAGACCATTGGTAAACTCTCCTCTCTTCGCGGGTGCTTGTAGAACATGCCTGGTGACCATGCCCCGAGCGGGCTATATCAGGATAGGCTCAGGCGAGCTAACATCTCAATCTACGGGCCCGCCCTGCGGCTACTCTTGAGATGGAGCCACTAAGGGGTTGGCCGCCATAATTTTTATGATTCGAATTAGCATTATATGCTCAACGTCCCAATTTGTCAAGGCTTTGTTTAAGTAAATTAATCAAACTGTAAGGTAAGCCCGGCCACAGGAAAACCGCTCCCACCTGGCCAGCCATTACACTCACCAAGGTGCCGGTCAAGAGTCAGAACCAGGGCTTGCCATAGAGATGCGTTTGCGCGACAATGGCAACACCCTTGTTGCTGCCATGGATGTCTTGGGACGATGACTCTGGTCTACCTGACGCTGGCCTGGGGATGTGGGATCCTGGCCTGCCACTGGCTGTGGAGATGGGGCCTGATCGGTTGCCACACGTCAGGGTGGGGCTTTGCTGGCCTGGTCTCCCTCGCTGCTTTGACCACCATCTTGCTGCGCGGTCAACGACGTGGCCGCTGGATAGGCGGGTTGGCCCTGATGTTGCTCTTGGGCGCCTGGCGCTACCATGCGCGGCCTTTGACTCTCTGCGCAACCCCAGCCGACCTGGCCTTCTACCATCGCGACAGTGAACGCATCCCCTGGGCTACTATCGAAGGAGTGGTGGTCGGTTATCCCGATGTCCGGGATGTGCAGACCTATTACCGGGTTCGGGCAGAAAGTCTGACCATCGCAGGGCAGTCGTGGCCAGTCAAAGGCGATGTGCTGATCCAGGCCAGCCGTTTCCCCACCTATGCCTACGGTGACCGCTTGCGAGCTTCTGGCAGCTTGCAGACCCCGCCCACTTTCGACGACTTCGACTATCGGGCTTACCTGGCCCGACAGGGCATCTATAGCCTCCTGCGCCGGGCGAGGGTGGAGAAGATAGGCCAGGGTGAAGGTTCGCCTTTCTGGGCACTTCTCTACGGGCTGCGGGCCAGGGGCTCAGCCCTGCTGAACCGCGTCTTGCCAGAGCCGGCTGCTGGCCTGGCCAACGGCATGTTGCTCGGCATCGAAAGCGGCATCCCGCCCGCTGTGGATGAGGCATTTCAGGCCACAGGCACTTCGCACGTGATCGTCATCTCCGGCAGCAACGTCGCCCTGCTTTCGGGCCTGTTGCTCGGCCTTTTCCGCCGCCTCTTGGGCAAACGCCGCGCCGCGCTGCCGACGGCTGCTGGCATCGTCCTCTACATCCTCCTGGTTGGCGCGGATCCCGCCGCCGTGCGGGCCGGGCTGATGGGCATCCTGTACGTCCTCGGCATCTTCCTGGGCCGAGAAAGCACCGCCTTCGTCTCCCTGTTCGCCTCGGCGCTGTTCATGACCATGTTCAACCCGCTGATGCTCTGGGATGTTGGCTTTCAGCTCAGCTTCATGGCCACCCTGGGACTGATGCTCTTCACCCCTGCTCTGCGGAGTCGGTGTGCCAGCTTACTGAGCCGCTTGCTGGCCACGCGGGCCCAGATGGCAATGGGCCTGCTCAACGAAGCCTTGATTGTCACCCTGGCGGCCCAGATCACCACCTTGCCGTTGATCCTGTACTATTTTGGCCGGCTCTCGCTGGTTTCGTTGGCTGCCAACTTCTTCATCTTACCTGCCCAGCCCCCGATCATGGCCGGGGGCATGGCTACCCTGGCCGCCGGCTTGCTATGGGAGCCAGCAGGCCGCGTGCTGGCGATCCTGCCCTGGCTGCTTCTGACTTACACTACCGCTGTGGTGCGCCTGGCGGCGAGCCTGCCCCTTGCGACCGTTGAGACAGGGATGGTGGGACGGATGGTAGCCCCGCTGTATTACGTGGGATTGTTCGGGGCAATGGGATGGCGGCATCTGGCGCTGCCCGCCAGGCGCCTGCTGGCTGGCGCCGTGGCAACGTTGCTACCCCTCTGGCTGGGCCTCACTGCCATTGCGGCCTTGCCCGACGGCCGGCTCCATCTCATCTTTATACCGGGAGACGGTTCGGAAGCCGCACTGGTGGTGACACCTGAAGGCCGCCGTGTGTGGATCTGGGATGGGGTGGGGGATGAGGAAGCCCTGGCGCGAGCTGCACGGCCGTTTCTGAGTGGCTGGCGCCAGGGCGTGGATGTGGTCCTGGGGCCGGCCGCGAGGGTCCCAGGACCGGCTGGCCAGAGCATCGAACCTTCCCAACTGCCTTCTGGTACCCGCCTGCGCCTGGGCGATAACCTGATGCTGAGGTGGTACGCGGCAGGAGGCGTCTGGGCCCTGGAATATGGCAGCTTCCGCACCCTGCTCCCGGCTACGATGACACCGGACGCGCAGATGGCACTTCTCGCCGATGAGAGCGCGGCCGATCTCCAGCTTACCGTGCTCAAGGCCCCAGGTCCCGCGACAGGAGCCTGGCCTCTGCCGGCATTTCTGGCGGCTACCTGGCCCCAGGTCATCCTCTGGCCCATGGAAACCTCTTACCCGCCCGCCGTGGTTGAGCTGCTACAGGCGCGCAGCACCGCGCGAGTCCCCTCTGACGCCATTGTCGAGGTGATCACCGATGGCCAGCAGATGTGGTTGCATCAGTGGAGCAGCATGGGCCACAGATGACAGGGTTACACTATCAACATCTTCAGGTTGATAAAGCTCTTTTAGTAGCTGTAGAGCCTGGGGATATGTGGATACAGCGGTGGAGCAAGGCGGCTTTAGCCCTATATTTCGGGGTAGCCGTGAGGAGCTCCCCTAGAGGTTGGGCTAACATGCCTTCCACGGCAGGACCTCGACTGGGGATGGACGGTGGACGCTGCCAGGGGCGACGAGAGAGGGCAGGCGGGGATTCCGCAGCAAAGGCCACAACAACTGGGGGGCAGGTAGCGTTTATCTACAACAAGTTGTGGGGCTCGCAGCGGCGGGCGTTGGGCCGTCTGGGGGCGGCTACCAGGGTGTGGATAAGGCGTATCTTGTGCACAGGGATATCCACGGGTCCTGTGGAAGGCGGGTTAAACATGTAGCTATTCAGGCCGATTGAAATCGCCCTCCCTGGGCACTTCGTGCCAGGTGTGTATCACTAGAGAAGTCGGCGAAGGCCGACTACTGGCCGCAGGCCCCAAAAGGTGACGCCTCGGGCGAGCCCTCGGCGTGGCCCTTCCAGTCACCGCCTGAATGGTTACTTACACTATGGCACTACGGCGAGTGGGATTTCAAAGCCGCGAGTTTGGCCTGCCTGAGCAGCCATGATATACTCGGTCGTTGCGTGCTACCCGCACGTACATCAGAGGCTCTGACGCCGAGGCTCGGCGCTGGAGATATGGCTGGGAGAGGATCATTGCAGAGCGACCGTGGCGTTTCTTCTATACGCATCATGACGTATAACATCCACCGCTGGGCCGGGCAAGATCAGCGGCTGGATCTGGATAGGTTAGTGGAGGTAGTTCTCGCCGCCAATGCCGATGTGGTGTGCTTGAATGAGGTTCTTCATCCGGTGTTGATTGGGCCCCGGGTGCGCGAGCCGCTCGCTGAGCTGGCGCGGCGCCTGCATATGACGTATCTCTTTGGGCCAAGCGGCTGGCAAGATCATGGCCCAGGCTGGTATGGACCATTAGGTAATGCGTTGCTGAGCCGTTATCCTCTGAGCAACGCACTCAATATGCCGTTGCCTCGGCTGCCGGGCACCAAGCCGCGCTCCTTGCTCGGAGCCACCCTGGCCGACGGGCCTGCTCGTGGCCTGGGTGCCTTTGTGACCCATCTGGACCACATGTTTGAAGGGACCCGCCTGTGGCAGTTGCGTGGCGTGCTGCGCCGGCTCGCCCATTACGGACCCCATTTCCTGGGCGGCGACTTCAACACGCCAGGCTTTCTGGGCGAACATTCGCGCCGGCTGCTGCCCCCAGTGTTGCGCATGCTCCATCGCGCTGGCTATGAAGATGCCTTTCGGGCTGTGGGCAGGGGGCACGGCCGAACCTTCCCTTCCCCGGCGCCTGTGGTGCGGATTGACTTCCTGTTCATGCCGAAATACTGGGCTCGAGGCCTTCAACAAGCCTGGACCCCGGATTGGGAAGTGGCTCAGTTTGCTTCGGATCATCGTCCGGTGCTGGCAGAATGGCACTGGCCAGAGAAGCCAGCAACCACCGCGCGGTTGGGGTAGCGCGAGAGGGGCGGGGGGTTCAGGTTCTGGTGCTGACTTCCATATGAAACCTGAGAATTGCCATCTGTCTACCGGGCCGGAACCGGGCACCGCTGCCTGGTGGGACGCGCGCTATCGGAGTGGCGACATCCCCTGGGATACGGGAGTGGTGCCCCCTGAGGTGGTGGAACTGGTGGCCTCGGGCCGGGTGATCCCCGGCTGGGCACTGGACCTGGGGTGTGGGAGCGGCCTGAACAGCCGCTATCTGGCCAGGCACGGCTGGCATGTGGTGGGCATAGACCTGGCGTACAGCGCTTTGCGTCGGGCCAGGGAGCAGGCTCTCAGGGAGGGGGTGCCAGCTTATTTTTGCCTGGGCGATGTTTCTGCCCTGGAGTTCCTGGCTGTGAAGGCCACCTTCGCGCTGGATGTGGGGTGCTTTCATGCTGTAGCGCCGGCCCGTCGCCATGGTTATGTCACCTCGCTGGCGCGCCTCCTTTTGCCCGGTGCTTTCTATCTCCTTTATGCCTTTGAGGGGGAGGTCGCAGAAGGAGGCGATTCTACAGGTATTACCCCTTTTGATATCGCGCGTTTTGCACCCCTCTTTGTGCTGTGCTGGGCTCAGCACGGTTATGACCGCCAACGCCGCGCCGGCTGGTATTTGTTGCGCCGCACAGGCGCAGCTGCCTGAGGCTCAGCAGCGCTCCATTCTGTAGCTGTATTTTGAGGCAGGAGGCATATATGCCATTCGAGAACCCCATGAAGCGAGTTGAACGTCTGAAGCGAGTCAAGAACATACCAGGTCCCGGCAACAGCAGCCGGGTGCCACCTGGCCAGTTCGTGACCGATAAGTTCCCTGTGCTGCACTACGGCTCGGTGCCCGTTTACGAAAGCCTGGCCGACTGGGACCTGCGCGTCTTTGGGCTGGTAGAGGAGCCATTGCGCTTCACCTGGGATGAGCTGATGCGGTTGCCGCACAAAACCCAGACGGTGGACATCCACTGCGTGACCCGCTGGAGCAAGCTGGACACGACCTGGACCGGCATCCCCTGGCGCGAGTTCATCAAACTGATTAAAGTGAAGCCGGAGGCCACCCACGTAATGGCCCATTG
Organism: Anaerolineae bacterium; assembly: GCA_034434335.1. Lineage (GTDB taxonomy): Bacteria > Chloroflexota > Anaerolineae > CG2-30-64-16 > CG2-30-64-16 > DAOTZS01. Next base: position 18,609 of record DAOTZS010000014.1, read on the forward strand.
TGAGTACGGCTTTACGACCAACCTTGCCCTCGACGTGCTGGATGATGATGACACGATGCTGGCTTTCATGTATGCTGGCAAGCCGCTAACCCCCGAGCACGGCTACCCCCTGCGTCTGTTGGTGCCCAAGCGGTACTTCTGGAAGAGTGCCAAGTGGCTGCGGGGGATCGAGTTCATGGCTGGCGATCGGCCTGGCTTTTGGGAGCGCAACGGTTACCACATGGAAGGTGATCCCTGGAAGGAGCAGCGCTTTGGTTGGTGAGCTCGCCGCAGCCGTTGCAGCATAACCCTTCTCCGGCTTGCGTCCACGACCTTGTGTCCTTACGGTGAACGATGATCAGGGTGACCAGCAAGGCCCTGCTATCCAAGACCTCTGCTGTGAGCGCGCGAGCCTATCTGGCCTTGCTGGCAGGGGTAGTCGCCATCAGCTTCACAGCCATCTTCACCAAATGGGCCGGCGTGCCTGGCCCGGTAGCGGCAGCCTGGCGCATGGCAGTGGCGGCGTTGGTGCTGCTGATTCCCTTCCTCCACCAGGTGCACCAGCGCCGGCCGGCCCTGCGTGAAGGGGTTCTTTGGGCGATCGGGGGTGGGCTGTGGTTTGCTCTGAATCTGGGCCTGCTGAATTCGGCCCTCTTGCTCACGTCAGCGGCGACGGCGACCCTGTTGGACAATACTGCCCCCATCTGGGTAGGGATTGGCGCGACCGTTTTCTTCCGCGAGCGCCTGTGCGGGCAGTATTGGGCCGGCCTGGTCCTGGCCCTGGCGGGCGCTTCAGTTGTTACCGGGTTTACCCTGGCTGATGGCATCCGGCTCAGCCCCGGCCATGTGCTGGCCGCGCTGGGAGCCATCTTCTACGCAGCCTACCTGCTGACCACGCAGCGGGCTCGCCGCGCGCTGGATGCCCTGTCCTACCTGTGGTTGATGGCTGCAACCGCTACCCTGGCTTTGTTCAGCGGCAGCCTGGCCCTGGGCCTGCCGCTGCTGGGATATAGCTGCCGCTCTTACCTGGCCCTGGTCGCCGTGGGGGTCATCTGCCAGACGGCCGGCTGGTGGCTCATTAATTTCGCCCTGGGGCATCTGTCTGCCTCGACCGCGGTGGTGGTCCTGTTGGCGCAGCCGGTGGTGACCGGCCTGCTGGCCATGTCTCTCCTGGCCGAGCCGTTGCTGCCACGCCAGATCGGAGGCGGCTTGCTGGAGCTGGCAGGCATCTATCTCTGTGTGCGCTCCAGGGCCGGGCAGAGCTCAGGTGAATCATAGCGTATGAACGGGCAGAGCGCAGAGGAAGGTGATAGCGCCAGCTTGATGAGCTTGGGCGAACCCGGGTCCACCCTGCGGGACCGGATAGAGGCCTTTCTGGCTGCCCATACGACCCTGACGTTAGCCACCGTAGGGCCAGAGGGGGAGCCGGCCGCTGCCGCGGTCTTCTATGCTCACGATGGCCGGCTCAACCTTTATTTCCTGTCGGAAGAGCGTACCCAGCATGGCCAGAACCTGTTACGTTGCCCTGCCGTGGCCGGAACGATCCAGGCGGATGGGCAGGATTGGCGCACGCTCTGGGGATTGCAGCTGCGCGGCCGGGCTGAGTTGGTCCCGGCCGCCGAGCTGGCCCATGCCATGGCTGTCTACGGCCGCAAGTACGCCTTTGTGGCTCTCTTACCGGGCTTGGCCGGGCCTGCGGCTACAGGGGACAACCTGCATGCCATGCTGGCCACTTCGCTGGCCCGGGCGCGTTTCTGGGTCTTTCGCCCAGCCTGGGTCCGCTTGATTGACAATCGGGTGCGCTTCGGGTTCAAAGAAGAGATGACCCTGGCAGGGGAAGATGTTGCCTGACATCCAGCTTTTCCTGCGCCCTGGGATTATTGAGCTGGGATGGGGCCATCCTGACCCCGCCCTTTTCCCTGTGGCCGACCTGGCTGCGGCAGCGGCCCGTGCGCTGGCAGAAGCCGGCCCTCAAGCTCTGGCCTACGGCGCGGAGCAGGGACCAGGCCGGCTGATCGAGCCGCTGGCCGCCTGGCTGGCGCAGCGGGAAGGGAGGCCGGTCCCTGCGGAGCAGGTGCTGATCACCGGTGGTGCATCACAGGCGCTGGACTTGCTGTGCACCCTATGGACCAGGCCCGGGGACACGGTCCTGGTCGAGGCGCCGGTGTATCACCTGGCGCTGCGCATCTTGCGCGACCATGGGTTGAGGCTGGTCCCCGTGGCCGGTGACGCCCATGGTCTGTGCCCAGACGCGCTCGAGGCTGTGCTGGCCAGGGAAAGCCAACCGCCCCGCTTCCTGTACACTGTGCCCACCTTCAGCAATCCTTCCGGCGCCACCCTGCCTCTTGAGCGCCGGCAGGCAGTGGTAAGCATGGCCGCCGCGCAAGGGGTGCCAATAGTGGAGGACGACGTCTACCGCTTCCTGTGGTTTGACGAGCCCCCGCCGCCATCCCTTTATCACCTGGCCCCGGCCGGCGCCGTTATCCATCTGGGTTCCTTCTCCAAAATCCTTGCCCCTGGCCTGCGGTTGGGGTGGCTGGTGGCCGCGCCCGAGGTGGTGAAACGGTGTGTGCGCAGCGGCCTGTTGGATAGCGGAGGGGGCGTGAGCCACTTTGCGGCCCATGTAGTGGCGGCCTATCTGGAGCAGGGGTTGTTGGATGGCCATATCGAGCGGTTGCGGGCCGCCTATGCTCGCCGGCGAGACGTTCTTACCGCTGCTCTGGCCCATTACCTGCCGGAGGGATGTCATTGGGAGCGGCCCCGGGGCGGCTTCTTCGCCTGGGTCGCGTTGCCGGTGGGGATTGACAGCGCTGGTTTGCTCCCCGCCGCCGAGGCAGCCGGGGTGTCGTACGTGCCCGGAGCGCGCTTCTACGTGGATGGCGGTGGTGGGCGCTATCTGCGCCTCTCGTTCAGCCTGCTGCCCACCGATGAGTTGGAGGAAGGGGTGCGTCGGCTGGCGGAGGTGGTCGAGCGGGCCCTGAAAGGGGTGAGGGAGGAAAGGAGCCCGTGAACGAAGCCTGCTCAGAGGGATTTCGCCGCACAGCGGACCAGGCAGCTCGCCTGGGCCATCCATCCTATGTCTGGCGCGCGGGGCAGGAACGCCGGCTGGGGTTGGTGCGCCGCTGGGTCAGGCTGGAGGAGGCCCGCCTGCTTGACATAGGTTGCGGAGTGGGCACATATACGGAGCAGTTCAGCCGCTTCACTCCACATGTGGTAGGGGTGGAGATAGACCTGTCCGTTGCCCGGCAGGCTCATGCGCGTATCCCTGGCATTGTGCTGGCACCAGCCGAGGCGCTTCCTTTTGCCGATCGCTGTTTTGATGTGGTCTTTTCGCACGAAGTGATCGAACACGTTCAGGATGACCTGGAGGCTGCCAGGGAGATGGTGCGCGTCCTGGCCCCGGGGGGTCGTATCGCTCTCTTCTGCCCCAACCGGCTCTATCCTTTTGAAACGCATGGCCACTACTGGCGTGGGCGCTACCATTTTGGCAACACTCCCTTCATCAACTGGCTGCCCGATTGCTGGCGCAACCGCCTGGCGCCTCATGTGCGTGCTTACACTGTAGCCCGGCTGCGCGCCCTGTTTCAGGGCCTGCCAGTCCGGGTGGTGCACCACAGCGTGATCTATCCGGGCTTCGACAATCTGGTGGCCAGCCGACCAGCCTTGGGCCGCATTGTGCGGTCTGTGTTGCACACCCTGGAACGTACGCCTTTACAGGCCTTTGGGCTAAGCCATTTCCTGGTGCTGGAACGCATCTCTGACCACAACCCCTGACCGGCTGTCATTTGCCAACCCTTTTTCTTTCTGCTAACATAGCTCCTGGTTCCCTTCTCATGCTCTGATGGGCATGAGGAGGGGGGACCGGTAACGTAGTGCGATATTTATGTCGCACATCTCCTCCTGGCGGTGGCGACTTGCAGGTCGCCCCATAGAACTGAGCAGCTATGGACCGTGTGACACAGATTCAGCGCTGGCGGCGTTACCGCCGCGCACGAGGAGACCCGCATATTGGCCGCTGGCTTGTACGCCTAGGGGTCGGTATCCTGCTGGTGAACCTGATCCTGGCCTTCTCCCTGCTTTTTACCGTAGTGGCGATGGCGGCCGGCGTCTACGCCTACTTCGCCCAAGACCTCCCCGATCCCAGCGCCATCCAGACCCAACAGGCCACGTTCGAGACGGTTAAGATCTACGATCGGACGGGGAAACATCTGCTCTACGAGTCTATAGATCCGCGGCCATTCCGCGGGGATCGCACCTACCTGCCCCTGGAACAGATCCCCGTGATGTTGCGCAATGCCACCATCGCGCTGGAGGATCGCACCTTCTACACTAACATCGGTGTCAATCCGCGCGGGATCGCGCGGGCGTTCATCTCCAACCTGCGCGGTCAGGATATCCAGGGCGGCAGCTCTATCACCCAACAGTTGGTCAAGAATATCCTGATCGACCCCGAGGAACGGTATCAGGTCTCGTATGCCCGCAAGATCAAAGAGATAATCCTGGCCATCGAGATCACCCGGCGTTATAGCAAAGACCAGATCCTGGAGTGGTATCTCAACTACAACTTCTACGGCAATGCGGCCTATGGGGTGGAGGCTGCGGCCCGGGTTTACTATAACAAATCGGTGCGTGATTTGACCCTGGATGAGATTGCCGTCCTGGCGGCCATCCCGCAGTATCCGGGCCTTAACCCGATCCAGGCCCCGGCCGATGCCTATCGTCGGCAACGTAAGGTTTTGGCCGCCATGAAGGAGGCGGGCTATCTGACCCAGGAGCAGGTCAACGCCGCCACCCGCTACTTCAACACCAGGCTGTTGCACGATCTGGTGCGTGAGGGGTGGTTGAGCCAGGCCGATCTGCCCCTGGTGGCCATCGGGGATAAGGCCGCGACGGCGCGCGCCCTCAACGCGCTGGTCAAGGCCAATCTGATCTCACAAGCAGAGGCCGACGCGGCCAAAAAGCTACCGGGGCCGTTGTGGCAGTATGTGCGCGAAACGGCTGAGGAGCGCTTCGAGGTGCCGCCCGATGCTCCCCATTTCGCGCTTTACGTCTTACAGCAGTTGCAGCAGAAATATAACACGCCCGAGAACCCATACTTCATCTGGCAGAACGGGCTGGAAGTCTACACTACTCTGGATTGGGATCTGCAGATCTATGCCGAATGCGCGGCGCGCAGCCATATCGCTTCGCTGCGCCAGCAGCCCCCCAAGCCGTGTCAGGGTGGCCTGGAGCCATTCCCGCCCATCCCCCTGGTCCAGACCCCGCAGCACAACTTCGACCACGAGGTGTCCAACGCTTCGGTGGTGGCGATCCGCCCCAACACCGGTGAAGTGCTGGTAATGGTCGGCAGCCTGGACTACTTTGACAAGAGCATTGACGGCCAGGTCAACGTGGCCCTGATGCCACGGCAGCCCGGTTCGTCGTTCAAGCCCTACACTTACCTGACCGCCTTTGAGACCGGCCGCTTCTCCCCCGCTACGATGGTGATGGATGTGCGCACGGTCTTCCCCGACCCGGGCAATCCCCCCTATGTGCCCGAGAACTACGATCGCAGGTACCACGGCCCGCAAATGCTGCGCTGGGCCCTGCAGCGCTCATATAACATCCCGGCAGTCTGGCTGATGGACCAGGTGGGCGTGGCCAATGTCATTAAGACAGCCCGCCGGCTGGGGGTGAGCAGCCTCAACCGGGAGCTGAATTCTTATGGCCTGAGCCTGACCCTGGGCGGAGGCGAAGTAGCCCTCCTGGATCACACTTACGCTTTCAGTGTGCTGGCCAACGGCGGCGTGATGGCCGGCCAGCCGGTGCCAGCCGCCCTCCAGCGCCCCGGCTATCGCAAGCTCGACCCCGTTTTCATCCTCCAGGTTCGTGACAAGACAGGCCGTATCCTCGAGGAATTTCGCCAGCCAGCCACCGAGCAGGTGGCGGACCCGGCCGTTGTCTACATGCTCAACCACGTGATGAGCGATCCCACCCCCCGCGCGGCAGCCTTTGGCACCACAGCCCAATACATGGTCTTGCCCGACCGGCCGGTGGCTGCCAAGACCGGCACGACAAACCACTTTGTAGATGCCTGGGCTCTAGGGTACACACCTCAGCTAGCCGTAGGGGTTTGGGTGGGCAACAGTGACAACAAGCCCATGAAGAACACCCCAGGCTCGCTGGGCGCGGCCCCGATCATGCATGCTGTCCTGGCGAAGGGGATGGAGGGACTGCCGGTGCAGACATGGCCTGAACCACCTGGGCTGGAACACGTCCGGGTCTGTGTGCCCTCGGGGTTGCTGCCCACTCCTGACTGCCCCCAGACCACGGTAGAACTGTTCCTGGCCGGGCATGCGCCGACACAGCCCGATAACGTCTATCAGGCGTTTCAGATCAACCGTTATACCGGCAAACGGGCTTCGGCCTGCACTCCCCCCGATGCCATTGATCGGGTGGTCTACCAGGTCTTCCCGCCCAGCGCGGCCGACTGGGTGCGCGAGAACGGTATTCCACAACCGCCCGTCGAGCTGGATGGCCCATGCGGGATCGAGGCCGCCGGCGACGTGGTCATCGCCAGCCCTCTGATCAGCCAGCGCTTGAAAGGTGTGGTGCCGATCACGGGCAACGCGCGCGGCCCCGACTTCCGCGCTTACAAGATTGAGGTGAGCCCGGAGAACGCACCAGACCAGTGGCTCCAGATCGGGCCGGAGCACTATAACCAGGTGACCAATGGCCCCCTGGAATACTGGGATACGACTGGCTTCGATGGCCTCTATACGTTGCGATTGGTGGTGATGTCTCAGAGCGGTGCCGTGCAGACCAGCGAGGTACCCGTGGTGGTGGACAACAGCCCTCCCACGGTGAAGATCATTCACCCCGAAAATGGCAAGGTATACGTCAAAGAAGACGACGAGCTGGTCAGTATCACCGCTGATGCCCAGGATACCTGGGAGATGGACCGCGTCGAGTTCTACCTGGACGGGGTTAAGCTGGGTGAGAGTACGGTGGCTCCATACAGCCTGCGCTGGACTATCACCATGTCGGATGTGGTGCCGGTGCTGGGGGAGCCGATCAAGGGCACCCGGGTGATCACCAACCCCGATGGCACGCTGGCACTGGAAGAGTATGTCATCAGTGAAACAAAGCTGGAGCGCTACACCCGGCCCGATGGCAGCCAGGGCGAGCGGATCATTTTGACCACCGAGTCGGGGTTTGGAGCCATTTACGAAGCCGGAGTGCTGACCGAGACCCACCGCATTTATGTGAAGGCATTTGACCGGGCCGGCAATGAAGCGCAAAGCGAGCCGGTGCAGATCCTGGTGATGCACAAGCCCAAGGAGAAACCCACCTCGAGTCGCTCGCAGGGTGAGCTCATACCTCCCGTGGCGGCGGTTGCCTTTGGCCGGAGGCGAAGGCCAGGGACATGACGCGGCAAGCAGGCTGAGACGCATGGAGCCAGGGTGAGGGAGAGTATGAGCACACCACATATCCTGATTACCAATGATGACGGCTACCAGGCGCCGGCACTGCTGGCGTTGGCGCAGGCCCTCTCCCGCGTGGGACGGGTTACGGCTTTTGCTCCCGATCACAACTGGTCGGCTGCTGGCCATACCAAGACCATGCACAAGCCCCTGCGCATCACCGAGAGCACCCTTCCTGATGGCACACCGCTTTACATCACCACCGGTACTCCCTCGGACTGCGTGGGGCTGGCTCTGTTGGGCATTGTGCCTGAGAGGCCAGACCTGGTAGTGTCGGGCATCAACCAGGGACCCAACCTGGGGCACGACATCACCTACTCTGGTACCCTGGCCGCGGCAATGGAGGCTGCTGTTTTCGGCCTGCCGGCCATCGCTGCTTCGCAGGATGATCGGCAGGGTTGGACCGGGAACCCCGACTTTGCCGCGCAGGTGGTTGCCATGCTGGCACGGCAGGTGCTGGCCCATGGCCTGCCCCCAGGGTGTTTCTTGAACGTCAATTTCCCGGCCCTGCCCCCTGAGCAGGTGCGCGGGATCCAGATCACCCGCCTGGGCCGACGTATCTACCGCGATGTGCTCATCAAGCGGTTGGATCCCAAAGGCCGGCCTTACTACTGGATTGGGGGCGACCCCCCTGATGGGGAGCCAGATGAGGGGACCGATATCGGCGCCCTGGCCCGGGGCTATATCTCCCTGACGCCCCTGAACCTGGACATGACTGACCACGCCCAACTGCACGCACTGGCCGGGTGGGACCTCTCCCTGGCATCTGTCGAGGTAGGGAGCATGGCCGTCCCCTCGGCTTGGTGAATAGCCGCTGTCACAGACACTTTGAGTTCGGGAGGAAAAAAACATGCCTAGTCTAGCGTATTTCGGAGGCGCCATTGTTCCCCTGGAACAGGCCAAAGTCAGCATCATGACCCACGCCTTGCACTACGGCACAGGCGTCTTCGAGGGGATCCGAGGTTACTGGAATGAGAAGCATGAGCAGCTCTATGTCCTGCACCTGCGCGACCACTTTGAGCGGTTTCGTCGGTCGGCGGGCCTCCTGCGCATGAAGCTGCCCCTGGATGTGGACGCGCTGTGCGCCACAACGCTGGAGCTGCTACGGCGAGAGGGCTACCGGGAAGATGTATATATCCGGCCCCTGGCCTACAAGGCGGACCAGATCATCGGGGTGCGCCTGCACAACCTCCAGGACGAGGTGGCGATCTTTGCCGTCCCCTTCGGCAGATACATCGAGCAAGAAGAGGGAGCGAAAGTTTGCGTCTCCTCATGGCGTCGCGCCGACGACAATGCCATCCCTCCACGGGGTAAGATCACCGGCTGCTATGTCAATTCGGCGTTTATCAAAACCGATGCCCAGCTCAAGGGATTTGATGAGGCAATCGTGCTGAACCAGGATGGCCACGTCTCCGAAGGGAGCGCCGAGAATCTCTTCATCATCCGCGGTGGCAAGCTGATCACCCCTCCGGTGACAGCTAACATCCTGGAGGGGATCACGCGCACTTCGATCATGCTGCTGGCCCGCGAGGAGTTGGGCATTGAGACGGTCGAACGGGAGATTGACCGCACCGAGCTGTATATGGCTGAGGAGGCGTTCTTCTGTGGCACAGGGGTCCAGATCGTGGCCATCGCCTCCATTGACCATTATCCGATCGGTAACGGCTCCATTGGCCCCATCACCCGCCAGTTGCGCGACCTGTACTTCCGGGTCGTGCGCGGGGAAGTGGACAAGTATCGCCACTGGTGCACGCCGGTCTATCCCAAGTGATCCGTGAGGTGACCGTCACCCTCTCAAGGTGACGGTCACCTGAGGTCAACAGATGACCTTTAGGCCGTTTCCCTGTCAGCAGCGCTGGCAAGGCTTGCTGGTTACGGTTCTGCTGGCTGCCAGTGCGGTGGGAGCCATCTGGCTGGCCCTGCATCGCCCAATAGATGGGCTGAGCTTTCTGCTTGGCCTGTGGGCGATGGCAGCCCTTTCGGTGGCAGCCTACTTGGGCTACCGTACGTGGTGTGCCTTCACCCTTGAGTACTGGGTAGACCGCGATGGGGTAACCCTGGTCTGGGGTGCGACCCGTCAGGTGGTCCCCATGGGGCGCATCCGGCGTATCCAGATGGGCACGGCGGCACAGGCTCAAGATCGAGCCAGGCCCTGGCACTGGCCCTGCCCCGACCGCCGGCGCCTCTTCTGCGCAGGCATGGGCGTGGTGAATTCATATGCCACCCGGCCGTTGGCTGCGCAGTTGATCCTGGTGACGGATGACGAGCACTATGGCCTCTCCCCCGCCGACGTGGCGGGCTTCCTCGCGGCCGTGCAAGCCCGCTATGCTTTGGGCGTGGCCCGGCCTTTGCCTTTGGAGCTACAACGGCCGCCGCTGTGGACCTGGCCGCTGTGGCGTGACCGTTCTGCCCTCTTTTTGATCGGCGCCGGACTGCTGGGCGTGATGGTCATGTTCGGGGCTTTGTGCTTTCGCTTCCCTGCTCTGCCGGCCGATTTGCCGCTCCATTTTGACGTCAACGGGGTACCAGATCGGATCGCGCCGAAGATAGGTCTCCTGGTCCTGCCGGTAATTGGCCTCCTGAGCTGGGGCTTCAATTTGCTGGCCGGCATCTGGGTCTATCGGCGGGTGCAGAAGGGGGGAGCGTATCTGCTTTGGGGGGGTGCTCTGGCAGTGCAAGTGATTGCGGGGTTGGCCCTATTCAACCTGACGCGCTGGTGAGGACACCAGCAAGAGGAATTCATGAGTGGCCCTGAAACTGAACCCTTGTTGAGCATTATCATCCCGGCGTACAATGAGGAACGCCGCCTGCCCAGGTCGTTGGATCAGATTGTGGCCTTTATCCAACAGCAGCCGGAGCCGATTGAGGTTTTGATCGTGGAAAACGGTAGCACCGACCGCACCACCGAGATCGCTGAGGCCTATGCAGCGGAATATCCTTTTATCCGGGTGTTGCACAGCGCCAAAGGCAAGGGCGCGGCGGTGCGTGTGGGGATGATGGAAGGGCGAGGCCGCTATCTCTTTATCTGCGACTCCGATCTCTCCATGCCCATTGCCGAGGTGCGCAAGTTCCTGCCCCCGCTGCTGGAGGATTACGATATTGCCATCGCATCTCGGGAAGGGCCGGGTGCGCATCGTTACGGCGAGCCGGCCTACCGGCATCTGATGGGGCGGGTGTTCAACTTCATCGTGCGGGTGCTGGCGATCCCCGGATTCCAGGATACCCAATGCGGGTTCAAGAGCTTTCGCCGTGAGGTGGGCAAAGAGGTCTTCGCGCAACAGACCATTACCGGGTGGACGTTTGACGTCGAGGCGCTTTTCATCGCCCTGCGCCGCGGTTATCGCATTGTGGCCGTGCCCATCAACTGGTACTTCGACCCAGACAGCCGCATAGATCCCATCCGTGATACCTGGCGGATGTTCCGCGACCTGATCCGGATTCGCATCAATGGATGGCAGGGGGTATACGATCGCCCGCGTCCACCCGGCGGAGAAAGGTAGAGGGCAGTCGCCAGCAGCCTTCGCTGGCCGGCAGAGGCCCTTTGGTTACCAGCGGGCGACGCACAGGAGTGCGTCGCCCGCTTTGCTTTCTCAGGTGATCTTGGCCCGCAGCCAGCCGCTGAAGTAATCCATAGACGCCACCACGATGACGATGGCATACACGGCGGTGGCGGCCTGGCGATATTGCACCAGGTTGATCCACTGTGTCAGCAGGAAGCCGATGCCGCCGCCTCCCACCAACCCGATGACGGTGCTCATGCGTACGTTGATGTCCCAACGGTAGATGGTAAAGGCGATGAACTGGGGTACGATCTGAGGGATGACGGCGAAGAGCACCGTTTGCAGACGGCCAGCACCCGTGGCCCGCACTGCCTCTACAGGTCCTGGATCAATGGCTTCCACGGCTTCTGAATAGAGCTTGCCCAGCGCAGCCGTCGAGTGCAACGTCAACGCCAGGACGCCGGCAAACGGCCCGATGCCAACCCAGACAATGAAGATGAGGGCCCAGATCAGCGTCTCGACCGAGCGCAAGATGTTCAGGATCAACCGTATGATGTAGTACACCGTGGAGCCAATAGGGTTGATGGCCATGATATTGCGGGCCGCTAAGAAGCTAAGGGGGAAGGCCAACAATACCCCCAGCGTAGTGGCCATAAGGGCCAGGAAGATCGTTTCCACCATGCGCTCGCCTACAGCCCTGGCGGTCTCGCTGAATTGCAGAGGTCCCTCCTCCCACTCCAGGACCACCTCGGCGCCCTGCTGGCCCGTCTCCTGGCCAAGAGGTGCTGGGGGCACCTCAACCAGGGCTTCAAAGTGACCGTTGCTGTCGGTCTTGATGCGGCGCAGCAGCTCGCTGCCGCCCTGGGGAAAACGCCAGTTGAGGCGGCCGGCCGTGTCGGGTCGCGCGCCATCTAGCACGATGCGCACCTCATCCCCGGTTTGCCCGCAGGCAGGTGTCAATGTCAATCCCCGGCCGATCGCCCCCTGAGGTTGGATGTCGCTGCCGCAAGGCACGATAAAAGGCACGTACACGCGCTCGCTTTTCCGCTCGCGCGCCAGGACGTCAGGCCGCAGAAAATCAGCCACCAGGGTGCGCAGGTTCGAGGGGGGAGAGGCCAGCTTCTGGAGATCGATCTGGGTCACGTGCCAGCCGTAAACGTGCATGGCGACGATAATGCCCAGGATCAGCAGGTTGAGGATGCGTTTTGCCGTACGTTCGGGTGGCAACCCCGCCAGAGGTGTAGTTTTGGGCTGCGTCGTGGTCATGCAAGTCGCTCCCCCTCTAATGATTCGGCGTCCTGGCCGTAGATCTCCTTGAACTTGACGTCATCCAGTTCCTTGGGCAGGCCATCGAACATCAGATATCCGGCGTTAAGGGCCAGGATGCGAGTGGCATAGCGCCGTGCCAGGGACGGGATGTGCAACGAGCAGATGATGGCTACCCCATCCTCTTTGTTGAGGGCCTCCAGGTATTGCAGGATCGAGTGGGCCAGCACGGGGTCGAGGCTGGCCACTGGTTCGTCAGCCAGCACCAGCTTGGGCTCTTGCATCAGGGCGCGGGCGATGCCCACCCGTTGTTGCTGTCCCCCCGACAGCTCATCGGCCCGGTTGTAGGCCTTCTCGGGGATGCCGACCCGCTGCAGGGCTGCCCAGGCGCGCTGCCGGTCCTCCGCCGACCACAGGCCCAGCGCGCTGCGCAGGGTGCTGACGTAGCCCAGCCGGCCCGAAAGCACATTGCGTAACACCGAAGAGCGCTTCACCAGGTTGAACTGCTGAAAGACCATGCCGATGTCGCGCCGGATACGGCACAGCTCGCTGAACGAGGCAGCCGTCACATCCTGGCCGTCGAAGAAGATCTTGCCGGAGGTGGGCTCGACCAGGCGGTTGATGCAGCGCAACAAAGTGGACTTGCCCGAACCACTCAGGCCCAAGAGCACCACAAACTCCCCGCGCTGGACGGTGAAACTGACGTCGGTGAGGGCGCGTGTGCCATCTTCGTAGATCTTGGTCAGGTGCTGAACCTCAAGCAAAGCAGGCAAAGCAGACCTCCCATGGATGCTGGCTGGGGCAGCTTGGTGGCCCCAGGTCCTCTTGATTCAGGAGTTACGCACTTTAGGGCGTATCGCTCCTCCCCCTACCCTCCTTCTCCGCAAGGCGAGGAAGAAGGGTCGAGAT
>DAOTZS010000015.1:0-17056 GCA_034434335.1 Anaerolineae bacterium
AGGGTTGGGTGCACAGAGGTTGAAGGCCCCCACGGCCTCTTGCCGCTCCATCAGAAAGCGAATCGCGGCCACCTCGTCCGCTGGATGGATCCAGGCCAGCCATTGCCGGCCGCCGCCCATGGGCCCGCCGAGAAACAATTTGTAGGGCAGCAACAGGCGGTAAAGCGCGCCTTCGGTCGGGCTCAAGACCACACCCGAGCGGATCACCACATGCCGCACTCCCCACACGCTGACGCCTGCTGTAGACCCCTCCCACTCCACCGTCAGGTCCGCCAGGAAGCCCCTGCCGGCGCTGTCGGCCTCGGTCAGCACCGCGTCTCCGCGGTCGCCGTAGTGCCCGATCCCTGAAGCCTGGATGACAACCTGCGGCTTCACAGCAGCCTGCTCGACGGCTTCCAACACCGCCTTGCCGGCGTCCAACCGGCTCTGGCGGATCAGGTGCTTGCGCTCGGCTGTCCAGCGGCCGGGCAGAAACCCGGCTCCGGCCAGGTTCTCCCCGGCCAGGTTGATGATAGCCAGCGCACCATTGGCTAACGAGCCCCACCCGGCCGCCGAGCGGGCATCCCACCGCTCACAGCGCACCCCTGCCGGCAAGCCCGTTGCGCGCGCCGGGTTACGGCTGAGCACAACCACCTCATACCCGGTGGCCTGCAACGCGGCCGCCAGGGTCCTGCCGATAAACCCCGTTCCTCCGGTGATAATCACCCGCATACAAACCTCCTTCCTATTTGCCCATAATTTGACCAGGCTCACTTCTACCCGTAGAATGTGCGGGCGCAACCGTTCAGCCCGGTTGATGCAAAACTCCTGCTGCAGGAGACCAGACATCCATGAGTCCCTGGGAAACCCTGGAAGCCGAGATCGTCGCCTGCCGCCGCTGCCCACGCCTGGTGGCCTGGCGTGAGGAGATCGCGGCCACCAAGCGCCGCGCGTTTCGCCAGGAGGGATACTGGGGCCGGCCCGTGCCCGGCTTCGGCGACCGCGCCGCGCGGGTTTTGATCGTAGGGCTGGCGCCCGGTGCCCACGGCGCTAACCGCACTGGCCGCATGTTCACCGGCGATAGCTCCGGCGATTTTCTCTATCCCGCGCTCTATCGAGCGGGCCTCGCTAACCAGCCCCGCTCTCAACGGCCTGGGGATGGCCTGGCCTTGCGCGATGCTTTCATCACGGCGGTCTGCCGATGCGCGCCGCCTGCCAACAAGCCCAACGCACAAGAGCTGGCTGCCTGCCGGCCTTATCTTGAGCGTGAAATTGCCTTGTTGGACCGGGTGCAGGTGATCGTGGCTCTGGGCCGGATCGCCTTTGACACAATCGTGCAAATCTACCATGCCGGCAGGCCGGCATTCGCCCATGCCGCCGTCTACACCCTGGGCCCTGGCCGACCCTATCTGATTGCATCATACCATCCCAGCCGCCAAAACACCCAAACCGGCCGGCTCACGACTGAGATGTTCGACCAGGTGTGGGCGCAGGCCTTGCGCATCCTGGCCAACCCATGAGTCAGGACCGAGTCTTATCGTGGATGCCCATAATGCGTGAGCGCCTCCTTCGTCATCTGCCTCAAGGGACCACCTGGCTGGCCTGGCTCTTGCCGGTCTTTGCCTGGGCGCCCTTGACCTATCCAGGTTACTTCGAGTTTCTCAGCGGCTTCCTGCCCATCTTCAACCTCCACGACCTGGCCAGCCATCTGGGGGATCTGGCCTGGGCACCTGTGATCGGCCAGCCCTACGATCTCCTGCGTGGGGAGCGGACTCTGCCCTATCTGGCGGCCCTCGTGCCCCTGGGTCTGGGCGCCACAGGTGTGGGGGCCGTCAAATGGGTGTTCGGCCTGAGCATCGTCGCCGGGGCGGTAGGCATCTATGGGTGGGTTCGTTCTCTCCTGGGGAGCTGGCCAGGCCTGGTGGCTGCTGCCGTATATGCCTTCTGGCCGCTGGGGCTGGCCACGATCTATGTGCGCGGGGCGCTGGCCGAGGCGGTGATCTGGGGGCTGATGCCGTGGCTATTCTGGGCAGCCGATCCCGGCCAGGGCGTGCCGGGTTGGCGTCGGGCCGGCGCGCTGACAGCAGCCCTGGCGGCCGGCCTGTGGACCCAGACAGGGCTGGGGCTGTGGCTGGCGGGGTGCGCTCTGCTCTATGGGATGATCGTGGCCCGGGCCGGCCGGGCTGGGGGGCAGGGGGAACGGGCCCTGCCCGGCCGCCTGGCCTGGTGGCCTCTGCCGGTGTGGGTAGGTGGGCTGCTGCTTGGCGGGCTTGGGCTGCTGCCGCTTGCTCTCCGCCATGGCCTGACAGGCCAGGTCCTGGTTCCTTTCAGAGAGCACCTGGTCTATCCCCACCAACTGCTGGCGGCCGGGTGGGGCCTGGGGCCGAGCATCCCCGGCCCCGATGACACCCTGCCGCTGCAGTTGGGGCTGGTGGCCTGCGGGCTGGCGCTCCTGGCCCTGCTCCTGCCCCAGCGTGAACTGGAGCGCGGCCTGGTCATCAGGCGGCGCCTGGCGGTGGCTGGCGCCCTGGCGCCGACGTTTCTGGCCACTACCCTGGCTGCCCCCTTCTGGCAGGCCTTGCCGGCCCTGGCCGGCTCCCTGACCTACCCCTGGCAGCTCCTGCTCCTGGCCGGCGTATGGCTGGCGTGGCTGTCGGGGCTGGCAGGCCGGGCATTGCTGGGGCTGTTGCCGGCCATGCAACGCCAGTCTGCTACCATACCACTTTGCGCCGGCCTGATCACCCTGGCCCTGCTGGGCTCTTACAGCTACCTCAACCCGCCCACCACCAGCGTGCTGCCCCCCGAGGCTCCCGTCGCCATCTTCGGGGCGGACCAGATCGCCCTCCTGAGAGTTGCTGCCAAAGGGGTGCCCGGGCCGGCCGGCCGGGTTGTCGTGGCAGTAGAGTGGCAGGCTCTGCAGCCATTGGACCAGGATTACACCGTCTTCTGTCATGTCGTGACGCCCGATGGCACCCTGTGGGGTCAGCGAGACACCATGCCCCAGGGCGGGGCCTTCCCCACCAGCCAGTGGCGGCCCGGCCAGGTGATCTCCGATCAATATGAGATCACCCTGAAGCCCGACGCCCCGATCCGCGATGACTACCGCTACCTGTTGGGGCTCTACCTGTGGCAGACCGGCGAACGGCTGCCGACCCAGGGCGATGACAAGGTGACCCTGAGCGCTGCTGAGATATCACGCCCAAAGGAATAGAATGGCCATTCAGAAACTACGCACCCTCATCCTGCACCGGACCTGGCCTCTCCATCTGGCTCTGCTTCTGTTGCTGAGCCTGGTGGCCATGGGGCCGCTTTTGCAGCCCGGTTACTTCTGGGGCGCGCACGATGCGCGCCACGATGTCTATTTCATCTTCCAGTATGACCGCTCGGTGCAAGACGGCATCTGGTTCCCACGCTGGTCCCCCGACTTCACTTTCGGCTATGGCTACCCCTTCTTCATCATCTATGGCCCGCTGGCCAGTTTCGTCGGCGAGTTGCTGCATCACTTCCTGGGATTGGGCTACGAGGCCAGCGTCAAAGCAGTGTTCGGCCTTTCCATCCTCCTTTCCGGCCTGGGGATGTACGGCTTCGTGCGCTCCTGGCTGGGCCGCGACGCAGGGCTGGTAGCCGCCGTTGCCTACATGGTGATACCCTATCACCTGGTAGATGTCTACGTGCGGGCGGCCATGGCCGAGGCCGTGGCCCTTGCTTTTCTGCCCCTCGTCCTGTGGGGCTTCCGAGAGACGATACGCCGGCCACGCTGGGGAGCACTGCTGGGGGCGGCCGCGGCCTATGCCGGGCTCATGTGGACCAGCAACCTGGTGACATTGATCTTCACCCCTGCGCTGGCGGCATACATTGTGCTGCTCGCCATCACCCTGCCGCCTGCCCCTGCTCCCCGTAAAGGGCAGGGTGGGCCGACGTGGCAGGCGAGATGGCAGCAGATCAAAAGCATGCGGGCCGGCCGCTGGCTGGCCGCGGCCGCGGCCTTTGCCCTGGGGCTGGGCCTCAGCGCGGCGTTCTTCATCCCTGCCCTGGTGGAGCAAAGGTTCATCAACCAGACCCAGTGGTTCGGCGAGTACTACGACCCAGCCCGGCACTTCGTCTACTTCCACCAACTGTTCAACCCGGCCTGGGGCTTCGGGATCAGCGTGGCCGGGCCTGACGAGGCAGCCCAGGGCGGGCTGAGCTTTCAGCTCGGCGCCGTCCCCTCCGTCCTCTCCCTGATCGCGCTGGCCACGTCAGGCCGCTTTGGCCGGGGCCTGCGCCGTGAGTTGTGGTTCTGGGGCCTGTGGGGCGGCCTCAGCATCTTCCTGACCCTGGGCATTTCAGCCCTGGCCTGGCGCTACGTGCCGCTCGTGCCCTACGCCCAGTTCCCCTGGCGCTACCTGACGCTGGCCATGCTGCCCCTGAGCATCCTGCCTGCCGCCCTGGTAGCCGACGAAACACGGCTGGCCGGCGCGGATGAGCTTGCCGGGGGGAAGGGGACAGCCGAGCCGCCTTCTGCCCCTTCCAGGCAGGAAGAGATCAAAGCTGCCTCTCCCGCCTCCCAGCTCAGGCATCTGCCAGGGATGGCAGCGCTCGTCCTCGCCACCTTGCTCATGCTGGGCAGCTATCCTTACCTGCGGGTGGAGATGCGCGAGCCAACCCCCGAGCAGGGGCCAGTCTCCTATGCCGCGCTGATGCGCTTTCAGCGCTCCAGCGATGAGATGACCGGTGTGGTGGCCTGGGTAGATGCGGCGCAGCGCCCGCGTTGGTCCCCTATGGCTGAACTGTGGGTACGGGGCAAGGATGTCACCACACGGGTGGATTACAGCCAGGTTCCCCAGAATGAGACGTTGGCGGTTAATTCGGAGGAAATGGGGAGCGCGCATGAGGAGGTATGGTATCATGCGGGCGGAGATGGGCAGTCCATCACGTTCAACCGTTTCTGGTATCCTGGCTGGCGCGCTTATCTGCTAGATGGCAAGGGGGGGCGGCCGGTGCGCGAGCTGCCGGTGATGCGCGAGGACGGGCCGCTGGCCCGCGTCGTGGTCCCTGTGCCGGCCGGCGAAGGTTATCTGCTGTTGCGCTTTGAGGACACGCCGCTGCGCGCCGTGGCCAGGTGGATCACCGTCGGCACCATGGTGCTCATAGCCGTAGTTTGTCTGGCTGGCCTGAGGCCTGTGTATTCTGTACTTCATCTCCGATTATCACGCAGGGGGTGAGAGGTGAATGGCCAGAGTGACTGAAGCCTTGCCGGGCCGCGGCATGCAGAGTGCGGCAGCGGCTATAAGCTTTGAAGAAGAGGAAGGGACGTTTCAGACTGGTGGCGTGGCGACCATTGCCGCCGGCCATGCGATCCACGACACTTACACCGCTTTCCTGCCACCCTTATTGCCGGCCCTGATTGCCAGGTTCGGGCTGAGCACGGCTGAGGCGGGGGTGCTCAACGTGTTCATGACCTGGCCTTCCCTGCTCCAACCGTTCATTGGGCACCTGGCCGATCGTGTCAGCCTGCGTTACTTCGTCTTGCTGGGGCCGGCCATCACCGCCACCATGATGAGCCTCCTGGGCCGCGCGCCCAGCTATGGTGTTATGGCCCTGTTCCTGATTGTGGTGGGCCTGAGTTCGGCCGGGTTGCACGCCGTAGGGCCGGTGATGGGAGGCCGGCTCTCGGGTCGGAACTTGGGGCGGGGCATGGGTTTCTGGATGGTTGGCGGGGAGCTGGGCCGCGCCCTGGGGCCATTAGTGGTGGTAAGCGCCCTGGCGGTGCTCAGACTGGAGGGCATCGCCTGGTTGATGATCGGCGGCTGGGCAGCCACAGGGGTCTTATATCTGAAGTTGCGCCACATCCCCGGCCGGCCGGGCTCCCCAGCCGCTGTGCGGCCCTGGCGCCAGGCCCTGCGGGCCATGCGGCCGCTGCTGGTGCCCATGGCCGGCGTGGTGGCGGCCCGCTCACTGCTGGCATCCGGGCTGACCACCTACCTGCCCACTTTCCTGAGCCGGGAGGGCACCAGCCTGTGGCTGGCCGGGGCATCCCTCTCGGTGCTGGAGGTGGCCGGCATTGCCGGTGTCCTGATCGGGGGTTCCTTGAGCGACCGCCTGGGACGCCGGCTGGTCCTCCTTGCCTCGTTAGCTGGGCCTGGGCTGCTCACCTTTCCCTTCCTGGCCACGCGCGGGTGGACCCAACTTCTCTTGTTAGTGTTGTTGGGGTTTACAACCCTCTCTACGACGCCGGTGATCATGGCCCTGGTCCAGGAGAGCTTTCCCCAGAACCGGGCCCTGGCCAATGGCATCTATATGGCCATCACCTTTGTCATCCAGTCTACGGCGATCGTGGTGGTGGGCCTGCTGGCCGACTATTTCGGGCTGCGCACAGCCTTCCTGGTCAGCGCGGTGGTAGCGCTACTGGGGGCGCCGTTGGTCTTCCTGTTGCCGACACATCGGCCCCAATCGGAAACGGCATCCTCTGGCAGCTAAAATGAGATCGGAGAGCTGGCAATGTCTGTGGTGAGAGAAGAGAGGCCTGAACATCGGCACCCGCAGCCAACAGGCAAAGCAGACAGCCCACCCCCCATTTTCATCGTCTCAGGCGGTGTGGGCACCTCTGGCGAGCAGGTAGTCCGTACCGTCCTGGCTCAATTCCCAGGCGTCGAGGTGCCGGTGGTCGTGGTGCCATACGTACATCAGATGGCAGACGTAGAACAGGTGGTAGAACAGGCGGTCGCCACTGGCGGCACTATAGTCCATACCCTGGTGGACGCCTCGCTGCGACGCGCGCTGACGAAGCGGGCGGCAGAACGCGAGGTGCCAGCTATTGACCTGATGGGGCCGCTGCTGGATCACCTGACCGGGGTACTTGGGATACAGCCACTCGGCAAGCCAGGGCTCTATCGTCGGCAGCGTGAAGCCTACTTCGAGCGGGTGGAGGCCATCGAATTCACGGTAGCCCATGATGATGGCCAGCGGCCGGAAGAGCTATCACAGGCGGAGATCGTGCTGGTCGGGGTATCGCGGGTGGGGAAGACCCCGCTGAGCATCTACCTCTCAACCCTGGGCTGGAAGGTCGCCAATGTGCCCTTGATCCCTGGCATCTCGCCTCCCCCTCAGCTCTTTGAGATAGACCGCCGACGGGTCATAGGGTTGACGATTGAGCCAGGGCAACTGATCGCGCATCGCCAATGGCGGCAGCGCCATCTGGGTATCCCGTATAGCTCGGCTTACAGTGATCCGGGCCGACTGTACGAAGAACTGGAGGCCGCCCATCTCTTCTTTCGCCGGCTGGGCTGCGCTGTCATTGATATCACCGATAAGCCGATCGAGGCCAGCGCAGAGGAGGTGATCGCTCTCATGCGGCGGAGGACAGAAGCGGAGTAGAGGCCCCTGGGGTCAACGGACCGGTCCTATGGTCGTGCGGCCAGGTGGGCCAGCCGGCATGGTTCGGGAAGGCGATATCTTGCGTGGGCCGACCCAGGAGGCCGCCACAGGGTGGCCAGGACGTAGTGCACTGCCGACTCCAGGCTTACGCGATGGCCGACAGAGACATAGAGAGGCCTGCCACCAGGGCGAGTGCGCACTACGGCACCGATGATCTCACCACCCTCATCCAGCGGAACCCAGGTCCCAGCCTCGGGAGGCAAGGTGTCATGCCGGCCGCAGAGGCGCGACTTGGCACAGCCAATGGTGGGCCGGTCGAGGAACAGCCCCAGGTGCGAGGCCAGCCCCAGGCGCCGCGGGTGGGCCAGGCCGTGGCCATCGCACAGCAACAGGTCTGGCTCGGCCTGCAGTTGCTGACAGGCGGCGAGGATCGCCGGCGCTTCTCGAAAGGCGAGCAACCCCGGGATGTAGGGAAAGTGCACCGGCTGCGCGGCCCGGGCCACTTCTACCAGGGTTAGATCGGGATAGCGTAGGACAGCCACGGCCGCATAAGCCGTATCGCCTCGCACATGTACGTCAGCGCCGGCCACGTAGTGCACCTCCCCCAGGCAATCCTCTGCCACGACGCGCGAGCGCAGTGCCTCCTGCAGGCGCACAGCCTCGGCTGGATCAACATCCCAAGGGTGGAGGTGGTAGACTCTCACGGGCGATAGAACGTCGTATATCCACGCATCTTGCTTAGATGCCTGATCTCGCTTAATGCAGTGGCACTCTTGACTTCTGTTATCACTTGCTCGACCCGATCGAGCAAGGTCTTATCTTTGATTCCTCTCAGGTCTCTGGCGAAGCTGGCCTCAAAAGAGACCCTCATGCTTGCCCTCTCAAGATGGCGAGAATCTGATCTTCGCCGACAAACTCATCTCGCCGACCTTCACGGATGGCGTTTGCCAAGCCGATTTCTTCAATGGCTTCCAATATCACGTCCAGAAACAGCTCACGTTTTTCTTCTATCAGCTCAATGAGCACTTCCTTGAGTAACTCTTTGGCTTGTTTTTCGCTGATTGTCAATTCCATCTTACGCCTCCCTTGTTCATTAGTTGGCCAGTAAGCGCACTGACGGCCCACACTTCACTTGCGTCGCGAAGCGCAGCAGAAACGTGGCAGCGTCGGCTGTAGCGAGCTGGCAGGCGACCTGTTCCCTTGACATTGTACCATCACATTGGGAAACGACACAATATGAGAGCTCGGCCCATAGGGTCAGAGGAATTCGTCATCACGTATATTAACTTCTGTGAACGGCAATTGAATAATATCAAACTCAAATTTGACTTTATTTAGCTCCTTGTGTATACTGCACCACTGTAATGCCAGGAAGGGCCGACAGGACAACCCCAAGCCCCCCTGTAGACGGGCCGTCCCTCGACCCCAAAAGGCACCTTCTGGCACTGCCACGCTACTGCACGCGAGGTTCAAAACATGGAGATGACCAC
The DNA here is from genome assembly GCA_034434335.1 of Anaerolineae bacterium. Taxonomy (GTDB): domain Bacteria; phylum Chloroflexota; class Anaerolineae; order CG2-30-64-16; family CG2-30-64-16; genus DAOTZS01. Next base: position 8,826 of record DAOTZS010000015.1, read on the forward strand.
GGCCACCGCGCCGAAGGAAAAGTGGGCTGCCCCCTTCTTTACCATCTGGATTCCCCAGGCCTTCTCGCTCGTAGGGAGCAGTCTGGCGCAATTCGCGCTGGTCTGGTGGCTGACCCAGACCACCGGCTCGGCCACAGTGTTGGCTACCGCCAGCCTGGCCGCTGTCCTGCCCCAGGTTTTGATCGGCCCGGTATCTGGCGCCCTGGTAGACCGCTGGAACCGCCGGGTTGTGATGATCGTTGCCGACACCCTGATCGCAGCCAGCCTGGTGGTGTTGGCTTTCCTGTATGTGGCCGGCGCGATGCGCGTCTGGCATATTTATGTCATCATGGCCTTCCGCGCCTTGCTGGGTGGCTTCCACTGGATGGCCATGCAGGCCTCCACCTCGCTGATGGTGCCCAGGGCCCAGTTGGCCCGCATCGCAGGGCTGAATCAAACCCTCCATGGCATCGTCAGTATTATCTCGCCACCGCTGGGAGCTGTGTTGCTCAGCCTGCTCCCTCTGCACGGCGTAATAGCCATTGATGTCGCCACCGCGCTGCTGGCGATAACCCCTCTCTTCTTCATCGCCATTCCGCAGCCCCAGCGGGCCCCCATGCCGCCGACGGGGGAACCGGCCGACTCGGCTGCACCACCTGCTATTCAGCCCACTGTGCTGAGCGACCTGCGCGCCGGGCTGCGCTACGTATGGGGGTGGCCGGGACTGTTCGCCGTCCTCATCATGGCCACGCTGGTCAACTTTGTCGTCAACCCTGCTTTCGCCCTGATGCCCATCCTGGTCACCAGGCACTTTGGGGGCGCCGCGCTGGAATTGGGTTGGCTGGAGTCGGCCTGGGGCATAGGGGTGGTCAGCGGTGGCCTTATCTTGAGCGTCTGGGGCGGCTTTCGTAAGCGGGTGGTCACCGCCCTCCTTGGTCTGGCAGGGATGGGGTGCGGCACCTTGATCGTTGGCCTGGCGCCAGCCAGGGCGTTTACTGTGGCCCTGGCTGGCATGTTCCTGGCCGGCTTCATGAACCCCATTACCAACGGCCCCTTCTTCGCCCTCCTGCAATCTCACGTGGCACCCGAGATGCAAGGCCGGGTCTTCTCCCTGGTGCAAAGCGCGGCCACGGCCATGATGCCTCTCAGCCTGCTCGTTGCCGGGCCGGTGGCCGATGCCCTCGGCGTGCGCCTCTGGTATCTGGTGGGGGGCAGCGCGTGCATCCTGATCAGCCTGGGCGCTTTCCTGGTGCCGGCGATCATGAACATAGAAAGCAATAACGCCCAGGCACTCCCCACCACTACCAGTGGATGACCACCGGCGTCCCAATGTCGGCCCATCCGTATAACCAGGCAGCGTCGGGGGTGGACATGTTGACGCAGCCATGGCTCATCGGATGGCCGAAATTGTTATGCCAGTAAGTCCCATGGATAGCGTAGCCGGCGTAGAAGTACATCACGTACGGCACATTCGGCAGCCAGTAGCCCGGCCCCGACATCGTCTGAGACGGCAGCTTGGTCTGGATGGCAAAGCGTCCCACCACAGTAGGGGTAGCCGGAAGGCCGCTGCTGATCAGGGTGCTGAACACTGCCACCTGGCCCTCGTAAGCTGTCAGCCGTTGTTGGCTGAGGCTGATATCAATCCATCGGCCGCTGCCTGAGCCAGGAGCCGGTTGGGGTGCGGGGTCGCCCGAGCCAGTGCTCCCTTGCCCCACCTTTAGCCGTTGCCCCACCCAGATAAAGTTAGGGTTGGCCAGGCCATTGAGAGCCGCCAGGGCCGCCACCGTCGTCCCATAGCGCAGGGCGATGCTGGCCAGGGTCTCCCCACGCTGGACGACATGGATGCCGCTCGCCGGGGCCGGTTGCGGGGCCGGCGCAGGCGCGGGTGCCGCGGCGCCAGGGATCACCAGCCTCTGGCCCACCCATATGAAGTTGAGGTTGCCCAGGCCATTGGCCTGGGCCAGGGCTGCCACGCTGACCCCATAGCGGGCAGCAATGCTGGCCAGGGTATCCCCACGCTGCACCACATAGGTGCCAGATCCCGGCGCGGGCGCCGGGTTAGGGGCAGGCGCGGCCCCGCCCGGCACGATCAGTCGTTGCCCGACATAGATAAAATCCGGGTTGCGGATGCCATTGGCCTGGGCCAGCGCCGTCTGAGACACGCCGAGCCGGCCTGCGATTGTGCTCAGGGTGTCTCCCCGCTGGACAATGTACACCCCATCCTGCAGCGCCGGGGCAGCCAGCGCAATGCCCGGTCCTGCCCACAAGACCATCATAGCCACCAGAGTTATCCAGGCTCGCTGTCGCCAAAGCCTTGCACCACGAAACATAGCCTGCTCCTTGAAGGGTGTTATAAGGAGATCACAGCACAGGGCCAGTGCTTTGTAAAGCTGGATTCTACACTTTCCGGATTGACCCCCACCCCCGGCCCCGCCCCCTATCAGGGGGCGGGGAGATCGGCATTAAGGGGGTTTCTGGGGCGGCGAAGCCGTCCCAGAAACCCCCACACTTGGGATTTCCCCCGCTCTCCCCTGGGAGGGGAGAGCGGGGGAAAGGGGGTGAGAGGGGAACGCACTGGCTGCAAAATGCCAGAATCTGGCTTAACACGGCACTAGGCTGGGTAGCCCGAACTATTCAGCGGTGACTGGAAGGGCCACGCCGAAGGCTCGCCCGAGGTGTCACCCTTTTTGGGCCTGCGGCCAGAGGTCGGCCTTCGCCGACCTTTCTCACGATGCATCCATGAAGGATGTCGGCCTCCGCCGACACCCGGCACGCAGTGCCCAGGAGGGGCGATTCCATTCAGCCTGAATAGTTACGCCCGTAGTTGTTCAGCCCGTTGCGCCGTCTGCAGCGCGGCGGCCGCGCTGTTAGCCAGGGTGCGTAGCACCACCATATCATCCTCAAAGAATTTGCGCTGATGATCTGGGCTGACCACCACCAGCGCACCCAGAGGGTTCTCGTTTACCTCCAGGGGGACGCATATGGCAGGTCCGCTGACATTCAGAATGGGAGAGGGAGGCAGTGGCTGTTCCGGGTCATAGAAGATCGGCTGGCCGGCCCGCATGACCCAGGTGACGGCGTCCTGGTGGACCGGGGCCCACTGCTCGCCTGCACCCGCGCCCTGTCGGCCATGAAGCTCTCTCGTACCCGTAGCCGGGTCCTGCAGGTAAAGCCAGGTGGTGCTGTAGCCCATCAGTTCTGAGGCCTCGCGCAGCACGACGTCAAGCACGTCCTTCACGCTGGCAGCCGACGCCACCAGCCGGCTTAGCATCTGCAGTGTGACAAGCTGCTCCTGATAGCGGGAGGCCTCTTCGTAGAGCCGGGCATTGAGGATGCTGTGGCCGGCGATACGGGCCAGGGCAAATACCACGTCACCCAGGCCGTCAACGCTGAAGCGCTGCGGTTCCTCGGTGCCCACGATGATCAGCGCACAGGGTTCATTGCCACTCACCACGGGGAACAATAACAAGCTGCCCCCCACCTCCCACTCAAACTCCCCCGGCCGGGGCCGCTTCTCGGCCACCACATCGTTGATAATCAACGGTTGCCGCGAGACCAACGCCCGGGCCATCACCCCCCACAACGGCACCTGGTATTCCCGGCCCTGGATACGGCTGGCCACCTCGCCGGGAAGGCCGCGCACGGCCCGGCACGTGTAGGGTCCCACCTCGCCCTCCCCTACCATGATCACCACATAGGAAACCCCTTCCAACCCATAGATGGCCTCTGCCGCCGTCTGCAACGACTCTTCCAGGTTGAGGGAGCGCCCCAACTCTGCGCTGGCCTCAAACAGGTAGGTGGAGAGCCGGGCCTGCCGGCGCAGTTGCTCGGTCTGACCCTGCATCTGATTGGTAACCCGGCCAAACGCCTTCACCAGGGCCGAGAGCTCACCAATCGGGGTTTCCGGCAGGGGCCGGCCCAGGCCGTTGTCGGCCATCCCTCCCACGGCCTGGGCCAGCGCCGTCAACGGCCGGGTCACGTATCCGGCCAGCCACAGGCTGAGGATCATCACCAGGCCAAAGGAAACCGCTATAGCCAGGATGAGCAGCAATTGCCAGCGCAGGGCCTGGGCGAGAGGCTCGCTCACCGGCTGCCAGATGGCCAGGTAGCCGACATTCACCCCGCGCGGCATGACCGGTCTCATCACGGTGTGATAGCGTTGGCGGTTCAGGGTGGCATCCATCGCCAGAGGTTGGGCCTCTGTTGCGGAGTAGAGCGCCACCTTAGCCACCCTTAGCCCCGACAGCCCCTCGGCGTCAGTGGGGAGAGAAGCAAAAACCGCAAAGCCATCGCTGTCGTAAAACACCAGTGGACGCTCAATCCAGCCGGCGACGCTCTGGAGAAGGTCACCCAGCGACACCCCCAGCACCAACACACCCAGCACGTGCCCTTGCCGCACCACCCTCCGCACCAGGTATAACACGGGCCCCTCCTGGCCAGCCACCTCCCCCACCACATAGGCTGGCTCCGGACACCCGGATGCCATCAGGCAGCGAACCCACGTGTTGAGCGCGCTGCCGGTCGCCAGCCGGGCCCGCCAGGCCAGCTCAGATTCCTCATCGCGTGGCCAGAGCGCGCGCAGGCTGCCAGGCCCATCCAACAGCGCCACCACATCCATATCGGCCACACCGCTCCACTCCAGAGCCAGTTGTGCGGCCACCAGAGGGCTATCTTTCTGCAACAGGGTGGCCACCTCTTCCCGCTGGGCCATCTGGAGCGCCACATAGTCCAGCAGCACCAGATGCGCTTCCAGCATTCTGTCGGCTGCCTTACTGGCCGTCTCCAACGCCTGGGTGTAGGATGTGTTCACCAAAGCCAGGACGGCCCGCGAGCCAGCGAACATGCCAGCCACTGCCAGCACCAGCATCAGTCCTACCAGGGGAAACACAATGCTGCGACGCACAGACGCTCGCAGCCAGGCCGTGACAGTGATCCACGTGCGCGAGGAACGCAATCTCTGCCGAGCTCGCATCAGGCTCTCCAGTAAGGGTGTTTTCCTCATGATGTGACCGATGTTGCTCCTCACAATGGCCCTTTCCCAGCAGCCGGACATCAACCTTTGTCGGGGCCTGGCCTTGTGCTATAATGGGGTTTGGCTGATGCCAGGCCCGTGCTTGGGCTGCAACCTCGTCGTGTAATTACGGCGTCTGAAGAAGACCGCCTCAGGAAACGGTATGGCTGCAAATCCGGTAGTGCTGCTGGTAGATGATGAGCCTGACACCGTGCGCCTGGTCCGCAAGATCCTGCAGGCCGATGGGTGCCAGATCATCGAAACCACCGACGGTGACCAGGCTCTGGCTGCTTATTACGAAACCAGGCCCGATCTGATCCTGCTCGACATCGTCCTGCCCCAACGAGACGGGCTTGACATCCTGCGCGAGATCAGGCGCAAGGACCCGGTGACCGGCATCATCATGGTCAGCGCGCTCACCTCCGAGCGCACCACCATTGACTCCATGCTCGCAGGTGCCGATGATTATATTAGCAAGCCGTTCCAGATCCGCGAGATGCGGGTGCGCATTCGCCAGGTTCTGGAAAAGGCAACTCTGCGCCGCGAGAATGCCCGCCTTCAGGCTCAACTGGAGCACGCCAACCAGCGCATCCGCGAGCTGGTAGAGCACTACATCCCGGCCGAGTTGCGGGCCCAGTTTATGGAAAGCCAGGAACCGCCTCGCCTGGGCGGCAAACGCCAGGAGGTCACTATCCTTTACGCCGACATCCGAGACTTCACACCGCTGGCCGAATCGGTTCCCCCGGATGAGCTGGTCGAGGTTCTTAACCGCTACCTGGGCCTGGCCGCCTCTGCCATCCAGGCCCAGGGCGGCACCCTGGACAAATTCATGGGCGACGGTGCCATTGGGCTATTCAACGCGCCAATGCCGCAACCGGATCATGCCTTGCGGGCAGTACGCGCCGGGCTGGAAATGGTGGCTGCCTTCCAGGCGGCCGCCAGGCCGGGCTGCCAGCTTACGATAGGCATAGGTATCAACACAGGAGAAGCGGTTGTCGGCAATATTGGCACCCCCCAGCTCATGAACTATACCGCCATTGGGGACGCCATGAACCTGGCCCAACGGCTGCAGGAGATGGCTGGCAGGAACGAAATCCTTATCGGGCCCCAGACCCTGGAACAGGTCCGAGACCAGGTGCTGGTGGAAGCACTGGGGCCATGTCCGGTGCGAGGCCGGAGCGAACCGATCATCCCCTATCGTGTCCTGGGCATTAAGCCCTCGCCCCATGAACCTTCGGCCACAGAAGCCCCTGCGCCCCAAGACGACCCGTCCACCCTCCTCGGTAACGTTGCCCATGGCAAATAGTATACCATGACCTGCCAGGAGTGGCAATCAAGCCAGGGCATTTTGATATATAAATCTTGGGAGAGATTGAGAAGAGGTTGGCTTCGTAGTAGCGACGTAACTATTCAGCGGTGACTGGAAGTCACCCTTTTTGGGCCTGCGGCCAGTGGTCGGCCTTCGCCGACCTTTCTCATGATGCATACATAAAGGGTGTCGGCGGAGGCCAACACCTGGTATGAAGTGCCCAGGGAGGGCGATTTAATCGGCCTGAATAGTTACGTAGCGACTTCAGTCGCTCTCAGCGCATCCTGAACGACCGTTACTACACTGGAGCAGAACCGATGTGGCGAAGGCGAAACTGGATGACCCTGGCGCTGGCCTTTCTCTACCTGGCCCTGGCCATGCCCCTCTCGGCCCAAACCCCCACGCCCAACGAGATCAATGCTGTGGCCAGGGAGCTGTGGTGCCCACTGTGCAACGGCGTGCGGTTGGATAATTGCGAGCTGCGGGCCTGCATCCAGATGCGAGAAGTTATCGCCCAGAAATTGATGGCCGGCGAAAGCAAGGAGCAGATCAAGGCCTACTTCGTAGAACAGTATGGAGATGTGGTGTTGGGCGCGCCATCAGGCCAGGGGTTCAACCTGGTAGCCTGGATCTTGCCGGCCCTGGCCGCAGCCGTGGGCCTGGGCTGGCTGGCCTTTTTCGTGCGAGGCCTTCTACGACGCCGGCCGGCTCTCCTGCAACAGCCCATGGCCGAAGAGGAGTACTTGAAACGGGTGGACGAGGAATTGCAACGTTACCGGTAGAGGCACACCGCTCATGAGCACCGATTCCCCTTCCCGGCAGGCCAGGTTGCCCGGCTGGCTGATCATCCTGGGCCTCGGTATCCTCTTCATAATCGCGCTGCTTTTCCTCCTGCTGCTCAGGCCGCCCCAGAAGGCGCTGTGCGATGAACCCGCACCCGCATGGACCCTGACCCTCTTCGACGAATACCGTGGCGGCTGGCCCAACGAGACCATCAGCCTGTCCGAGTTGCGCGGCAAGGGGGTGGTGCTCAACTTCTGGGCCAGTTGGTGCAAGCCGTGCGAGGAGGAAGCAGCCACACTGGAAGCAGCCTGGCAGGCCTACCGGGAAAAAGGGATCGTCTTCATCGGCGTGGATTACCTGGATCAGGAGCCGGCGGCCAGGCGCTACCTGCAGAAGTTCAACATCACCTATCCCAACGGCCCCGACCTGGCCAGCAGGATCTCTAAACGCTACGGTATTCGCGGGGTGCCGGAGACCTTTTTCATCAACCCGGAGGGCCAGATCGTAGGCTGCCGCAAGATCGGCCCCCTCACGCGCGCCGAACTTGAACAGCGGATCGCCGCTATCCTGCCATGAAAAGCCGCCGGCACGCCTTGGCCCGCGTAGCCGGCAGTACCAGGGAGCGAAAGGGATGACAGACCTTGGTTATGTTGCGTTGGTCTTGGCCTTAACTTTGAGCCTGTACGGCTTTGTGGTCTCCATCCTGGGCAGCCGGCGTAATGTGCCAGAGCTGCTCGCCAGCGGCCGCAACGCCCTTTATGTGGTGGCGGGCCTGGTGCTCCTGGCCACCCTGCTGATGCTACAGGCCCTGCTCACGGACCAATTCCAACTGGAATATGTGGCCACCCATAGCGAGCGCAACCTGCCCCTCCTCTACAAGTTCTCGGCTTTGTGGGGCGGCCAGGCCGGCTCGCTGCTCTTCTGGACCCTGATCCTGTGCGGCTATGCGGTGACGGCCGACCGCTTCTTCCAGCGCCAGCAGCCGAGGGTAAAGTCTTATGTCAATGCCGTGCTGCTGCTGAACATCGGGTTCTTCCTGACAGTGGTATTGGCGGCGGCGAACCCGTTCGAGCGGTTGTGGCGCACACCTGACGGCCAGGTGGTCACCGCCATGTTCCAGCCGGCCGGGACAATGCCCCTTATCCCTTC
>DAOTZS010000016.1:0-16138 GCA_034434335.1 Anaerolineae bacterium
TATGGGGATATCTACCCCTGGGGCCTGCTGATGGCCGCTTCCCTCATCATTTCGATACCAGTGGTGATATTCTACATGTACGGCCAGCGCTACATGGTGGCAGGCCTCACCGCCGGAGGGGTCAAAGGCTAATGTAATGCGAGCTTCAGCTCGCACCAGAAGGCGAGCTAAAGCTCGCCCTACGAGCACCTCAGGCATCGGCGAGCCGTGCATCGCCACCCACGAATTATGCGGCCGGCCTCAACCTGGTGTATCCTATACCCCCAGGTGCCTGACCACCTTTTATCCTCACATTTGCTACCAGGCAAAGGAGAACCATGAAGATCACCGACCTCAAGACAGCCGTCATCCAGGGCAACTTCGAATGGATCCTGGTGCGCGTCTACACCGATGAGGGAATCGTCGGCCTGGGAGAATGTTACTGGGGCGCCGGCGTGGAGCCCATCGTGCACCGGTTGCGGCCACTGCTCGTGGACGAAGACCCTCATAACATTGACTGGCTCTACCAGAAGATGGTACGTGGGATGTCGGGGTGTGGTTCTACCGGTGGGGCGGTGGTGGCTGCCATCAGCGGGGTGGAGTTGGCCCTGTGGGACATCAAGGGGCAGGCCCTGGGCACCCCCATCTACAACCTGCTCGGCGGCCGCTATCGGCAACGCATCCGGGTGTATGCCGACTGCGGCCATGGGGATGCGCCAACGCCATCTGCCTGGGCAGAAAGGGCTCAGGCAGCCCTGGCGCGAGGCTTCACCGCCATCAAGTTCGACATTGACAACATCGCGCCCGAGCGCTTTGCCGACCCTTATCATGTCGGCGTCGGACCCCGGCAGGGATGGCTCCAGGGCCAACAGCGCCCCCTTTCCCCCCGCGAGCTGGACCTGATGGTGAAGCTGGTGGCCGCAGTGCGCGAGGCCATCGGGCCGGAAATTGAACTGGCCCTTGACTGTCACTGGAATTACAACACTCGCGATGCCATCCAACTGGCGCACGAGATGGCACCCTTCCGGCCCATGTGGCTCGAAGATCCGGTGCCCCCCGACAATATCGAAGCCCTGAAGCGGGTCACCGACTGTTCGCCGGTCCCCATTTGTTCGGGCGAAAACCACTACACCCGCCACGGCCTGCGCCCCATGATCACCACCCAGGCTGTAGACATCATCCAGCCCGACATCCCCAAAGTCGGCGGCCTGCTGGAAGCCAAGAAGATCGCCGACCTGGCCGACATCTACTACATCCCTCTCGCGGCGCACAACGTCTCCAGCCCCATTGCCACCCTGGCGGCTTGCCATGCCTGCGCGACCATGCGCAACTTCTCTGTATTGGAGTTCCATGCCCAGGATGTTCCCTGGTGGGACGAGTTGGTAGTGGCCGATCAGCCCCTGATCAGGGAAGGTTATATCGCACTGCCCGATAGACCCGGACTGGGGGTTGTGCTCAACGAGGAGGTGGCGCGACGCCACCTGCGAGAGGATAGCACCTTCTTTGCCTGAGACAGGGCCAGATCAGCCTCCTGGCCGGCAGGACTCAACGAGGTAATCTATGACTAACGAACTTCCCAAAATCCGCTTCTCGGCGATCGGCCTCAACCACGGGCACATCTACGGCCAGGTTAACCTCCTCCTGCGCGCTGGCGCCGAGCTGGTGTCCTTCTACTCCCCCGAGCCCGACCCGCACTCGGAAGAGGGCCAGGCCCTGGTGGCCCAGTTTGCCCAGGCCTATCCTCAGGCACGGCTGGCCCGCTGCGAGGAGGAGATCCTGGCCGACCCCACCATCCACCTGATCGTCAGCGCCGCCATCCCCAGCGAGCGTGCTCCCCTGGGCGTGCGTGCCATGCTGCATGGCAAAGACTACATGAGCGACAAAGGCGCGCCCACCACCCTGGAGCAACTGGCCGAGGTGCGACGGGTGCAGGCCGCCACTGGCCGCATCTACTCCATTTGCTTCAGCGAACGCTTCGAAAACCCTGCCACCGTCAAGGCCGGCGAACTGGTCAGGGCAGGGGCAATCGGGCAGGTGGTGCAGACCGTCGGCCTGGGCCCCCATCGCATGCGCCCGGCCACCCGGCCGGCGTGGTTCTTCCAGCGGGCCCGCTACGGCGGCATCCTGATTGACATTGCCTCCCACCAGATTGACCAGTTCCTCTATTTCACCGGCTCTTCTCACGCCCGCGTGGTATCTTCCCTGGTGGCCAACTATAACCACCCCCAATACCCCGAGCTGGAAGACTTCGGCGAGCTGCTCCTCCAGGGGGAGCAGGCCACTGGGTACATCCGGGTGGACTGGTTCACGCCGGAAGGGCTGGAGACATGGGGCGATACCCGCCTCTTCATCCTCGGCACTGAAGGCTATATCGAGGTGCGCAAGAACTGCGACATCGCCGGCCGCACGGGCGCCAACCACCTGTTCCTGGTTGACCAGAAGGGAACCCACTACATAAGCTGCGAAGGCGGCGACCTCCCCTACGGCCGCCAACTGCTCTACGACATTGTGCACCGCACCGAGACTGCCATGCCACAGGAGCACTGCTTCCGAGTCTGCGAGCTGGCGCTCCAGGCCCAGGCACAGGCCCAGAGATCAGGATATCTCCGGGAATAACTGCTGGAGGGAAACTATTCAGCGGTGACTGGAAGGGCCACGCCGAGGGCTCGCCCGAGGCGTCACCCTTTTGGGGCTTGCGGCCAGTGGTCGGCCTTCGCCGACCTCTCTGGTGATGCACACATGAAGGGTGTCGGCGGAGGCCGACACCCGGCACGAAGTGCCCAGGAGTGGCGATTTCAATCGGCCTGAATAGTTACGCTGGAGGTAAACATGTCGCGCCCAACGCGCTATGCTATCATCACCGACACCGATTCAAGCCTGCCGGCCGACCTGGCCGGCCGCTATGGCATCCGGCAGGTGCCCATCAACGTGCACTTCGGCGACGAAACGTTCCGGACCGGGATAGACATTGACGATGCCGGGTTGTTCGCCCGGGTAGACCGGGAGGGCAAGCTGCCCAAGACCTCGGCGCCCAGCCCGGGCCAATTTGCGGAGGTTTTCCAGGAGGCTTTCGATGCCGGGGCGGAGGCCATCATCTGCTTCTGCGTCAGCAGCCAGATCAGCAGGACGTACAACGCAGCCCTGGCCGCGCGCGACCTGCTGCCCGGCCGGGAGATCACCGTGGTGGACACCAGGAGCGTGTCCATGGGGCAGGGGTTCATGGTGCTGGCCGCGGCCGAGGCCGCCCAGGACGGGGCCGATGGGCAGGGTATTATCGCCCGCGCTGAAGCTGTACGTGAGCGGACCTGCATTTTCGGTGCGCTGGCCACCCTCAAGTACCTGGCCATGAGCGGCCGCGTTGGGCATCTGGCCGCCGGCATGGCCGGCCTGCTGGACGTCAAGCCGATCCTGACCTTGCGCGATGGCAAGCTGGAGATGCTGGAACGGGTGCGTACCCGTAAGCGGGCCTGGGCGCGCATGATCGAGCTGACCGCCGAGGCGTTGGCTGGCCGGCCCGTCGAGCGTATGGCAGTGCTGCATGTCAACGCAGTGGAGGATGCGCGTGCCTTTGAAGAGCAGCTACGCAGCGCCCTGCCATGCCCAGAGACAATCCTTACGGTCGAATTCACCCCCGGCCTATCGGTGCACACGGGTGCCGGGCTGGTAGGCGTGGCTGCCGTTGCCGCGGGATAAGGCCGCTGAATTGGCCCAGAGCCAGCAGTCCAGTGTCTTCTCAACAACAGGAGTTACGCACTTTGAGGCGTATCGCCCCATCCCCCTACTGCTTTGTTGGGCTGGATTCTACACTTTCCGGATTGACCCCCCACCCCCGGCCCGTGCTTGCCTCCCGCGCAGCAGGACGCCCCCTATCAGGGGGCGGGGAGATCGGCATTAAGGGGGTTTCTGGGGCGGCTTCGCCGCCCCAGAAACCCCTTCCAAAGAATTCCCCCGCCCCCGATTGGGGGCGGGGGCTAGGGGGTGGGGGCACAGCGCAGTGCAACTGTATAACTCCTGAAAGGCCTCGCTGCCAATTGCCTGGCATTTTCAAGCTCTGAGGCTTCCTGATTACCATTTGATGAGGAGGTAGATGGTCCATGCTTGCCTATTATGTAAAGGTGCCACGTCAGTTCGAATTGCGTACAGTCGAAGTCGGCCCGCTGGCACCTGACGAAGCCCTGGTTCAGGTGAAAGCGTGCGGGGTGTGTGGCTGGGATGTGCTCGTCGCCACTCAGGTGGCCACCGACTGGATGGGCATCGGCCACGAGTTTTCCGGCGTCGTGGCCGAGGTCGGCTCTGCCGTCACGGCTTTCAAGCCCGGCGACCGGGTGGTGGTGGAGAATGCCACTTACTGCGGCCTCTGCCGGCACTGCAAGAACGGCGACGTCATCCACTGCACCCATCTGTTCCACTATCTCTCCCCGGGGGCCTTTGCCGAGTATGTGCGGGTGAAGGCCCAATCGCTGATCAAGAGCGGGGAGCTGGATTTCCCCACCGCCGCGCTGGCCGAGCCACTCACCGTGGCCATTGACATGGTCGAGGCGGCCGAGATCCCGCTGGGCGCGCGGGTGGCCGTCTTTGGGCCCGGCCCCATCGGCCTGATGATCGCCCGCCTGGCCAGGCTGGTAGGGGCCAGCAAGGTCTACCTGACGGGCCACAGCCACTCGCGCCGGCGCTGGGAGGTGGCCCGCAAGCTGGGCGTGGATGAGCTGGTCTTCGTGGACCAGGTGGACGTGCGGGAGTACTTCCGCCAACAGGAGCCCGAGGGCCTCGACCGCGTCCTGGTCACCTCGCCGCCCAACACGGTAGCCGACGCCATCGCCATCACCCGCTTCGGCGGGATCATCACCTACAACGGCATCAAGTTCGGCGACGCGCAGAACATTAGCTTTGACGGCAACGATTTCCATTTCCGGCGCCTGCAACTGCGGGGCGTGCACTCGATCCCCAACCTGGGCTGGCCCAAGGCCCTGGACCTGCTCCAGCGCCGCGTCATTGACCCAGACGACTTCATCTCCCACCGCTTCAGCTTCAATCAGGTGCCGGAAGCAATCGCCTGCGCTATCGAGCAGCGTAGCGAGACCGTCAAAGTGATGGTCATCTGGCCGTGAGGTAAAGCCTATGTCTGAAATGTCCACCTTTCCGAGAACTACCGTTGGGGGGGTGAGCCTGCCCCGCCTGCTGATCGGCACCAATTGGTTCCTTGGCTACTCGCACACCAGCCTGGCCAAAGATCGCTTCATCAAGGAACTGCAAAGCCGCGAACGTATCGCTGAAATCCTGGCCGTGTTCCTGTCCGCGGGCATTGATGCGATCATGGCCCCTCCTTCTCCCTACCTGGAAGAGGCGATCCGGGCTGCTGAGGATCGCGTCGGCCGCGGCATGATCCGCATCCTCACCCCCAGCTTCAAGCTGGGCCCTGGGGGCCCGGCCGAAGATGAACCAGAGGCAGCTTTCGACCGCTGCAAGGCCCTCGGCGCCACCTTCTGCCTGCCCCACCAGTGTGTCACCGATGCCCTGGTGGACCGCATGCACGGCGTGATCCGCGATCTGGACAGGTACACCAGCATGATCCGCGCCCGAGGGATGATCCCCGGCCTCTCCACCCATATGCCCGAGACGGTGGTGCTGGCCGACAAGATGGGCGCCGACGTGGAAACCTACATCCAGATCTACAACGCCGCCGGCTTTCTGATGCAGGTCGAGGCCGACTGGGTAATGCGGATCATCCACCAGGCCAAGAAACCGGTTATGACCATTAAGCCGCTGGCGGCCGGCCGGCTGCTGCCAATAGTGGGCCTGGCCTTCGTCTGGAGCACCATCCGCGAGCAAGACATGGTCACCATCGGCACCACGTCGGCCGACGAAGCGCGCGAGGTGATCGAGCTCTCCCTCGATCTGCTCCAGGGCCGCCAGCCAAACCACGAGCTGCAATGGACACGCAGCAAGATCTCTTTGACATGAAAGAGGAGCACATCATGACCCCCAAAGTCAAGATCGGCATCATCGGATGCGGAAACATCAGCCCGGCGTACATCAAGGGATGCCGGGCGTTCGAGATCCTGGACCTGGTGGCCTGCGCGGATATTGACATGGCCCGGGCCAGGAATCGGGCTGCGGAGTTCAACATCCCGCTGGCCTGCACAGTGGAAGAGCTGTTGGCCAACCCGGAGATCAAGATCGTCGTCAACCTCACCACTCCCAAGGCGCATACCGAAGTCAACCTGGCGGCCATCGCGGCCGGGAAGAACGTCCACTGCGAGAAGCCGTTGGCACTGACCCGGGAGGAAGGCCAGCGCGTGCTGGCTGCGGCGAAGGAGCGAGGGGTGCTGGTGGGTTGCGCACCCGATACCTTCCTGGGCGGCGGCATTCAGACCTGCCGTAAGCTGATTGACGATGGCTGGATCGGCGAGCCGGTGGCGGCGACCGCGTTCATGACCTGCCACGGCCACGAGAGCTGGCACCCCGATCCCGAGTTCTACTACCAGGTGGGGGGCGGCCCCATGCTCGACATGGGCCCCTACTACCTGACCGCGCTGGTCAACCTCATCGGCCCCATCCGCCGGGTCACCGGCTCCACCCGCATCACCTTCCCCGAACGGCTGATCACCAGCCAGCCCAAGTATGGCACACGGATCAAGGTGGAGGTGGCCACCCATGTGGCCGGGGTGATGGACTTCGCCAACGGCGCCATCGGCACCATCATCACCAGTTTCGACGTCTGGGCCGCCAACCTGCCGCGCATCGAGATCTACGGCACCACCGGCTCGCTGAGCGTGCCCGACCCCAACGGCTTCACCGGGCCGGTGCGCATCCGCCGCGCCGGCGCGGCCGAGTGGAGCGAAATCCCCCTCACCCACAGCCCCGACGTGGGCCGCGGGATCGGTGTCGCAGACATGGCCTACGCTCTGACCTATGGCCGGCCACATCGCGCCAGCGGTGAGCTGGCCTACCACGTCCTGGACGTGATGCACGCCTTCGAGGATGCCTCGCGCAGCGGCTGTCATGTTACCATCGCCAGCGCCTGTGCCCGGCCGGCACCTCTGCCCCTGGGCCTTGAACCGGGCAAACTCGACAAATGAGAGGAAAAAAAACATGACCAAACATGCTCTGATCACCTGGGGCGGTTGGGAGGGCCACGAGCCCAAACAATGCGCCGAGCTGTTCGCACCCATTCTGGAAGCTCACGGCTTCACCGTAGAGGTCGTCAACACCCTGGATGTCTATCTCGACCGGGACAAAATGCACTTCCTCAGCCTCATCGTCCCCATCTGGACCATGAGCACCATCACCCCCGAGCAGGAGAAGGGGCTGCTGGAGGCGGTCAAAAGCGGGGTGGGGATTGCCGGCTGGCACGGCGGCATGGGAGACTCTTTCCGGACCAATACCGAATACCAGTGGATGGTGGGGGGCCAGTGGGTGGCCCACCCGGATGGCATCGTGGACTACGAGGTCAACATCGTTGACCACGATGACCCGATCACCCGCGGCATCCCCGATTTCAAGATGCACTCCGAGCAGTACTACATGCATGTGGACCCTTCTAACCACGTGCTGGCGACGACAACTTTCCACTCCCCCAGCGCGCCGTGGGTGGAGGGGTGTGTGATGCCTGTGGCCTGGAAGCGGATGTGGGGGAAGGGCAGGGTGTTCTACTGCTCCCTGGGCCACGTAGCTAAGGACTTCGACGTGCCCGAGGCGCGCGAGATCGTGGTGCGTGGCATGCTGTGGGCCAGCAGGAGCGCTTAGCATGGCATCTGAAAATCGCACGAATGACCATATCCGCAGCGCCATTGGCGCCAAGATCGAGGCTCTGCAGGCGCCGCTCACCCTCAAGCGGTGGCAGTTCCGCCTCTACCCGACCGCCGGTACCGCCCAGGCAGAGGCCGAAGCCCTGGCGCAAGAACAGGCCAGCCAGGCCGGGTGGGATTGGGTAGCCCTGCCCCACACCTGGTCGTCCCAGGACGGCGAAGCCTGGTTCCGCACCCGGACAGAGCTTCCATCCCAGGTGGAAGGGATCCCGCTGGCGGGCTCACGGCTGGAACTGGACGTCCTCCTGCCCCTGGGCGCGACCATCTACATCAACGGCCGCGCGGCCTACAGCGAGCCCTCTTGGGCCGACACGCGTGCGGTGCCGTTGCTGCTGGCTGAAGCCTATCAGCCCGACAGCCCTCTGGCACTGGCCGTGCGCTGCAACCAGGGAGATGGCTTTGGCCTGTTCCTGGAAGCCACTTTGCGCTGCAGCGCGCTGGCCGAGGTCATCTTCGAGCTCGACCTGGTGCGGGCCGAGATGACCTTCACCCGCTTCCTGCTCGAGCGCCGGCGTGGGGGCAAAGATCGTGTGTGGGCCTGGGACCAGGCTGCAAGCGCGCTCGACCTGGATGCCCTGGCCGCCAACGACTGGGAGGCGTGGTGGGCCAGCGTAGAGCGCGCCCGCGCGGCCCTGGCCCCCTTCGCCGAAGAGGCCAAGGGCTATACGGCCCATCTGGTGGCCCACAGCCACATTGACATGAACTGGCTCTGGCCCCTGCAGGAGACCATCGAGGTCTGCCGCCGCGACTTCGCCGCCGCCGACCGGCTGATGGCCGCCTACCCGGAGTTCCACTTCTCCCAGAGCCAGGCCGCCACCTACCGTGCGATAGAGGCGGATGCGCCGGCCCTCTTCGAGCGCATCCAGGCGCGCGTGGCCGAAGGCCGCTGGGACGTCACGGCCAGCACCTGGGTGGAGGGTGACCTCAACATGGCCGGCGGCGAGGCGCTGGCGCGCCAGCTCCTGCACGCCCGGCGTTACGTCGCTGAATGCTTTGGGGTCGCGCCCCCGATCTGCTGGGAACCCGATACCTTCGGCCACAATGCCTCCTGGCCCCAACTGCTGGCCAGGAGCGGCATCCGCTACTACTACTTCTGCCGGGCGGGCAAGCGCCATCCCCTCTTCTGGTGGGAAGGGCTGGATGGATCGCGCGTCCTGGCCGTACAGGACCCCACCGGCTATGGCGGGAAGGTCATGCCAGACCAGGTAGTGGCCAGCGTGGTCAACTTCGTGGCCGCGCAGGGGGCACGCCGCGCCGGCCTCCGCCGTGGCCTCTATGTCTACGGCGTGGGGGATCATGGCGGCGGAGGTACGGCGCGCGACATCGAGGCAGCACGGCGCATCAACGCCGCAAGGTACCTGCCCCGGGTTGAGCTGGGTCCCACAGCAGCTTTCTATCAGGGGGTACTGGAAGACCTCCAGGCGCGGCCCCGTGCTCGACAGGCGCTGCCTGTGGTCCGGGGCGAGCTGAACACGGTGTTCGAGGGGTGCTACACCAGCCACGGCGACATCAAGCGCCTGAACCGCCAGGCCGAAAACAGCCTGCTGACAGCCGAGGCGACCGCAGCGCTGGCCACGGCCCTGGCCGACGCCCCTTATCCCCTCTCCGACCTGGCCGAGGCCTGGCGCACCACCTGCTTCCACCAGTTCCACGACATCCTCTGCGGTTGCGCGGTGGGCGTGACCTATCGCGAGGCGCGCCCGCGGATGGCCGAAGTGGTGGCCACTGCAGCCAGGATCAGCGGCCAGGCCCTTCAGGCCCTGGCTGCGGCCGTGGACACCCGGCCCAACCCGGCGGCTGGGATCGAGAGCGCCGGACCCTGCCTGGTCGTCTTCAACCCCCTGGCCTGGGAACGGGATGACCTGGTGCGCGTCCCGGTGCAGCAGCTCGGCGGCCTCAAGCCGGCGTGGGTGGTGGACGACAGTGGCCGCTGGCTGCCGGCCCAGGTCAGCGGGGATGAGCTGCTGTTTGTGGCCGAGAAGCTGCCTGCGCTGGGCGTGCGGGTCTACTACCCGGCAGCCAATGGCCTGCCTTCCGGGGATAAGGCCGATGCCACTCCCCTGGTAGCTGACACCCAGGCCATGACCCTCGACAACGGCATCCTGCGCCTGCGCGTGCATCCTGCCTCGGGCGCATTGGACCAACTCATTGACCATGCGGCCGGCCGCGACCTGGCCGGCCCTCAGCCTGGCTGGGGGCCAGAGGCGCGCGTTACCGCAGGGATGCTCAACCGCCTGCAGGTCCTGTGGGAGCAACCCCATCCCATGTCGGCCTGGAATATCGGCGACATCACCAGGGTGGACAACCTGATCACCGGTGCTCAGGTGCGGGTTGCCGAGGTGGGGCCGGTGCGGGGCGTGATCGAGGTCAAGCGGGCGTTCCTGAACTCGACCCTGACCCAGCGCATCTGCCTCTATCGCCGGCTGCGCCGGGTGGACTTCGAGACAGAGCTGGAGTGGCATGAGCGCGGCAGCGCCCACAGCGATGCCCCCATGCTGCGCGCCACCTTTACGCCGGCCCTGGGCTACACGCGGGCCACCTTCGAGGTTCCCTTCGCCGGCCTGGAGCGGCCAGCCGATGGCAACGAAGTACCGGCCCTGCGCTGGGCAGACCTCTCGGAGGAGGGCTATGGCCTGTCCCTGCTCAACGACTGCAAATATGGCCACCAGGCCCACGGCAACACCCTGGGGCTGACGCTGCTACGCGCCTCCTATGAGCCGGACGTCAACCCAGATGAAGGGCTCCACCGTTTCACCTATGCCCTCTACCCGCATCCGGGCGACTGGCGAGAGGCCGGCACGCCTCAACAGGCAGCCCAACTGAACCAACCGCCCCTGGTAACCGTCAGCGATCTGCATGGGGGCCCACTCCGTCCGGGCCAGCCGTGGCTGAGCTGCGCATCAGCCAGCGTGCTGATCTCAGCCGTTAAACTGGCGGAGGATCAGCCGGCGGGTGGGCAGGCTGTGATCGTGCGCCTGTATGAGGCCCATGGCCGGCCGGCCGAGGCTGCCCTGCACCCTGCCTGGCCGGTGGCCCGGGCCGAGGAGGTAAACCTGATCGAGCAAGAGCTCGCGCCAGGGGAGCCAGCCCGGGTGCTCTCTCAGGCAAACGGTGTAATCCATCTATCGTTTGCTCCTTATGAAGTGAAGACCGTGAGGCTGTTCGCCGGCATTCGGTAACGGTTCAGCCCTCCCGTCTCCCGCAAGCAGGGGAGCGGAGGGGATAAGGGGGTTCTTGCGGCGGCGGCCTGAGGCCGCCGCCGCAAGAACCCCCTCTTTCGAACTATCGCAAACCCCTTCTTTGAAATTGACAACTGCCAGCAACCGGTTAAAATAAAAGTCAATGCCGACCTCCCTTCTGGACCACAGGTGCACTCTGTGGTTTCCTCCGGGGGCACGCGCTTCCGTCTGTTGCCTCAGTGTTATCTGACGTGTTGTTGCATCGGTTCATTTGCCTACCCATGAGCTGACGGGTCACTTGGCCGCGTCTGCTCAGGTCCAGATGTGCTGGAGGAGAGCAAATCAACCGCAACGGGCTTCTCCTCCTGAGGAGGATATCGCTCACATGGCGCAGTTCGGCAAGGTCCTACCTATCACCGGCGAATGGGAGTGCATGGAGTGCGGCTACATCGAAGAGGGGAACGAGTTGCGTCCCCCGTCGAAATGCCCGGAGTGCAATGCGCCGGCCAGCGCGCTGGAGTTCTTCTCCTACGAGGAGGACGAGTGGGACCGCGAGAAACTTGAGTACGAACCCGATTACGAGGACGAAGACTACGAGGAACTCGAAGATTACGAGGATTACGAAGAAGAGGAAGACGAAAGATAACTGAGCTATAGCACACCGGCTTGCCTTCCGATCCCAAACCGCGCCTTGGGACAAGCCGGCAGGCATAACTTTGTCTGGCCCCTGCAGCCTTCCTTGGCGACAGGCGGTTTTGTTTGCCCTTCGTCATGGGAAGCCAGCTTCCATGACGAAGGGCAAGCCCGCGTGTCGCAGGTGTCGTTGCCTGAGGTTGCGGGGGTTTGCTTTGTAATGGAGTTCTAAACCATACGGAGAGGTGATCAGAATGAGCGAGACAAGTGAACTGACGTCGTTAAGCGAGGAGCCTCCCTCTAATGAGGCCGCCGAAGAACCTCCCCACCGGAGGGTATCTCGACGCGCACCGGTTTGGGCCAACGTGCCTGACCAGCAGTGGGAGGATTGGCGCTGGCAGCTCAGCCACCGGCTGAACAGCGTGGAGGAGCTCAGCCAGATCATCAACCTGACCCCGGAGGAGGTGGAAGGATGCCGTCATCCCCACTTCCGGGTGGACATCACCCCCTACTTCGCATCCCTGCTTGACCCCAACGACCCTAACTGTCCGCTTCGCCGCCAGGTGATCCCGACCAGCAAGGAGCTTGTGCCTTTCACCGGCATGTTCGAAGACTCGCTCAACGAAGATGCCCACAGCCCTGTGCCTGGCCTGGTGCATCGCTATCCCGACCGCGTGCTGATGCTCGTCACCACCCAGTGCGCCAGCTACTGCCGTTACTGCACGCGCAGCCGTATCGTGGGCAACCCCGCTGCCCAGTTCAGCCGCAGCGACTACGATGCCCAGATCAATTACATCGCCCGCACCCCCCAGGTGCGCGATGTGCTGCTGAGCGGCGGCGACCCCCTGATCCTGCCTCAACGCCTCCTGGAGGACCTGCTGCGTCGGCTGCGGGCCATCGAGCACGTGGAGATCATCCGCATCGGCACCCGGGTGCCAGTGTTCCTGCCTCAGCGCATCACGCCCGACCTGGTGGCCATGCTGCGCCAGTTCCACCCCCTGTGGATGAACATCCACTTCAACCACGCGCGGGAGATCACTCCCGAGGTGTCGGTGGCCCTGGCACGGCTGGCCGATGCCGGCATTCCCCTTGGCTCGCAGACGGTGCTGCTGGCGGGAGTGAACGATTCGCTGGCGGTGATGAAGGAGCTGGTGCACAAGCTCGTCCGCAACCGGGTGCGGCCGTATTACCTCTACCAGTGTGACCTGGTAGAAGGTGCCGGCCACTTCCGCACCACCATCAGCAAAGGGATCGAAATCATCGAGGGGTTGCGTGGGCACACCAGCGGCTATGCCATCCCCACCTATGTCGTGGACGCGCCTGGCGGTGGCGGCAAGATCCCCATCATGCCTCAGTACCTGATCAGCCAGGCTCCGGGCAAGGTGGTATTGCGCAACTTCGAAGGCTTCATCACCACCTACTACGAACCCACCGACTACACCGGGCAGAGCACTGCCCGGCCCGAGCAGCCCAGGGTGGAAGATGAAGGTGGACAGGAAGGCGTTGCCGGCCTGCTCGCCGGCCAGCGCCACTTCATCAAGCCAGAGGGCTTCGACGAGATCCACCGACGGCTGAACCCACACGATGAAGAACCGTTTGTGGTTCAGATCCCTGAGACCCTGCCTCTGGCAGCATAGCATTAGCGTCACATAGTGCGGCAAGGTATGTAGGGCGAGTCCGTGTTCGATGGTGAGTTGCCTGGCGACTGTAGTCGCCGGGCAGCTCACCATCACCCTTCAGCAAGATTTGTGATGTCCCGTTCGTAGTAAGACACGCAGCGTAGCGGAGTGGCGTCGCGCGGCACCCCACTCCGTTGCGTGCCTCACTACGAACATGTTTACGAGGGAGGTGACCCATGGGCTGGACAGGCGGATATGGGTTGTGGGCGCTTGTGATCCTGGCCTGCGCCACCCTGGCCGGTTGCGTGCCGGTGGCCTCGCCCACCCCTCCTGCCACACCTGCCGGCCATAAGCAGGCCAGCCTCATCCCCTTGCCCTCACCACGTCTGAAGAGCGAAATCTCGCTTGAGGAGGCGCTGCTACGCCGACGCTCTGTGCGCAGCTATCAGGCGCAACCGCTGACCCTGGCCGAGGTGTCGCAACTCTTCTGGGCGGCGCAAGGGATCACCGATCCGCGCGGCTTCCGCACCGCGCCTTCGGCCGGCGCGCTCTACCCATTGGAGGTCTACCTGGTGGCCGGCCAGGTAGAGGGGATAGAGAGCGGGGTATACCGGTATCGGCCGGCCAGCCACGGGCTGGAGGCTGTGGTGGCCGGCGATAAGCGCCTGGCCCTTTACCAGGCCGCGCTCTTTCAGGAAGCTGTTCGCACCGCGCCCGCCGTGATCGTCCTGACAGCCGTTTATAGCCGCACCACGGGAAAATACGGCGAACGGGGCATCCGCTACGTGCACATGGAGGCCGGCCATGCCGGCCAGAACATCTTGCTGCAGGCGGTTGCACTGGACCTGGGCGCGGTGGTGATCGGCGCCTTCTATGATGAGCAGGTCAGGCAGGCGCTGGGCATCCCTGCCGCGGAGCAACCCCTCTACATCGTGCCCGTCGGCCGGCGCTGAGCGGTTGCCTGATCGTCTCAAGATTGCCCTGTTTGACAAACCCCCAGGGCAAGTTATAATAAATAGGAGTTACGCAGTTGCCACTATGCTGTACCCCCACCTCCTGGCCCCCGCCCCCAATCGGGGGCGGGGGAATCCTTTGAAATGGGTATTCTGGGCGGCGAAGCCGCCCAGAATACCCTCAATCTCGACCCCCTGCCCCGCCTGGCGGGGAAGGGGGTAGGGGGATGGGACGATACGCCCTAAAGTGCGTAACTCCTGTAAAAAATCCTGCTTCCGGTGTAACTATTCAGGCCGATTGAAATCGCCCCTCCTGGGCACTTCGTGCCGGGTGTCGGCCTCCGCCGACACTCTTCATGTATGCATTATGAGAGAGGTCGGCGAAGGCCGACCACTGGCCGCAGGCCCAAAAAGGGTGACTTCCAGTCACCGCTGAATAGTTACCTTCCGGTATCCTCACCGCATCAGTATCGTGCTGTGTCGGCATAGATGACCAAGGAGGCGCAAGCCGTACATGGACTGTGTGGCCCTTTTCCCTGCTCTGCGCTACAGGCCACAGGCAAGGATGGTGGAAGCCACTCGTCATCTATCTTCCTCAAGCCCGCGTCGGGGTGGCTACCCTTGTCGCTGGCAGCAGTCCCTGGACGGAGGCCAGTTCCCTTCCAATTGGCTTCCCTGCTTTGCATCTGATTTAGGAGGAGGTACCCCATGAGACAGTTCAGGTTGTTCGCGGTCCTGGCTATTGTGTCCATGTTGGTTATGCTGGTGGCAGGGTGTGCCCAGCCGGCTGCCAGACCTGCCCCCACACAGGTCCCGACAGAAGCCCCGACGGAAATCCCGACAGAAGCACCCAAGCCCACCCCCGCCCTGGGCAAGTTGAAGATCGGCATCAATGCTGAGTATCCACCCTTCGAGTTCGTGGATGAGGCGGGCAACATCGTCGGTTTTGACCCCGACCTGCTGGCAGCCATCGCCGAAGCGGCCGGCTTCGAGTATGAGTTCATCAATACTCGCTGGGATGGCATCTTCGTGGCCCTGGCCTCCGGCGAGTTCGATGCGGTGATGTCGGCAGCCACCATCACCGACGAACGGAAGCAGATGGTGGACTTCAGCGACCCCTACTTCAACGCCGGGCAGATGATCGCCGTGCGCGCCGACGAGACCGGGATCACCGGCCCCGATGACCTGGCAGGCAAGAAGGTGGGCGTGCAGTTGGGCACCACCGGCGATATCTGGCTGACGGAGAAGACTAAGGCCGAAGTGGTGCGCTACGATGAGAACACCCTGGCCTTCCAGGCCCTGGCTGCCGGCGATGTGGACGCGGCCGTGGCCGATGGCCCGACCGTCATCGCCATCATCCAGGCCAACCCGGAGATGAAACTCAAGGTGCTGCCGGGCGTCTACACGGAGGAGCAGTACGGCATCGCCGTGCGCAAGGACCGCCCCGAGGTGCTGGCGGCCATCAACAAGGGGCTGGCTGCTGTCAAGGCCAGCGGCAAGTACGACGAGATCTACAACAAGTGGTTTGGCGTGCCGGCAGCCCCGGCCGCAGCAGCCCCGCCGGCCTGTGAGATCGAGGCCATCGAGAAGGTAGACGACTATACGGTGAAGATCGTCCTCAACAGGCCCGACGTGGCCTTCCTCCAGAAGATCGCTTTCGATGCCTTTGGCATCCAGAGCCCGGCCAACCTGGAGAAGTACAAGGGCGGCGGGGACCTCTTCAAGAACCCTGTGGGCACGGGCCCCTACAAGTTCGTGGAGTGGGTGCCCGACCAGACCATTACCCTGGAGCGGTTCGATGGCTACTGGGGTGAGCCAGCCAAGACGCAGAAGATAGTCTTCCGGGTGATCGCCGAGCCGGCTGCCCGCGCCCTGGAGCTGCAGGCGGGCACCGTGGACGGCATTGACAACGTGGCCCCCGATGACATCCCCACCCTGGAGGCCGACCCCAACATCACGGTCTATGC
>DAOTZS010000017.1:0-20193 GCA_034434335.1 Anaerolineae bacterium
TAATCTGGTCATTTTGTTGCTGATCATTGCTCTGTTTGTCGTCTCCGGGCTGCTGGGGCTGCGGGTCGTTATGCCCGAGGTCTAGATTGCCGCCGAGCCCATCTTTCACATCGGTTCCTTCCCCGTTACCAATTCTCTTCTCACCGCCTGGATCGCCATGCTTATCTTGATCGTACTGGCCTACTTTGCCACCCGCGACATCCCGCGCGACCTGGAAGCGGCCAGCAATCAGGAGCTGGTGCCCGGTGGATTGCTTAACGCGGCCGAGATGTTGATCGAGGGATTCTACGGCCTGGTCAGGAGCGTGGGAGGGGCCTGGGCGCCGCGCTTTTTCCCCATCGTGATGACCATCTTCCTTTTCGTCATCACCTCCAACTGGCTGGGGCTGGTGCCCGGCTTCGGCAGCATTGGCCTGCTGGAGCACCCGCACAACCCAGACACAACCGGCTATATCGCGCGGGGGGCGATCTTGACCGCCGAACGGGCCTCCGAGGGTCACGAGGGTTATGTCCTGGTGCCCTTCTTCCGCGCCCCTTCCACCGACCTCAACTTCACCCTGGCCCTGGCCCTGGTGTCGGTGGCCCTTTCCCAGTACTTTGGGGTGCAAGCCCTGCACCTGGGGTATTTGAGGCGCTTCATCAACTTCGGCGGCTTCAAACACAGTCTGGTGATAGGGATCGCCGAGCTGTTCACCGGTGTCCTCGAGCTGGTTGCCGAGTTTGCCAAGATCGTCTCCTTCAGTTTCCGTCTTTTTGGCAATATCTTCGCCGGGGAGGTGCTGTTGGGGGTGGTTGCCTTTTTGATCCCCTACATCGCTTCCGTGCCATTCTACGGCCTGGAGGTCTTCGTCGGCTTTATCCAGGCCGTTGTTTTCATGATGCTATCCCTGGTCTTCTTTGCCAGTGCCACGGCTGGCCACGGTGGCGAGGGGCATAGCTAGGCACCCGGCTCAAGAAGTTCCAGGGGGTCAATCAGTTCGCTTCGGAATACACGCCATCTCTCTGAATCCATCATTACTACCGAAGGAGTCACCCATGAACATAGAAGCAGTAAAAGCTTTTGCTCCGGCTATTGCCATTGCTATAGGGGCCATTGGGCCTGCGTTTGCTATTGGCATGCTAGGAGCCAAGGCCATGGAGGCCATCGGCCGCAACCCCGACGCGGCCGGCGAAATCCGCACCAATATGATCCTGGCCATCGCCTTCGCCGAGGCCATCGCTATCTACGCCCTGGTTGTCGCGTTGATCATCAAATTCGTCTGATAGTCATATAGTCGCCAACGTGCTCGGACGGAGTTCGCAAAACGCGATCCAGCGACCAAATGACTATCTGACTATTTGACTACTCGACCAAAAGGGAGGGGCCTTTGGAGAAGCTCGGCATCAACCTGGGGTTGTTGGTTTCGCAGTTGATCAACTTCGGGCTGCTGACAGCCCTGCTCTACATGCTGCTCTACAAACCGGTGCTTAATCTGCTCAATCAGCGCCGCGAGCGGATCGCGCGCAGCATGGCGGATGCTGACGCGGCCCGCGAGAGCGCAGCGAGAGCACAGCAGGAGTACGAGCGCAGGGTGGCCGAGGCCCAGCGCAAAGCGCAGGAGATCATCGCCCAGGCCACCCAGGCCAGCCAACAGGTCGGCGCGGAGATCAGGGCCGAGGCGCAACGCGAGGCCGAGGCGATCCGGCAGCGGGCTCGCGAGGAGGCGGACAGGGAGAAGGCCCAGATCCTGGCCGAGGTCCAGAGCCAGATCGCCAGCCTGGCCCTGCTGGCGGCCGAACGCGTGCTGGGCCAGACGGTGGACGAAGCTCTACAGCGCAAGCTGGTTGACCAGTTTCTGGCCGAGCTGGGCGGGAGTGAGCCATGAGCGACCACCTGGCGCAGAGCTACGCGGCCGCGTTTTTCGAGGCCGCCACCGAGCGTTGGCTGAAGTCGCTGGAGGCAGTTGCCCATCAGCTTGCCGGGGATAAGGGGCTATCGGAGCGGTTGCAAACTCCCCACGTCGAGTTTGCTCTGCGTCAACCGCTGTTGGACCGCCTGTTGCCGGCCGAGGCCGATCCCCCAGTACGCAACCTGCTCTATACCCTGATGCAGCGAGGCGAGCTCAAACTGCTGCCGGCCATCATTGAGGCCTTGCGCAGCCGGCTGCGCCAGGCCCAGGCTGCACCCCAGCGCGCCGAGGTCGTCAGCGCCATGGCCTTGAGCCCGGAGCAGCGCCAGGCCCTGGCCGCCAAGCTGGAGGCTCAGTTCGGGCCCGGCCTGGACATCCAGTACCGCGTGGACCCGGCCATCCTGGGTGGGCTGATCGTACGCGTGGGGGATAAGCTGATAGATGGCAGCCTGGCCGCGCGGCTGGCAGCCATGCGCCAGGCGCTGGGCGTGGCTGCCACCGAGGCAACTATTCAGCGGTGACTGGAAGGGCCACGCCGAGGGCTCGCCCGAGGCGTCACCCTTTTTGGGCCTGCGGCCAGAGGTCGGCCTTCGCCGACCTCTCTCACGATGCATACATGAGGTGTCGGCGGAGGCCGACACCCGGCACGAAGTGCCCAGGAGGGGGGATTTCAATCGGCCTGAATAGTTACCCACCGAGTAAAGGGGAAGCGACATGGCTGTACGGACCGATGATCTGATCACACAGCTCAAACAGCAGATCTTGAGTTTTGAGGTCCCGGTGCGCACCGTGGATGTGGGGACGGTGCTGCAGGTGGGGGATGGTATCGCGCGCGTCAGCGGCCTGTCAAGCGTGCATGCCATGGAGCTGGTCGAGTTTCCCAACGGCGTCCTGGGCATGGCTTTCAACCTCGAGCGCGATAACGTCGGTGTCATCATCCTGGGTGATTACACCGACATCGAGGAGGGGGATGTGGTGACCGCCACCGGCCGGATCGCGTCGGTGCCCGTCGGCGACGCGCTGATCGGCCGGGTGGTGAACGCCTTGGGCCAGCCGATAGACGGCAAGGGGCCGATCGAGACCGACCGCATGCGTCCCATCGAGCGCATTGCGCCGGGTGTGGTGCTGCGCAAGAGCGTGGACACGCCCGTGCAAACGGGCATCAAAGCCATTGATGCCATGATCCCCATCGGCCGCGGGCAGCGCGAGCTGATCATTGGTGATCGGCAGACGGGCAAGACCGCGCTGGCGATTGACACAATCATCAATCAGAAAGACAAAGACCTCATCTGTATCTATGTTGCCATCGGCCAGAAGCTGGCCCAGGTGGCGCAGGTGGTGGCCACGCTGGAGCGCTACGGCGCCATGGGACACACTATCGTGGTGGTCGCTTCGGCCTCCGAGCCGGCTGCCATGCAATACATCGCGCCCTACGCTGGCTGCGCCATGGGCGAGGAGTTCATGGAGCAGGGCCGCGACGCGCTGATCGTCTACGACGACCTGACCAAGCATGCCTGGGCCTATCGGCAAGTCTCTTTGTTGCTGCGCCGGCCCCCGGGCCGTGAAGCCTACCCTGGCGACGTGTTCTACCTCCATTCGCGGCTGCTCGAGCGGGCCGCCAAACTGCATCCCGACTACGGCGGCGGTTCCCTCACCGCGCTGCCGATCATCGAGACTCAGGCCGGCGACGTCTCGGCCTACATCCCCACCAACGTCATCTCGATCACCGACGGCCAGATCTACCTGGAGAGCGACCTCTTCTACGCGGGGATCAGGCCGGCGGTGAACGTGGGCCTCTCGGTGAGCCGCGTGGGGGGTGCCGCGCAGGTGCGGGCCATGCGCCAGGTGGCTGGCCGGCTGCGCCTGCAGTTGGCGCAGTTCCGCGAGCTGGCCGCCTTCGCCCAATTCGCCTCTGACCTGGACAAGGCAACCCGTGACCAGTTGGAGCTGGGCAGGCGCCTGACCGAGATCCTGAAGCAGCCGCAATATGAGCCGATGCCGCTCGATCAGCAGGTGATGATCATCTTCGCGGCCACCAACGGGTTCCTGGACGATGTGCCTGTGGAGAAGATCAGGGCGTGGGAAGAAGCTTTTCACCGCTTCATGGCCAGCCGCTACCCGGACATCGGCCGCACGATCATGAACGAAAAAGCCCTCAGCAACGAGACCATCGAGCGGCTCAAGGCGGCCATCCTGGACTTCAAGGCCCAGTGGCAGGCCTGAGAGCTGCAACCTGAGACGTGTAACCCGACATGGCTACCGCTCGCGAAATCCGCCGGCGCATCCGTGGGGTGCGCAATACAGCCCAGATCGCCAAGGCCATGGAAACGGTGGCTGCATCGAAGATGCGCCGTGCCCAGGCTGCCACCCTGGCCTCACGACCTTATGCCGAGAAGGCGTTGTTCGTGTTGCGCTCTCTGGCCCGCCAAAGCTACACCGGCCAGGTGCTGCATCCGCTCCTGGAGCAGCGGCCGATCCAGCGCATCGGGGTCGTGCTCTACACGGCCGACCGGGGGCTATGCGGCGCCTTCAATACCAATATCATCCGCAAAGCGGTGGATTTTGTCAGGAGCCAGGAGCACCCTTACAGCTTTGTCGCCGTGGGGCGCAAAGGCCGCGATTTTCTGTGGCGTTATGGATTTCCCGTTGAGGCAGAGTTCACCGGCATCTCCGACCGCCCCACGATGGCGGACCTGGCGCCCATCGCGCGCGTGGTTATTGACGACTTCCTGGCCGGCCGCTGGGATGCTGTTTACCTGGCCTATACCAGCTTTGTGAACACCCTGGTGCAAAGGCCAACCATCCTGCGCCTGCTGCCGCTGGAACCGATTTGGGAGACGGGCGTGCCGACCCCCGTAGACTACATCTACGAGCCCAGCCCGCAGGCCATCCTGGATCAGGTGTTGCCACGCTTCACCGAACGGGAGATCTACCAGGCCATGCTGGAGTCCATTGCCAGCGAGCAGAGCGCCCGCATGGTGGCCATGCGCAACGCCCACGAAGCAGCCACCGACCTGATCGCCGAGCTGACGTTGCGCTACAACAAGGCGCGGCAGGAGGCGATCACCAAGGAGCTGCTGGACATCGCCGGCGGGGCGGAGGCACTGGCCAAGGCTATGAGTGGTGTATAAGAGGAGTATTGGATGCCCGAACGAATTCAAGGCAAGATTGTACAGATCATGGGCCCGGTGGTGGATGTGGAGTTTCCGCCGGGGCAGTTGCCGGAGATCTATGACGCTATAGAGGTGCCCCGGGATGGGGATGTCCTGGTGCTGGAAGTGCAGCAGCACATGGGCAACGATTGGGTGCGCTGCCTGGCGATGGACACCACCGACGGCCTTCAGCGGGGCCTGCCGGCCTTTGCCACCGGTGGGCCGATCAAGGTGCCGGTGGGGCCGGCTACCCTTGGCCGCATCTTCAACGTCCTGGGCCGGCCCGTGGATAACCTGGGCGAGGTGGTAGCCGATACGTATTACCCCATCCACCGGCCGGCACCGCCCTTCGAGGAGCAGGTCACCCAGCCGGAGTTCCTGGAGACCGGCCTCAAAGTGATTGACCTGATCGCCCCCTTCACCCGCGGGGGCAAGACGGGCGTCTTCGGCGGCGCCGGGGTGGGCAAGACCGTTATCATCATGGAGTTGATCCGCACCTTCGCCACGGTGCACCAGGGCTATTCCGTGTTCGCCGGCGTGGGTGAGCGCTCACGCGAGGGCAATGACCTGTGGTACGAGATGCGCGAGTCGGGGGTGATTGATAAGGTAGCCATGGTGTTCGGCCAGATGAACGAGCCGCCAGGGGTGCGCTTCCGGGTGGGACTCACTGGGCTGACCATGGCCGAGTACTTCCGCGACGAAGGCCGCGACGTGCTGCTCTTCATTGACAACATCTACCGCTTCGTGATGGCCGGCATGGAGGTGTCGGCCCTGATGGGCCGCATGCCCAGCGCGGTGGGCTATCAGCCCACCCTGGGCACCGACATGGGCGAGCTGCAGGAACGCATCGTCAGCACCAGGCGCGGTTCTATCACCTCCATGCAGGCGGTCTACGTCCCGGCCGACGACTACACTGACCCCGCGCCCGTGACCACCTTTGCCCACCTGGACGCCACCATTGCCCTGGAGCGCTCGATCGCCGAAATGGGGATCTACCCGGCGGTGGATCCCCTGGCCTCTACCTCCCGCATCCTGGACCCGCGCATTGTCGGCAAAGAGCACTACAACACTGCGCGCGAAGTGCAGCGCGTGCTCCAGCGCTACAAGGACCTCTCCGACATCATCGCCATCCTGGGCGTAGAGGAGTTGAGCGAGGAGGACAAGCTCATCGTGGCCCGGGCACGCAAGATCCAGAAATTCCTCTCCCAGCCCATGTTCGTGGCCGAGGCGTTCACCGGCCGGCCGGGCAAATACGTGCCCATCCGGGAGACGGTGCGCGGGTTCAAGGAGATCCTGGAAGGGAAACACGACGACATCCCCGAACAGGCCTTCTACATGCAAGGCGGCATTGACGACGTGTTGGAAACAGCCGAGAAGATGAAGCGGCAAGGGTAACTATTCAGGCCGATTGAAATCGCCCCTCCTGGGCACTTCGTGCCGGGTGTCGGCCTCCGCCGACACCATTCATGTATGCATCATGAGAAAGGTTGGCGTGGCCCTTCCAGTCACTGCTGAATAGTTACCGGCAAGGATGAGATGGCAGGGTAAGGCGAGCGATGAGCCCTATTCACTGTGATGTGGTCAGCGTAGAACGCATCGTCTTCTCCGATGATGTGGACATGGTGCTGGCCCCTGGCGTCGAAGGCCAGTTGGGCATCCTGCCCCATCATGCGCCCCTGATGACCGCCCTGGCCCCCGGCGAGCTGATCATCCGCAAGGCGGGCCAGGAAGACGTGATCATGGCAGTCAGCGGTGGCTTCATGGAGGTGCGGCCCGACCGGGTGACGATCCTGGCCGATGCGGCTGAACGGGCCGAGGAGATTGATGTGGCGCGGGCCGAGGCCGCACGGCAGCGGGCGCAAAAGCTCCTGGCCGAACGGCCGCCTGGGGTAGACCTGATCAGCGCTGAACACGCGCTGAGACGGTCGCAGGTGCGGCTCAAAGTGGCCCACCGGCGTCGGCGCGTTCGCCAGGTTGGCACAGGGACGGCCGGCGATGTAGATGAGTAACTGGAGAGCGCAGGCCAGGCTCTGAGCTCGCCTGGAAAGCTGGTCTCCTCGATGCGAGAGAGCGTGCGACAGCCCTTTAGGGGCGTCGCACGCTTTGTTTTTGCATGACGCTTCCCTTTCGCTTATAATTGACACAACTCGGGCGGTCAGGTTGGCCTGTCCTCCAACCTGGCACCCCCATGAGGAGCCAGCATGTTTGAGAAACAGGTCGGCATTGATCTGGGAACCGTAAACGTCCTCGTTTACGTCAGCGGCCGGGGGATTGTCCTCCAGGAACCCTCGGTGGTTGCCATCTCGATCCGCGACAATAGGATCGTGGCTGTCGGGCAGGAAGCGCGCGATATGTTGGGTCGCAACCCGGAGAGCATCGAGGTGGCTCGCCCCATGCGAGACGGCGTTATCGCTGACTACGTGGTCACCGAGGCCATGTTGCGCTATTTCCTGCGCAAGGTGATCGGCCGCAACCCCCTCTTCCGCCCCCGCGTCATGATCAGTACCCCCAAGGGGGTCACCAGCGTGGAGAGCCGCGCGGTGCATGACGCTGCCATCCAGGCTGGCGCCAAGGAGGCATACCTGATCCCCGAGCCCCTGGCCGCGGCCTATGGTGCCGGCTTGCCCATCGGCACACCGACTGGCAACATGGTGGTGGATATCGGCGGCGGGACCACCGAGGCAGCCGTGATCTCTATGAACGACATCGTGGTGTGGAGCAGTGTGCGTGTAGGGGGCATCCGCACCGATGAGGCGATCATGGCCTATGTGCGCAAGAAGTATAACCTCATCATCGGTGAGCAGACGGCGGAGGAGATTAAGATCCAGATCGGCAGCGCGTTGCCGCTGAACGAGGAACTGACCATGGAGGTGAAAGGCCGCGATCAGGTAGCCGGGCTACCCAAGATCATCACCCTCACTTCTGGCGAGATCACCGAAGCGATCGCTGAGCCGCTGGCTTCTATCGTCACCGTTGTCAAGCAGACCCTGGAGAAGACCCCGCCCGAGCTGGCTGCTGATATCATAGATCGCGGCATGGTGCTGAGCGGCGGCGGCGCCCTGTTGCGCAACATTGACAAGCTGCTGACCAAGGAAACGGGCGTGCCGTGTTATGTGGCAGAGCACCCGATGGCCTGCGTGGCCCTGGGTGCGGGCAAGGCGCTAGAGAACTACCCCATCATGCGGCGCAGCCTGCCAACAGTGTAGAGAAGATCAGAGGGCTGGGCCCCACCAGGAGAGATGGCCCAGCCCT
Source organism: Anaerolineae bacterium (assembly GCA_034434335.1). Lineage (GTDB taxonomy): Bacteria > Chloroflexota > Anaerolineae > CG2-30-64-16 > CG2-30-64-16 > DAOTZS01. Next base: position 8,293 of record DAOTZS010000017.1, read on the forward strand.
CTTTTTAGCGTCTCCTTCTGCTCCCTCTTGTGACCTCCACGCTTTCACCTTCGGTTACCGGTTCCGCCTCGCGCGGGGGAATGGTCGCCAAAACCGGTGTTTCCTCCTCTGGGGCCTGGGCTGAGACGGGCGTCGGTTCAGGCAATGCCGCGCTGACGGGTGCCGCAGTGGGCCGTTCTGCCTCTGGTGCTACTGCGGCGGCCGCCACATATTCGCTGGCCGCCATCGCCAGCAGAGCGATCACCAGATCGCGGCCCAGGAGCACCACTCCTTCCAGAAAGTTCAGGCTGACTAGCCCGACCTTGGTTAGCTCCTGCCCATAGGCGACCTTGTACTCGGTAAACATATGGGCCACCATGAGCACCGTGATCAGGGCAATGCGCAGGCCCCTGTTGTACCAACGTTGCCCGGTTGAGGCCAGCCAGATGACGGAGAGGGCGATCCCCCCGCTGAGCGCGTAGCCCAGATAGTCTGGCTGCAGAAAGGCCGCGAAGTAAGCGCTCGCATTCCACCACGCCACAGCCAGGACCAGGATCAGGCTGAGCCAGGCTGCGGCCAAAAGCAACCGTCTGCCAAGGGAAAGTCTCATCGCAACACCTCCTCGCTCAAGAAGAAATACTAACCGCCGTGGAGTGCACTCTGGCACCACTCCGCTTCTCTGTGTCACCTGCTAGGAGCCCTTGTGACGGGCCCGGACCTGGGCCAGCGCGATCCGCGCCGCCTTACGCACCTTGCCTTTGGGGTCCCCCTGCGCGGCGGCCTCCAATGCCGGCACCACGCTGCCATCCCCCAACCGTCCCAGGCTCTGCGCTGCGGCCTGGCGCGCCATGCTCCCCGGGTCGTGGGCCAGCCGGTCGCAGAGGTCGGGCAAGGCAGCGCGGTCGCCCAGGTCACCCATGGCCAGGAGGGCAGCCGCGCGTACCCGCACATCGGTATGGGTCAGGGCATCGCGCAGCGGCTCCAACGCCTCCCCGCCCCCAAACTGCCCCAGCCAGCGGGCGGCGCGTTGTGCTTCATCGGCATCCTCCCCATACAGCCGCTCCACCCAGGTAGTGAAATCGGCTTCGGGTGCATCTGCCAGGCGGGCCCGCGCCTTCTCTGCCTCCACAAATCCGGCGTAGATGTCCGCAAAAGCAGCCGCGTGGGGATCGGGAGATGCCGCGTCGGGGGCAGGATGACCGGCTTTGGGCTGCCGCCTGAGCTGTGCCGCCAGGGCGTTGGCAGAGAGGACATTGGCCCCCACTGCCCGCACACGGCCGGCCAGCTCCTGGTCGTTGGTCACTACCGCATACTGGTCAGGCCTGGCCCGTCCCCGCAGGAAGGCAACGATCGCATCATCGGCGGGCTGGCCAGGCGCGGAGAAGCAGACGCGCAGGCCGGGGACCGACGGGACGGGTAAGCGGGCGGGGAGGATCCCGCTATCGAAGAAGACAATCATTGGCCGGCCCCCTTGCTTGGCCCGATAGGCGCGCAGCCGCTCCAGGAGTTCCAGTTCGTCACCCGGATCGGCCAGGTCAATATCCGGCAGAGCGCCAATCAGGTTATGGCCATCAATCACATAGGTCATGGCACGGTCCCCCACCTTTGCTTGCGGCGAACACTGGGTGGAGTTACGTCAGCTCAGGAGCCAGCCCCCAGTCCTTGATCACTATTCTACCACAAGTGCGGCCGCGCGGCTAACCCCCCTCGTGGCCGCAACCCAGGAGGCCTTGCGGGCTTCATAGAAAACTATGCCCGGGCCTGGCATTCGTTAGCCTAACCCGCCTGAGGGCAAAAAAGAGCCGCCACCTGCCCCAGAGAAAGAGGACAGGTGGCGGCTCTGCAAGCCAGACGTGTATCTTCGGAGGTTTTGTTACTTGCCGTAGGTAGCAGTCAGATAAGCGACAACGGCTTCCAGCTCCGCATCGTTTAGCTGAGCGCCTTTGGCCATCATTCTCTGCACGGTGCTACGCCATTCAGCTTCTGTCTTGCTGGCGCGCTCCACCCGGTCCAGGCCGTGGCAGGTACTACATTGGCTCTGCACCAGCGCCTGGCCTTGCTCCAGCGATGGTCCGGCCGGCGTAGGAACGGGGGTGGGAGACAGCACTGGCGTGGGGGATGGGGCTTGCGTGGGCGCCTCCGTTGGCACCGGAGGCTCGGTCGGGGCGCCAACCGTAGGCCCAGCTTGAGCACACGCGGCAGTCACCATGAGCAAGGCGACTAACACGAAAAACAGAATACCATGTCTCATTTGACGTCCCTCCTTGGTTGAGGATATACATGGCCCATAAAGCAAATTCTACATGCATTCGGGGTGACAGATAAGGAACCGCTCTTACAATTCTGCGGTGCCCACGGCATGAGGGCCGGCCATAGCCAACCATATTTGCGCAGGCGGGCCAGCAGGGTAGGGGCAGGGCTTGTCCCTGCCCTGGATGGGCGACCACCAGGGTCGCCCCTACCTTTCGGCACATCCTCTGGCCGATAAATCTGGACACGCCCCGGCAGCCCCTTCATTTGACAAGGGACCCGAAACGGCTATAATCGAACCAACTCATCACAATATGCGTAAAGCGTTGACCGGGACGAGTAGGTGGTGCACCGGCAGCAGAGAGGGCGGGTCGCCGGCTGGAAGCCTGCCCTGTCGGAGCCACTGAAAACCCCCCGGGAGCGGGTACCTCAAATCGCCTATAGACGAGAGTATGGTACCCCGGTTGGCACCGTTAGCGGCCTGAGAGATGGTTGTCTGCCCCGGCTATGGGCTAAAGTCCAGATGAGCCCCTCGTCTGGATCGCTGAGTTGGCCAGAAGGCAGGCAATCAAGGTGGGTGGAACCGCGAGACCTCTCGCCCCATGGGCAAGAGGTCTTTTTGTTCTTCCGGCTTTGCCGGTATACCATGTTACCAATCTACCGAAGGGTGGTGGCCAACTTTGACCGGTGGACGTGCCAGCCACTGCGGAACTGCCTGGCACGCCTAACGCATCAGCCAATTTTAGCCACTACCCACCTACAGAGGAGGCCACCATGGCCAGTAAGCATACCAACACAGAAGAGGACGCATTCCTGCACAGGCTACGCCATTCGACCGCGCACGTCATGGCCCAGGCCGTGGTCGAGCGCTTCCCCGAAGCGCGCATTGCCATCGGGCCACCCATCAAGGACGGTTTCTATTACGACTTTGACCTCGGCCGCAATCCCGATGGGTCGCTGAAGACCTTTACCCCCGAGGACCTGGAAGCCATCGAGAAGCGCATGCGCCAGATCATCGCTGGCCGTTTCCCCTTTATCCGGCGAGAGATCAGCGCAGACGAAGCGCGGCGTATCTTCGCCGACCAGCCCTACAAGCTGGAACTGATCGAGGGCCTGGAGCACGGGGGAGTGGACGAGCACGGCGAAGCGACAGCGGGGCCGCCGGTCATCTCCATCTATCAGCACGACACCTTCGTTGATCTGTGCCGCGGCCCGCACCTGGACCACACCGGCCAGATCCCGCCCGATGCCTTCAAGCTGCTCAGTGTGGCGGGTGCCTACTGGCGCGGGGATGAGCGCAACCCGATGTTGCAGCGCATCTACGGCACAGTATGGCTCAACCGCCAGCAGCTCCAGGAGTATCTGGAAAAGCTCGAGGAGGCTAAACGCCGCGATCACCGCCGGTTGGGCAAGGAGCTGGACCTCTTCAGCACCAACGCGGATGAGGTGGGGGGTGGCCTGATTTTGTGGCACCCCAAGGGGGGCCTGATACGCCACCTGGCTGAAGAGTTCTGCAAAAACGAGCACCTGGCCGGGGGCTATGATATCGTCTATACTCCCCATATCGGCCGGGCCGCGCTGTGGGAAACCAGTGGGCACCTGGACTTCTACAAGGAGAACATGTACGCGCCCATCGAGATCGAGGGACAACTGTTCTACCTCAAGCCCATGAACTGCCCCTTTCATATGCACATCTACAAGAGCCGCACGCGCAGCTATCGGGAGCTGCCGCTGCGGCTGGCCGAGTGGGGCACGGTCTACCGCTTCGAGCGCAGCGGTGTGCTGCATGGCCTCACCCGCGTACGCGGCTTCACCCAGGACGACGCCCATATCTTCTGTCGGCCTGACCAGATGCCGGCGGAAATCGACCGTGTGCTCAACTTCTGCCTGCACATCCTGCGCAGCTTCGGCATCACTGACTTCAACGCTTACCTGAGCACGCGGCCTGAGAAACGGGTGGGTGACGATGCGCACTGGGAGGCCGCGGAAAAGGCGTTGGAGGCTGCCCTGCGCCGGGCTGGCATCCCCTTCCAGGTGGATGCCGGAGGCGGTGCCTTCTATGGCCCCAAGATAGATCTCAAGATGTTGGACGCACTGGAGCGGGAATGGCAGCTCAGCACCATCCAATTCGACTTCAACCTGCCCGAGCGGTTCGACCTGAACTATGTCGGCGAGGACGGGCTGGAGCACCGCCCGTATGTCATCCATCGGGCCCTGCTGGGCAGTATGGAGCGCTTCTTCGGCATGCTCATCGAACATTACGGGGGCGCCTTCCCGGTCTGGATCAGCCCGGTGCAGGCGGTGGTGATCCCCGTCGCTGACCGGCATCTTGAAGCGGCCCGTCAGGTGGCAGCGGAACTACGGGCTGCAGGGCTGCGGGTGGAGGTAGACGACAGCGCCGAGCGCATGAATGCCAAGATCCGCAACGCTCAGTTGCAGAAGATCCCCTACATGCTGGTGATCGGCGATCGTGAGGCAGCCGAAGGGATGGTAAACGTGCGCCTGCGCACTGGCGAACAGCGCGGGGCCATGCCAGTAGCCCAGTTCGCGGCCTATGCCAGGGATGTAGTGGCCCGCAAAGCTCTGATCTAAACCTGTAGCTGAGCCGGGCTTTCCGGCCACTTTTTTGACACTGGCCCCCTGATATGCTATAGTAACGCCCGACTCTGGTCGGCCTGTATAAGGCCGACCTCTGCTATTGGCCATGGTCCCTTTGGGTGACCCCACGGAAAGGATGAGGTGAAGTCGTATCGCTGCCATTAAAACTACCCGTGTCAATGAGATGATCCGGGTGCGCGAGGTGCGCCTGATTGACGAGAATGGCGAGCAACTTGGGATCATGCCTACCCAAGAGGCTCTCAGGTTAGCATATGAGCGCAATCTCGACCTGGTAGAGGTAGCACCCAACGCTGTTCCGCCGGTTTGCCGGCTTCTCGATTTTGGCAAATATCAGTATGAGCGCCAGAAGCGCGAGCGCGAGGCGCGGCGGGCGCAGAAGATTATCGAGGTCAAGGAGATCCGTCTGCGGCCCCGGACAGGAGAACATGACATCAACGTAAGGGTGCGTCAGGCGTTGGCTTTCTTGGAAGAGGGCAGTAAGGTCAAGGTAGTGGTGCGCTTTCGGGGTCGAGAGATCACCCACCCGGAGATTGCGCGCGATTTGCTGCTTCAATTCGCCGAAAGGGTGGGCCCTGGCGCGGTGATTGAAGTGCCGCCGGGGATGGAAGGCCGCAATCTGTTCATGGTGCTAAGCCCTGCTCCGGCCAAGAAATAGGGACCGGGGTGAGCCGAAAATGCAAACGTAAACGCGGAAGGCAAGGCAGGAGAGGTGGCCGCTCTGCGTCTTACGTTTTTTGTTGTATAAGGGAGGAAATGAAGGTGCCTAAGATTAAGACTCATAAAGCGACTGCCAAACGTTTCCGCCGCACAGGAACAGGAAAGCTGGTACGTATGCATCAGGGCCGCGGCCATCTGCGCCGCAACAAAGCGCGGCGGACATTAGTGAAGTATCGTAAGGTGGAGATCGTCACCGCCAGGGGCGCTGAACGCCGCGTGACCCGCCTGGCTCCCTACCTGGATTAAGCAGTTGGGCCAATAGAACTATCGAAAAAAAGAGGAGTTCGCTATGCCAAGGACTAAGGGCGGAGTGGTCTTGCGCCGCCGTCACAACAAGGTGCTGAAGATGACCAAGGGACAGCGTATGTCGCGGCATCTCCTCTGGCGGCGCGCCAACGAGGCGATGTTGAAATCGCTGTTCTACGCCACGCGGGATCGCCGCAACCGCAAACGCGACATGCGGGCTTTGTGGATCACCCGCATCAACGCGGCAGCCCGCTTGAACGGCATCACCTACAGCCGGCTGGTGCATGGGCTGAAGCAAGCCGATGTGCGCTTAGATCGCAAGATCCTGGCCGATCTGGCCGTCAATGACCCCCAGGTCTTCTCCCGGGTGGTTGAGGTGGCCAAGTCGGCGCTCTGAGGGGGGCGAGGGCAGCTCATGATCAGCAGCCCAGATAACCCCAAGGTCAGAGCTGCCCGGGCCCTGCTCAGGCGCAAGGGCCGCCAGCAGGCGGGGCAGTGTCTGGCCGAAGGCGTGCAACTGATTGCCGATGCCATGAGAGCGGGAATTATGCCCGCTCTCATTTTCTTTCTGGCATCTGCTCGCCAGAGCCCACGCGTGGCTGCGCTTCTGGAACGGGCAGCCCAGGCTGGGGTGCCAACCTGGGAGCTGAGCCCCACGCTCTTCGGAACCCTGAGCGACACCACTACGTCTCAAGGGGTGATCGCTGTACTGCCCATCCCTGCTCCAGAGCCGCCGGCCAACCCGAACCTGATCCTTATCCTGGACCAGGTGCGGGACCCGGGCAACGTGGGGACGATCTTGCGCAGCGCGGAGGCAGCGGGGGTTGATCTGGTCCTGCTGATGGCAGGATGTGCCGATGTCTGGAGTCCCAAGGTCCTGCGGGCCGGGATGGGAGCACACTTCCGGCTTCCTTTGCGGGCCGGTGTGACCGGGGATGAGCTGGCTCGCTGGCTGGGGGATCGGCCGCTGTGGCTCGCCGACCCGCGTGGGGAGCTGAGCTATGATCAGATAGACTGGTGTGTGCCGTGCGCCGTAGCTCTGGGAGGAGAAACCGAGGGTTTCAGCTCCCAGGTTGAGACTCTCGGCCGCGGCCGGGTAGCGATCCCCATGGCCGGGGGTGCTGAGTCACTAAACGTAGCCATGGCGGCCACGGTGTTGTTGTTTGAAGCCGCCCGCCAGCGGAGAGAGGCCGCCATCCTGGGCCGGTTAGGCGGTCGCCAGGCCGGCCGTCGGGCCAGCAGCCCATCAGTGCCAGGGCACATCATTGTATGAAGCGGGTCTTAGGTGGTATGATTGGGTCAGGAGGTAAGTGCGACAGCAGGCCATTGCGATCAGATCAGGGGCGGGCTGAGCAGCGCTTCAGCCGACCGCCTTCGGTGGTACGCTTTGCCTCGGTGCCATTGAAGAGAAAATCATGTAGCGAGGAGGTGTTGCCATTCTCAATCAAAACATCTTGGGCTAATGCTTGTCGTACCTCAGATGACAAAGCTAGAGGATTAGGGGGGCCCCCATATGACTGCCGAAATTATCTTTCGTATTATCGGTTTTATCGTTTTCGGACTTATTGGCTGGCAGGTGGGCACGCTCTGGGCAGGCACCTCGGAATTGAATCCCACGACCCTGCGCTACATCTTGCCGCTTACCGCGGGCGGGGGCCTGTTGGGCGCCCTCATCGCGCCTTGGCTGACGATCCGGCCGGCCGAGTGGCTGCGGCGGACCATCCGCGAGCTGACGGCTATCCAGATCCTGGCCGGGGGCATCGGCCTGATAAGTGGCCTGATAATTGCAGCCCTGGCCGCCCTTCCCCTGTCTTACCTGCCCTTCCCGTTGAGCAGCATCTTGCCGACAGTGGTAGCGATCGTCTTCGGATACCTGGGCATCACTGTGATGGTCCTGCGCCAACGCGACCTGTTGGCCCTGCTGGGCCGGCGTGCAGCCTCGGCGCTGATGGAGGGCCCATTTCAGGCCGAGAGCGGAGATGAGAGGACCGAAGAAGTGTTGCTGCTGGATACCAGCGTGATCATTGATGGCCGTATTGCAGATATTGCAGCCACCGGTTTCATCAGGTCGCCTCTGGTTGTGCCCCGCTTTGTGCTCAACGAGCTGCAATACATCGCCGACTCGCCCGATTCGTTGCGCCGCAACCGGGGCCGGCGCGGGCTGGAGATGCTCAATCGTATGCAGCAAGAATCTCCTGTCCCTGTGCGTATTGTGGACCTGGACGTGGATGGGGTGCGCCAGGTGGATGCCAAACTGGTGCAACTGGCCAAGCAGCTCAAGTGCCCCATCGTCACCAACGACTACAACCTCAACCGGGTAGCGGGCCTGCAAGGGGTGCAAACTCTGAATGTCAACGAGTTGAGCAATGCTGTGAAATCGGTGGTGCTGCCAGGCGAGAACCTGCGCATCCGCGTCATCCAGGAAGGGAAGGAAGCGGGCCAGGGGGTTGGCTATCTCGATGACGGCACTATGGTTGTTATTGAGAACGGCCGGCGTTATATGGGCAGCGAGATCGAAGTAGAGGTAACTAAGGTCCTGCAGACGAATGCTGGCCGGATGATCTTTGCCACGCCCAGCCGCTGAGGTCGGCCATGATTATCACCCTCTCGCGTCAGCTTGGTAGCAGTGGGGATGTGATAGCAGCGCGGGTTGCTGCTGCCCTGGGGCTGCTGTTGGTAGATCGCGAGTACGTCTACCGGGCCGCGCTGGCTGCGGGGGTGCCTGATGACCTGTTACAACGCCTGATGTACGAGGGCCAGCGCAGCCTGGCAGCCATGATCCTGGAATCGTTGGCGGGCTCATCCCCCAATCTGGCTGTCAGCCCCGGGCTGCCCAACCCCCTCAGCAGCGTCTTCGCCCCCTTGCTGCCCCCCGCCCCCATGACCCCGGAAGAGGCGGTCCAGACCATTGGCCTGATCATCAAAGAGGTGGCCAGTCGGGGCAACGTGCTGATCCTGGGCCAGGGCGGCCAGGCCTGGCTGCGAGACTTCCGGGGCGCCTGCCACGTGAAGATAGTGGCGCCGTTAGAGGTGCGGGTGGCGCGGGTGGCCGAGCGGGAGGGGCTTTCCCTGGCTGCTGCCCGGCGCCGGGTACGGGCCAGCGACCTGGCCCGCAGCGAATACCTGGCCCGTTATCACGGCATCAACTGGCTGGACCCCCTACATTATCACCTGGTGATCAATACTGGCCAGACCTCGGTCGAGGCGGCCGTCTCACTGATCGTTCACGCTGCCCAGACGGTCGCCCATGAGGCATAACGGCAACGTTTTTCCTGCCCGACGATCCGCCGCAACCACGAGGAGCTGAAATGGGACTGGTAATCTACAACACCCTCACCCGCAAAGAGGAGGAGTTCACGACCCTGGAACCCGGCAAGGTGCGCATGTATGTGTGCGGCCCCACGGTTTACGATGAAGCGCACGTGGGACATGCCATGTCGGCGATTGTGTTCGACTTCGTACGGCGCTACCTGGAATATCGCGGCTACGAGGTGCGCTACGTCATGAACTTTACCGATGTGGATGATAAGATCATCGCGCGCGCCAACCGGACAGGGGAAGATCCCTTTGTCATCGCCGAACGTTATATCGAGCAGTACAAGGAGCAACTGGACAGGCTGAACGTGCTGCGGCCCACGGTGATGCCGCGCGCCTCGCTGAATATCCCACACATCCTGGAGATGGTCGAGGGGTTGATTGCCAAGGGTCACGCCTATGTGACCAGCGAGGGCGATGTCTACTTCCGGGTGCGCAGCGATGAGGATTATGGCAAGCTCTCGCGGCGCCGCTTGGACGAGGCGGTGTCGGGCACACGGGTGACGGTGGGCGAAGGAAAGGAAGACGAGGGGGATTTCGCCTTGTGGAAGGCCGCCAAGCCCGGTGAGCCTGCCTGGGACAGCCCTTGGGGCAAGGGCCGGCCGGGATGGCACATCGAATGCTCGGCCATGAACCTGCACTATCTGGGGGAACAGATAGACATCCATGGCGGCGGGAACGACCTGATCTTCCCCCATCACGAGAATGAGATCGCCCAGACTGAGTCGTTCACCGGCAAGCCGTTCGCGCGCTTCTGGATGCATAATGGTATGCTCCAGTTGAGCGGGGAGAAGATGTCCAAGAGCCTGGGCAACCTGGTGACGATCGAGCAGTTCCTGGCCGAACACGACGCTGATGTGTTGCGGCTGATCGTCGCCGGCAGCCACTACCGTAAGCCCCTGGCCTTCAACGAGGAGGTGATCGCCGATGGCGAGCGGGCGCTGGAGCGGCTGCGCACGGCATTACGGCCAGCCATGGGCGAGGTCACCACAGGCCCGGCGGTTGAGGCTTTAGCAGAGGCAGTGCGTCAGGCGCGGCAGGCTTTTGAGGCCGCGATGGACAACGACTTCAACACAGCCGGCGCGCTGGCCGCGCTGTTCGAGCTGGTACGGGCCATCAACAGTGCGCGTGATGCAGGCGTCGGCGGCGAGCCCTTCAAGGCTGCCCAGGCTGCTTTTCGCCAACTGGCCGACGTCTTGGGCCTGCGGCTGGCCGAACCTCAGGCCACCAGCCAACCCATTGCGCCCTTTGTTGAACTGCTGTTGTCGGTGCGCCAGGAGTTGCGCCAGGCCAGGCAATGGGCGCTGGCCGATCGCATCCGGGATGGGCTGAAGGAGCTGGGGGTGATCGTGGAGGATACCCCTCAGGGCAGCACCTGGCGCCTGGTGCGCTGAGCCCACCCTGTCAGCCAGATAGCTGGGATGAACAGGCCCCTGAAACAGGGAGAGCTGAGTCAAAAGAAAGGGACTTTGCTGGCCAGCGCTGGGGGGCATGAGCTACTCTACGGCCGGCGCGCAGCGTTGGAGACGCTGCGCGCCGGCCGGCGTCGCTTCTATCACCTGTATCTGGCCCAGGGCATCCGGTATACGGGCATTGTGGCTGAGATCGTTGAAGCTGCGCGAGCTCGCGCATGCCCGGTCACTGAGGTGCCACGGCAGGAGTTGGGGGTAGTCGGCCCTGTTAATCACCAGGGAGTGGTGGTGGAGGCCGGGCCATACCCCTATCTTACCCTCGACGAGCTGCTGAGCCCCAGGCGCACAGAGCCACCCTTGCTGCTGGTGTTGGACCATGTGCAGGATGTGCAGAACGTGGGCACCTTGCTGCGCACTGCTGAGGCGATGGCCGTTACCGGTGTCATCCTCCCCGACCGCCGCGCGGCGGGCATTACACCGGCAGTGGTGAATGCTTCGGCCGGCGCGGTGGAGCATCTGGCCATCGCTCTGGTGGGCAATCTGGTGCAAGCGTTGCGAAGGTTGCAGGATGATGGGGTGTGGGTGGTGGGCCTGGATGCCGGGCCGGGAGCAGTGCCGTTAGAGAGAGCTGAGCTCGGTGGCCCGTTGGCCCTGGTGGTGGGAGCCGAGGGCTCGGGCCTGAGCCGGTTGGTGCGCGAGCGCTGCGACTGGCTGTTGGCGATTCCCATGCATGGCCGGGTGGCTTCGCTGAACGCGGCAGTGGCTGGCTCAGTAGCGCTGGTGGCTGCCCGTCAAGCGCGAGCCGGGGCTCATGAAATCAGCGGCAGAAGTGGCCCGGAGATTTGACTTTACGCCTTAGTGCGGCTATACTCATTGGCCGCAATGCCGGTTCGATCGCGTTTTGTGCTGCGCAGCCCATGTGTTATAATGGTGACTGCGCCGACGTAGCTCAATCGGCAGAGCATCGACCTTGTAAGTCGAGGGTTGCCGGTTCGATTCCGGCCGTCGGCTTGTGGTAAGGGCAGGTACCCAAGTGGCCAAAGGGGGCTGACTGTAAATCAGCTGGCTGACGCCTTCGGAGGTTCGAATCCTTCCCTGCCCACCATGCCCACGTAGCTCAGTCGGTAGAGCACGTTCTTGGTAAGAACGGGGTCATCGGTTCAAGTCCGATCGTGGGCTCTGTCAGGCAAATAGTAGAACCGCTAGTTATGCATAAGCAGGAGGTTTCATCAATGGCGAAGCCGATCTTTGAGCGGACGAAGCCGCACGTCAATGTTGGGACGATAGGGCACATAGATCATGGGAAGACGACGTTGACGTCGGCGATCACCAAGGTATTGGCGATGAAGGGGTTGGCGGAGTA
>DAOTZS010000018.1:0-38903 GCA_034434335.1 Anaerolineae bacterium
AGGTCATCCAGGTCCTGTTGGGCCTGGGCGAGCTGGTATTCGGCCTTGGCAATCGCCAGGTCGGCCTGCGCCAACTCCAGCTCCGTGGCCGGCGTCTCCAGCTCCGCCAACTTCTTCTCCGCCGCCTCCAACGCACTGCGCGCCTCATCCACCGCCTGCTGGTACGGAGCCGGGTCTATCGCCGCCAACTCCTGCCCCGCTACCACCTCATGTCCCGCCTTCACCCCCACCCGCACCACCTCCGCCGTCCCACTCATCCGGGCAAACTTCAAATCCTCCTGCCGGCTCGATGCCAGCTCACCCACCACCTTGACCGTCGCCCGCAGACTGCCCCGCGTCACCTCCACAAGCTGGGTGTAGCTGCCACCCTCCGGCACAGTCGTCTGCGCTGCACTCCGGCTGCGCAATAACCACAACCCACCCACAGCCAATACGAGGACAAGCAGTATTGCGATCCCGGTTCGGCTGGCTCGTTTCATCCTCTGGCCCTCCACCTGCTCCAAGCAAGATTCTCAAAATTGCAGACCCTATGGCGAGGGTGTCGCACCAGGGGTGGCACCCGGCGCGAAGCCACCGAAGCGACCAGGTGGGGCTACCTGCACTGAGCGCGCCGTAATGGTGCCATCATTCCCACGGCTGCCAGAGATGATTACCGCTTCCCCCACCTGCAGGTCGCTGAGCGTAACACTCATATTCTTCTCGATCAGGGTCGTGTCGGTCACATGTACCTGGATTTGCTGACCATTGTTGTCCTTGATCATCAAGAAGCCTTCGCCCACCTGTTCGATCTGGCCGAAGACCATCCCCGCGCCGGCCCGTGGCCCAGGAGTCCCTGGCGTCCCTAATGGGAATGGCCCACCCTGCCCCATAAAAGCCTGCCGGCGAGCGGTGAACTGCGCCTGAGCCTGATTCTGGCCGTAGACAGTACCGGCGTAGAAACTGCCGCCGGCTACGGCCAGCAGGACTACCACACCCAAGATGAGTCGTAAAGTCCGGTTCATACCCCCTGTTCTCCATGTGCTGCGCTGATCAGAGCTTGCCCGGCGCGGCGCGTATGCCTGACTGGCTCATCACCCACGAGCAGGCCGTCGCCCAGGCGGACGATCCGCCGCGTATGCGCCGCGATATCCGGTTCATGCGTGACGATAATGATGGTAATGCCGTACTGTTCGTTCAGGTCCTGGAAGATACGCATCACCTCCTCGCCTGCTTTGGAATCCAGATTGCCCGTAGGCTCGTCGGCCAGGATGATGCTGGGCTGGTTGACCAGGGCGCGGGCAATGGCCACCCGCTGCTGTTCGCCGCCTGACAGTTCATTAGGCCGATGGTAAAGACGGTCACCCAACCCCACCTTTCGCAGCGCCTCGATGCAACGTTGGCGGCCATTGGCGATGCCGGCATAGATCAGCGGTAGCTCCACGTTGGCCAGGGCAGTAGTGCGCGGCAGCAGGTTGAAATTCTGGAAGACAAAGCCGATCTTGCGGTTGCGGATCTCGGCCAGCCGGTCATCGCTCATGGCGCCCACATCCTGGCCGTCGAGGCGGTAGGTGCCAGTGGTGGGCACGTCGAGCGCGCCCAGGATATTCATGAGGGTGGATTTGCCTGACCCCGACGGCCCCATGATTGCCAACATCTCGCCAGGGTAGATCTGCAGGGAAACGCCCCGCAGCGCGTGCACGGCGACTTCACCCATGCGGTAGGTCTTGGTTACGTCGTTGAGCTCGATAAGCGGCTGACGTGTCTCCACAGGCCCCCCATACCATTGCAGCTGACCATTCATAAACGGTCAAGAGGGGGCAGAAGTCTGCCCCCTCTTCTTACCTCAGGCGGGCGCTCCTGGTAAGGAGCCGCCCAGGCCGGCCGACCTCAGGACGACGTGCCCGTTGTAGAGTTGCTTGGAGCAGGTACGGGCACCCCGCCCCAGAAGCCACGCATCCCGCGCATACCACCACGCATCCCGGGACCGAAGCCGAAACCAAAGCCCCGTCCACCAGGGATATAGCCCTTCTCCAGGCCTTGCAGGAGCCAATCCGCCTGTTCCTGGGTGATCTTGCCATCTTCCACCGCCTTGGCGATGGCGTCCTTCATGGCCTGGATCCGAGCCGTCTGAAGAGCTTCCTGCACCTTACTCAGCTCAACCCCCTGGGCCTCCGCGATCTCTGCCAGCGTCTTACCGCTGTGCAATTCCTCGAAGAGCTGGGTGGGGGTCAGGTTCAGTGCCTTGGCGATGGCATCGAACTCAGACCACGCGCCACCTCTCCAGAAGCCGAAACCCTTACCCCACAAGCCCCCGCAGGGGGGTGTAGGCGTGGCCTGGGCCGAAGGCGTGTCGGACTGGGCCAGAGCTACGCCCCCAACCGTCAGGGCCACCGCCACAGTAAGCGCCAGAATACCCGCTACAGTTAACCACCGCTTCATCCTCACATTCACCTCCTCATCTCTCAGAATCACCGGCCGGGCTCCGCCCGCCTGTCAATTGTAGTCTAGCCCAGATGGATTAAGATTTGATGATGATGGGGCAAGTTTGTCCTTGTCCCACCAGAGTTCTCCGAGCAAGCCAGCAGCCGATTTGAACTACCGATGAGATTGATCCATAATGGTGTCATAGTGCAAGGCAGCAAGGTTTGTAATGTTGCGTTCGTGGTAAGCCACGCAGCGCAACGGAGTGGCATCAGACGGCACTGCACTTCGTTGCGTGCCTGGCTATGAACGCGTTATACGAGGAGGGAAAGATGTCTCAACCCATAAGGCAGCAGTCGCCACCCGGGATCGGCGCAGCCGATCCGCACCGGCCGTGCTATCACTTCCTGCCGCCCGCCCACTGGATGAACGACCCCAATGGGCTGATCCGGTGGAAAGGGAAATATCACCTCTTCTACCAACACAACCCCTTTGCGGCCACCTGGGGCCTGATGCACTGGGGACACGCTGTGAGCGAAGACCTGGTGCACTGGCGGCATCTCCCCATTGCCCTCACCCCCACGCCCGGCGGCCCCGACCAAGACGGCTGCTGGTCGGGTTGCGCCGTGAACGACCGGGGCACGCCGACTCTGATTTACACAGGCGTGCAAAAGGGCCACCAACGGCCGTGTCTGGCCACCAGCCGGGACGATGACCTGCTCACATGGGAGAAGTACGCCGGCAACCCGGTGATCTCTGCCCCTCCCGCTGGGCTGGAGGTCATCGGCTTTCGCGATCATAGCGTGTGGCAAGAGGGGGATGCCTGGTACCAACTCATCGGTTCAGGCATCCAGGGCATTGGCGGCACAGCATTGCTCTATCGCTCCCCCGACTTGCGGCATTGGGAGTACATAGGCCCCTTGTGCATAGGCCATCGGGAGGAAACCGGCGAGATGTGGGAATGCCCGGATTTCTTTGCCTTAGGCGAGAAGCATGTGTTGATCGTCTCGCCCATTCCGCTCCGGAAGGCCATTTACTGGACTGGCACCTATGCTGGCCACCGGTTTACACCAGAGGTTCAGGGGGTCGTGGACTACGGCGGGCATTTCTACGCGCCGCAAACCTTCTGCGATGATAGGGGCCGGCGCATCCTTTTCGGCTGGCTGTGGGAGGGCCGCAGCGGCGAGGCATGCCAGACAGCCGGCTGGGCAGGCGTGATGTCTTTGCCACGGGTGTTATCCCTGCGCCCAGACGGACAGTTGAGCCAGACCCCAGCGCCGGAAGTCGAGCGCCTGCGGGGACAGCACTGGCGCTTCGAGGACATTGAGGTATCGCCAACCTCAACGGGCGCTCTGAGCGAGATCCAGGGGGATTCGCTGGAGATCCTGGCTGAGTTTGAACCCGGCGAGGCCACCGAGTTCGGAATCCGGGTGCGCTGTTCGCCCGACGGGGTCGAGCAAACGGAGATCGTCTACGACCGCCTGGAGAAGCGATTGGCCGTGAACCGAGAGCACTCAAGCCTGGACCCCGCAACCCATCGAGACACCTTCGCGGCCCCGCTGGGGTCTGCTGCTGATGAGAAGTTAACCCTGCACATCTTCTTGGATCGCTCTGTAGTAGAGGTGTTCGCGAACGATCAGATCTGTCTTACCAGCCGGATCTATCCTGCTCGGAGTGATAGCCTTGGCCTTGATCTCTGGGTGCAAGATGGGAGCGCCAGGCTGAGGTCATTGGATGTCTGGGAAATGCGCTCGATCTACGGCTAAAGTGGGTGTAACTATTCAGGCCGATCGAAATCGTCCCTCCTGGGCACTTCGTGCCGGGTGTCGGCCTCCGCCGACACCCGGCACGTATGCATCATGAGAAAGGTCGGCAAAGGCCGACCACTGGCCGCAGGCCCAAAAAGGGTGACGCCTCGGGCAAGCCCTCGGCGTGGCCCTTCCAGTCACCGCTGAATAGTTACGAGCGGGTTACAATACTTCCACATCGTGAGGCAGCGATTCCTGCCAGCCACTGGGGGTGATCTGGACGAAGACAGCCTTCTCCTGCAACTCGCCGATGGTGTGAGCGCCACAGTAACTCATCCCGGAGCGTAGCCCGCCAACCAATTGGGCCAGCACGTCCTTGACCGCCCCACGATAGGGCACGGCCGCCTCTACGCCTTCGGACACATACTCGTCTATCTCCTCCTGGGTGATCCAGCCCTCACCCTCGCGGGCCTTGCGTACCGCCTTGGCCTGGAGAGAGGCCATGCCGCGGGAAGTCTTGTAGCGGTGGCCTCCCCTGGTCATGATAAGGCCAGGGCTCTCATCGGTGCCGGCCAGGAGGCTGCCGATCATCACGGTGGCAGCGCCGGCCGCCAGGGCTTTGACGATATCGCCGGAGCGCCGGATGCCGCCATCAGCGATGATGGGGATGCCCGCCGGGCGGGCGGCGGCAGCGCAGGCCATGACGGCCGAGAGTTGCGGCACCCCGGCGCCGGCCACCAGCCTGGTGATGCAGATGGAGCCCGGTCCAACCCCCACTTTCACGGCATCGGCGCCGGCCTCAATCAGGCGGAGGGTGCCGTCGGCGGTGGCCACATTGCCGCCGATCACCTGGGCCTCTGGGAAGCGGCGCTTTATGGCCCGGATCATGTTCACGATCATCTGCGAATCCCCATGGGCGATATCCACCACGA
Organism: Anaerolineae bacterium; assembly: GCA_034434335.1. Classification (GTDB taxonomy): domain Bacteria; phylum Chloroflexota; class Anaerolineae; order CG2-30-64-16; family CG2-30-64-16; genus DAOTZS01. The sequence goes on from DAOTZS010000018.1 coordinate 5,081, forward strand.
TGCAATCCGCGCCGGCGGCCAACAGGGCCTCCACTCGCTGCAACTCCTTCTCCCTCACCCCTACGGCCGCGCCCACGGCCAGGCGGCCACGGCTATCGCGGGTGGCCTTGGGAAATTGTACAATCTTCATGATGTCTTTCAGGGTGATGAGACCGGCCACCCGGCCCTGGTTGTCCACCAGGGGCAGTTTCTCAATACGATGCTCGTGCAGGAGACGCTTGGCCTCCTCCAGGGTGGTATGGGCCGGGGCGGTGATCACCGGCCGGCGCATGACCTGGGTAAGGGGCCGTCCGTTATCGTTCTCAAACAAGAGGTCGCGGGTGGTCACGATGCCCACCAGACGCCGGTCGCCGTCCAGGATCAGGATGCCTCCTGTTCCCGTCTCCTCCATTACGCGTCGGGCATCGGCCACTGTGCTCTCTACCGTCAGAGCGATGGGATCATCCACCACGTAAGACTCTGCCTTCTTCACGCGGGTGATCTGTTGGGCCTGCTCCTGGATAGACATGAAACGGTGGATGATGCCGATGCCCCCCTCTCGGGCCATGGCGATGGCCATGTCGCTCTCAGTGACGGTGTCCATATTGGCGGAGATGATGGGGATCTGGAGTGGAATCTTGGGCGTGAGCCACGTCTGGGTAGAGACAGTTTTCCGGGATACAATATCTGAATACTGGGGCACCAACAAGACATCATCATAGGTCAGGGCAATTTCTGGCAAGATCCTCATGGCACTCGCTTCTCCTGTAACGACCCTCATCGTAAGAACCCATTGGCATCAAGTTAACGGTCAAAGCTACCCTCCCCTGCCGCGCCCCCCTACGGGGGGCTGGCGGGGGAGAGTGGCCGCAGGCCGGGTGGGGGCCTCCGCGGCACTTCTACAGAGCCGGCAGACTGGCCCCCACCCTGGCCCTCCCCCGCTGCGCCCCGGTACGGGCAGCGACGCTGTGCCCGTACCGGGCTGGCAGGGGAGGGTATTCGTCCCCCCAAGAGAGAGCAACTACTTGGGCTCCTTACTTGATGCATATGCGACCCTCATCGTAAGAACCCTATGCCGCGGAAGAATACATATGTAGCTTGACGGGATGATTCAATTTTTGTCTTAACCATTCAGGCCGATTGAAATCACCCCTCCTGGGCACTTCGTGCCGGGTGTCGGCCTCCGCCGACACCCTTCATGTATGTATCATGAGAAAGGTCGGCGAAGGCCGACCACTGGCCGCAGGCCCAAAAAGGGTGACGCCTCGGGCGAGCCCTCGGCGTGGCCCTTCCAGTCAGCGCTGAATAGTTACTTTTCGTCTTCCCTAAGCTCTTATGATACCACGATCCCCCATTATTGCAACGCCTTCAGTCGTGACCACCTACAACGCGGCGCACTGCCTCCAGAAACTCCCTGGCCGGCATCTCCTCCAACCCGCTCAGGTGCATGAAGAGGATAAGATGTGGTTGGCGCTGGCGTAGCGAGAGGCGCTGGACAAAACGGCCATAGCGCTCGAGAAAGGGCCGTACCTTTTCCCCCAGCGCGGCCTGCGCGTCTGAACGGGTGGCCATCCCCAGCCCGGCCGGCATCTCCTGCCAGTGCCAGGGATGGCTCCCCGCAGCCCGATCCAATGCGCGACGCAACTTGCCCCGCCATGGCACCACCTCGAACTCCTGCTGTGGCTCAGACTGCAGGGCGGCACGCACGATCAGCAGGTCCCGCTTGCCGCGCAACAGCTCGATCCCCCACAGCGGCCACAGCTCGCGCGTCAACAACAGATAGGTGAGCTGGAGCTGCCGGAACGGCGGATTGGCATTGGCTACCGTCACCTGCGCGCCCGAGCTCATCGTGCCTACCCATTTCCAGCTCGTTACGCCGCCCAGGCCGCGCAACCCGCTCTGAAGCCAATACCCGATAGTCTGGCTCCGCCGGCGGTTCAGCCACGTGCCGGTCAGATACCCGACTGCCAGCACGATCACCACGCCCCACATGATCTTCTCGCCTATCCCTGCCTCAGGCATTATCACCTCCCCCGCCTTCCATACACTAAGCCGATTACCCCGTTGCGTAAGCTCAGCGCACAGCCCAACAGCAACGTGCCGAGGCTGATGCCCATGCCCAGTCGCCAGCTCAGAGGCCGGTAGGTAAAGGCCACGCGATGGCTGCCCGGCTCCAGTGCCACCGCCCGGAACATCAGGTTGGCCCGCAAGATGGGGGCCGGCTGGCCATCCACTGTCGCCTGCCAGCCAGGGTAGAAGGCATCAGCCAGCACCAGATAGCCAGGGCTGGCCAGATGCACGGCCAGGACGACCTCTTCTGCCTCATACGCCAGGACTGTAACCGTCTCGCCGGGCTGCACCTCACCAGCCGGCTGAGGGGCTACCTGGCCAGCCACAATGACGATGCGGCGCGGGTCAAAAGCGGGATCGGCCAGCCGCGCCAGGGCCGCCACGTCATCAGTTACTGGCTCAACACCGTGGACCAGCCAGGCCCGGCCTGGCGCATCCAGCCGCTCATAGATCTTCACGTCCCCCGTGTGGATGCGCCGGAAATTGCCAGCAGGTGACACGGTGACCGAAGCATGCGCGGCCGTGCGCGCATCCACCAGGCTCAGCCCACGCAGCACAACAAAAGCTCCCGAGCGGGCCGGCACCTGCACTGTTATGGCCGACGGTGTCAACGGCGCCGGGAAATCCAACCGGGCCAGGCAGTTATACGTCACCCCAGGCAGCGGCCGTAAGAACGGATTCTCCAGGGGCTGGCATCCAGGGCCACCTTCGACATCGAGGGCTATCTCCTCCCCCGCCAGCGTACTGACCACCATGTGTGCCAAGGTGCTCTGCGCCGTGACCTCTGCCGGCAGCCCCCAAATCGCCCCCAGCCCGGTGGCGGAGAAGGGCGGATAGCCGCTGAGGTCCAGGCGCAAAGAGGTGCCCGGCTGCAAGGTCGCCGGCAGCTCGAGATCGTAATAGATATCGTCAAGCCACAGGTCATCCTGCTTATCGCTGATGACAAAGCGGGTACCCGTCAGGTCGAGCAGTCGGTCAGGGGGCACTGCCTCAAGCTGCTCGCGCAGCCGGCCGTCGGGCAGGGCCTGGTCGGCCGGCAGGAAGAGGCTTTGCAGTTGGCGGTAGAGGTGGGTGGGCACCAGGCCGCCGTCATAGCCGTCCACAGCCGGCAGGCGGAGCAGCAGCGACAGATTGGGCGCGATGACCTCCATCTGCTTGGCTGCCCTCACCAACCTTTCCACGGCCTCGGCTGGCAGACGATCGGCTTGCAGGTTGCGCAGCGCGGCCAGGTCGCCGGGGTCAAAACGGATGTCCGACATGCTGAGGAAGCGATCGCGGCCGGCGGGGGGCTGGTCGGCTGTGGCAGCCAACAGGGCAGCGGGGGCGTTGCGCAGGCTCAGGGCCAGGGGAGCGGTGGCGCGGGCGAAGGGCAAGGCCCGGCCGGCCAGCCACAACTCGGCCACCACCAGAGCAAGCAGGGCTGCCCGGGCAAGCTGGGGGCGCCGCGGCCCCAGCCAGAGCAGCCCCGCGCTGAGCAACCCCGCCGCCGCCCAGCCGGCCAGAGCAGGCCAGGCCGGCCACTTCTGAAACGCAGCCAGCGCTATCAGCAGGAGTATACCCACGTATACGTACCCGCTCCTGCGTGGCTTCCGTAAGAGCACGTCTCCCTGAGTGTTCCTGGCCAAGCAAACCTCCACGCCCACCCCTGCCAGTCCAGCCACCCCCAGGGCGTATAGCGCCAGCCAGCGCGCCGGCGCGCGAAATGAGGCGAACCCGGGCACCGCCCGCCACAAGGGATAATAAAACGGGTTGTAACCGCCCAAGGCCAACAAAAAACCTACACTCGCCAGCGTCAGAAGCCCGAACACTGTCAGTTTAGGGATCCCGCCCGCATGTCCTGGGCGCAAAGTCTTGAGCACGCCGGCCGCGGCCAGCACCAGGGCTGCCACCCCCACATAGCCCATGAACTCTGCATACCCCTCGCTGCCGAACGCCTCGGCCAGGCCGTCCGCGAATGGAGGCAGCAGGCTTTGGGCCAGCAAACGGGGCCGCAGGGAAAAGCTTACTGCCTGGCGGTAGCTCAGCCCCTCGCCACGTAACCCCAGCCGGCTGAGCTCCCACGTCGGCAGCAGTTGGCCGGCTGCCAGCAGGCAGGCGGGGATGATGGCCGCCAGCGGGAGCAGGTGAAATCCATACCGGTGAAGAAAGCGGGCCACCGCAGCCACGACGCGCGCCGGCCTGATGGCGTCCCAGGCGCTGGTGCCCGGCCCCAGCCTCTCATCCCCTTTCTGGTTGGCCTCCCCACCCCCCCGGCGATAGGGAGCACAGGCAACCGCCAGCCCCACCAGCCTCCAGAGAACCAGCCCCACCAGGCTGATGAAGGCCATCTGGGTGTGCCCGGCCAGCAGTTGCACCGCGATGACAAGGGTCAGGCCGCCCAGCCAACGGAGCCGTGCCTGTGCCTCTGCTGCCCGGGCCACCTCGTCCGACAGCCAAAGCACAGCAGGCAGCCAGGCCACGGTGTTAAGCTGGTTAATGTTCTCGATGCGGCCGGCCGTGAAGCCGCCCAGGCCGAATGCCAGCGCGCTCACGGTCGCGGCCGGCCGGCTCAGGCGCAAAGAGCGCCGGGCAAAGGTGTAGGCCAGGCCGGCCGCCAGCCAGATGTGCCCCAGCGCCGACCAGATCAGCGCGCGCTCGGGGGCCAGCCAGCTCAGCGGCCAGTGAAGAGGGTACAGCACGGCTGCCTGGGCGTTGGCCAGAAAGGGTACGCCCAGGAAGAGATAGGGGTTCCACAGAGGCAGGTGGCCAGCACGCAGCTCGGCCATGCGGTAGGCCCAATAGGGCAGAAAGTAAGTAAAGGCATCCACCCCGGCCAGGACGCGGTTGGTGAGCCCTAACGGCCAGAGGACAATCAGGGTCACGAGCCCCAGGCCCAGCCAGGCGATCAGGTCGCCCTTCCAGCCTGCGCCGAACAGGAACCGGCTGACACCGCGGACCACTCTTTTCCGCAGACGATGTTCGGGACTTCTCATCGGACAACACCCCTTGCCGGCACGATTTGGTACATAGTGAATGAGCGGCTGCCGTCGGGCCGGTAGATGCGCTGGCACTCGGCCAAGGCCAGGCCCCTGCTGACCAGAGCCAGCCTCAGCCCGTTGGCTGCCTCGTCTTCCCAACCCGGCAACACCAGCCATTGGGGGCGCTCGGGCTCTGTCCGGGCAGTGCTGGCCGCGTCATCGGCCAGAAGCCATGGGTTGCTCCACCAACGGCGCTCATAAGGGGTGTCGAAAAGGTAAAAGTCGTAGTGCCACCCCAGCCAGCGATGGTAGATCACCGCGTCCGGGGGCAGGCTGGAGATAGTGGCGACGACCTGACGCAGGCCAGCATATGCCCCGTGATCGCTCCCCACCGGCAGCCGGCCGTCGGCACCCAGCCATGCTGACCATGCCAGGCCCAAGGCCAGGGACACCGCGCTGGCCGCCTGCAGGGCTCTGCCACGGCGCAGGCGCGCCAGCCAGCCCCAGGCCAGGAGCAGGCCCCTGGCCGTCAGCACACAGGTGAACGGCAATAGTGGCAGCAGATAGCGGTCCCAGGGCTGAAAGGTCACCAGGAAGTGCAGCGCCAGGTAGCCACAGACATACAGGGACAAGACCACACCTTGTCGGCTTTCTGCCGGACAGGCTGGCCGGCCTGGCCCAGCCTGGCGTCGGGAGCGCCAGCCATCCCAGAACTGACGTCCTCCCCGCGCCGCCACCAGGATCACTGCCGCCAGTGCCAGCCCACTCAGGAGCGGTGTCCCAAACAGGTAGCTCCATTGTTCTGCCCACCGCCCGAGGCGCTCCGGCCATATGGCCGGCGGCGCCAACTTCAGCACCGCGTAGGTTGCCAGGCTGCGCTCCCAGAAGCTGGGACGATTGGACCAGCGCAGGCTATCCCACCAGGTGAGCGGCCCAAAGATGAGGAGGAAACCGAAGAGCGCGCGGCCCAAACCACGCAGTAAACGCCACCCAGCGCGGCCTTGACCCTCTACGGCCATCAGCGCCAGGACCAGCGGGATGCCCAACACCCCCTGCTGCTTGCTGGCCACTGCCAGCCCCAGAGACAGCCCCGCCCAGAAGGGGCGCCGTGCAGCCGCTGCCCACGCGGCGGCTGCCAGCCAGAGTGTCAGCCAGGGGTCGGTGAAGGCTGTGGCCGCAAACAGGATGGCAAAAGGCGAAACGGCCACTAACAGCGCGGCAAGCCGGCCGGCGGCTGGGCCGTAAATGCGCTGTGCCAGGCCGTAAGTAAACGGCACCAACAACAGGCCCGCCACCATGCCGGGCAGGCGCAGAGCCGCCTCCGAGACCCCCGCGGCCTTCAGGCTGGCGGCCAGCAGGTAGAGCACCAGTGGGGGCTTGTCCACCCAGGGTGTGAGCAGGAATGAGTCCTGGCCGCTGGCAATGAGGCGGGCCCAGTAGCCGTAGAGAGCCTCATCTCGATGCAGGGGGTAATTCCTCAGCCAGGGGACCAGGCGCAGGACTAACCCACCGACACTCAGGAGAAGGGGCCAGGCCCAGGCTACCCCAACCCTGGCCCCTAAGGCCAACCGCTGACCGCCAAGGACAGCCGGCTGCTTGTGGTCAGCTATGGCCATGGGTTCACTCCACCAGGCGGTACTTGAGCAGTGTCCACATCACCGTCAGCCCATCGCGCCAACTGATCTTCTTGCCCTCATGGTATTCGCGGCCGGTGTAGGAGATGGGCACTTCGTAAATGCGATAGCCGCGCTTGAGGATCTTGGCCGTGATCTCGGGGTCAAAGCCCCAGCCGTGCGATTTGAGGTGCAACTGCTGGGCGACTTCGCGCGTGAAGACTTTGTAACAGGTCTCCATGTCGCTGAGAATCGTGTCAAACAGGATGTTGGTCAGAAGGGTGAGCAGTTTGTTGCCCAGCATGTGGGTGAAGAACATGGCCTTGCGGGGTCCCCCCAGGAAACGGCTGCCATAGACGACCTGAGTTCGGCCCTCGATAATGGGTTGGAGCAGGGCGGGATAGTCGCGGGGGTCGTATTCCAGGTCGGCGTCCTGGACCAGCATGATATCGCCGGTGGCCTTCTCAATGGCAGTGCGCACGGCTGCGCCCTTGCCCATGTTGTGGTCGTGGTAATAGACGAAGACATCCGGCAGGGTGGCCAGCTCAGCCAGGATCTCGCGCGTGCCATCCACCGAGCCGTCGTCTACGATCACGATTTCCTTTTCCACCTCCACCGTCACTGTGCCATCAGGCTCGACCGGGCCCGGGAATCGCCTATCTCTCACCTTCAGGCGCAGTTCAACAGCGCGCACGTGCGCGACGATATCGCGGATGGTTTCCTTCTCGTTGTAACATGGTATCAAGACGGAAAGTTTCAACGGATGGCCTCCTGAGGTCAGCGCATCATGGGAAAGGTCGGCGAAGGCCGACCACCGGCCGCAGGCCCAAAAAGGTGACGCCTCGGGCGAGCCCTCGGCTGGTCCTTCCAGTCACCGCTGAATAGTTACCAAAGTGAAAGGACACCTCGCGTCGCGGTGCATGAATGACTGATAGACGCCTAGATTATAGCGCAGTTAGGGCTCTTCTCAAAAAGGGCATCGCAGCACGGCCTTCAGTTTGGCGCGCCAGGCAGGATACTGGTAGACTCAGTAAGCCGGATTCCGGCACAAAGCAACCTTGGCGGAGACATAGGATGATAATAACCAACTCAAACGACGAGACCTCCCTGGCCTGCGACATGGTGATCCGCGGGGGCACACTGATCACGCCCGGTGGACCGATCGCAGCCGATCTGGGCATCACCGGCGAGCAGATTGTTGCCATCGGGCTGGGCCTGACCGGCCGGCAGGTCATCCACGCCGACGGCAAGCTGGTGCTGCCCGGCGCGGTCGACCCCCACGTCCACCTGCAGATGCCGGCCGGCCCGGTCATCTCCAGCGACGACTGGGAGACAGGCACCATCGCCGCAGCCTGCGGGGGCACGACCACCGTGATTGATTTTGCGGAACCTGCCCGCGAGGCACAGCACGACCCGACACGCCTTCAGCAGGCCCTGGCCAGCCGCCAGGCCGAAGCTGCCGGCCGCGCCGTGGTTGACTTCAGCCTGCATATGACCCTGACCGATGCCGGGCCAGAAACCCTGGCGGAGATCCCTGCTATTGTGGCGGCCGGCTGCCCCTCGTTCAAAGCCTACATGACCTACAGCATCAAGCTGTCGGATGAGGCGCTGCTGGCCGGCATGGAAGCGGTCGCTGCGGCCGGCGGCCTGCTCATGATCCACGCCGAGAACGACGCCGGCATCTCCTACCTGCGGGCCAGGTTCCTGGCAGCCGGGCAGGTCTCCCCACGCTACCACCCACGCTCGCGGCCGGCCAGCATGGAGGCAGAGGCCATCGAACGGGCCCTGGCCCTGGCTGAAGCTGCCGGGTGTCCGCTCTATGTGGTCCATGTGTCCACAGCGCGCGGCGCGGAGGCCATCCGCCGCGCCCGTGACCGCGGGCAGGTTGTTTACGGCGAAACATGCCCCCAGTACCTGCTGCTCAGCGAGGCCGAATACGAGCGGCCAGGTTTTGAGGCCGCGCGCTTTATCTGCTCACCTCCCCTGCGCACACCTGCTGACCAGGCTGCCCTCTGGCAGCATCTGGCCGCGGGCGACCTGCAAAGCGTGGGCACCGACCACTGCCCCTTCTTCTTTCACGGGCAGAAGGACCTGGCCAGCACAGGCCGGACCTCCCTGCCGCCTTTCACGGAGGTGCCAGGTGGCATGCCCGGCATCGAAGCGCGACTGGCGTTGCTCTACACTTACGGGGTGCGGGCCGGCCGGCTCACCCTGGAGCGCTGGGTGGAGGCCTGCTGCACGGCTCCGGCGCGCCTCTTCGGCCTCTACCCGCGCAAAGGCGCGCTGGTCCCCGGGGCCGATGCCGATGTGGTGATCTTCGACCCCGAACACCAGGTGACCCTCACCCCTGACCTCCTTCACGAAAACTGCGACTACACCCCCTATGAAGGATGGCACCTGCACGGATACCCCGTGCTTACCATGCTGCGGGGCCGGATCATCGCCCGTGGAGGCGTGTTTGTGGGCGGGCCCGGAGGTGGGCAGTTCGTGCCTGGCCATACGGAAGCCAGGTCAGCCAGATAATGGTGGGAGTTGAACACAATGAGCGCAGAAACAGACCTGATCGGCTTCGTCCAGTCCCTTGTGCGCTGCCCCAGCCCGGCCGGTGAGGAGGCGGCGGTGGTGGCGCTGATCACGGATAAGATGCGAGAGCTGGGATTCGACCAGGTGTGGGTAGATGCAAACGGCAGCGTGGTCGGGGTGATCTCGGCCGGCCAGCCTGGTCCCACCCTGCTCCTCGACGGCCACTGCGACACAGTGGGGATCGCACCCGGTGTGCCCTGGGCCCATGACCCATTTGGAGGGGAGATCGCAGAGGGTTTCATCTATGGCCGCGGCGTAGCCGACATGAAGGCCGGGCTGGCAGCCATGATCTACGCCGCCGCACATACCAACCGGGCCAGGATGCGCGGCCGATTGGTTGTGAGCGCTACCGTCATGGAGGAAAACCTGGAAGGCGCGGCACTGCGCAGTGTAATGGAGGCTGTACGGCCAGACTACGTGGTGATAGGCGAGGCCACTCAACTCAGGCTCAACCGGGGCGGCCGCGGGCGGGCCGAGATCCATCTGGAGACTATAGGCCGGCCAGCACACTCGTCTAACCCAGGCCTGGGGCGCAACGCGGTGCTGGATATGATGCGGGTGGTGCAGGCCATTGAACAGCTACCGGTGCGGGACGATCCGCTGCTGGGGCCGGCCATTTGGGCTCTGACCGACATCATCTCCGACCCGTACCCGGCCTACTCGGTGATCCCCAGCCGCTGTCGCGTGACCTATGACCGCCGGCTGCTGCCGGGCGAAACACCCGCAGAGGTGTTGGGCACGCTGCATGGGCTGGCGGGGCTGGCAGACATCCAATTGCAGGCCACCATTGCCCAGGGCGAGCACCGCACCTACACGGGGGCCGTGTTGCGCGGGCCGAAGTTTCTGCCGGCCTGGTTACTGCCTGAAGAACATCCCTTCGTGCAGATGGCGTGGCGAGGACTGCAGGCGGCAGGGCAGCGCCCCGAGTTCGGAGCATATCGTTTCTGCACCAACGCAGCTTACAGCGCAGGAATGGCCGGCGTTCCCACAGTTGGGTTTGGGCCCGGCCGCGAGGAAGACGCCCACGTGGTGGACGAGCGGCTGGAGATCAGCCAGTTGCTGGCCGCGGAGCGAGGTTACCGGGGCATCATAGAGGCAGTATTAGGGTAGGGGCAGGTCGGAGCTCCGCCTGCCCCTACAGGAGCTACTCGATCCCAAGCAAGGCCTTGGCCTTGCGCACTGCAGAGCTGGCATCGGGAGCAAAACCGTCGGCGCCGATCTGCTTGGCGAAGGCATCCGTCACCGGCGCGCCGCCGACCATCACCTTCACCTTATCACGCACGCCGGCCTCCTCCAACGCCTTGATAGTAGTGGACATGGAAGGCATGGTAGTAGTGAGGAGGGCCGACATGCCCATGAGCTGCGCCTTGTGCTCCTGTACAGCCCGCACAAAGGCCTCGGGGGACACATCGGTACCCAGGTCTATCACCTCGAAACCGGCCCCCTCCATCATCATGGCAACCAGGTTCTTGCCGATGTCATGCAGGTCGCCCTTCACCGTCCCTATGATGAACTTGCCGGCCGGCTGGGCGCCAGCCTCGGCCAGGTGAGGCTTGAGCAGGCTAAGGCCTGCCTGCATGGCGCGAGCCGACACCAGCATCTCAGGCACGAAGTATTCGTTCGCCTCAAAGAGCCGGCCCACCTCGGCCATAGCCGCGATCAGGCCGTCCTTCAAGATTTTCTCCGCAGGAATGTTGGCAGCCAGTGCAGCTTCCACCCCTGCCTTAGCGCCAGGGGCATCGCCGTTCAGAACCGCGTTGTAGATAGCTTCTATCGCGTCCACTCCACCCTCCTGTTGTTGGTAGTGCACCAGGGAGACCCAGCCAATGACTGGCACACCCTTCCGTGCCAGAGCCTACCCTGCTAATGTATACCGGGCCATCCAGATCGTCCATGACGTTAATCAGGTAGGCGGCCTGGGGTGGTAGATTGCCGACAGAGGTACAACAGAAGTCAAGCGGAAACTTATTTGACACAGGTTTGGAGTTCTGGTATGATCACCTTAGCTGAAACATGACACTATTCCTGGGCCGCTAGCTCAATTCGGCAGAGCAGCTGACTCTTAATCAGCGGGTTAGAGGTTCGAGTCCTCTGCGGCTCACCTGATCACAGTGTGGCATTTACCCCCGAGAACAAGAAGAGCTGGACGCCTGACCACGAACGGATCAAAGCCCAGGAGGTAATAGAAGAGCGGGCATAAGCCCGCTTTTCTTGTTCATATCTCCAACCCACAGGAGCGACTCTGCCTATGACCACACCAAATCTTCGCGATTGGCAGGACCCCCAGGTCGTGGGGCGCAACAAAGAACGTGGGCACGTTCCGTTGGTGCCCTACCCCGATGAGGCCACGGCCCTGGCCGATGACCGCTCGGCCTCACCTTACTTCCGGCTGCTCAATGGCCCATGGCGCTTCCACCTGGCCCCCAACCCAGCCTCCGCACCCGCAGATTTTCACCTGCCCGGCTTCGACGATAGCGCCTGGGATACGATTACTGTGCCTGGCAACTGGCAGCTTCAGGGTTATGACAAGCCCATTTACACCAATGTCCGTTACCCCTTCCCGGTAGACGCCCGCCTGACCGTGCCGGCCGACGACAATCCCACTGGCTCGTACCGCCGCACCTTCACCATCCCGGAAGAATGGAGCGGCAGGCGCATTTTCCTCCTCTTTGAAGGGGTAGATTCGGCGTTTCACCTGTGGGTGAACGGCCAGGAGGTAGGCTACAGCCAGGATAGTCGCCTGCCAGCCGAGTTCGACATCACCCCTTATGTCAAGCCTAGCGAAAATACTTTGGCCGTGCGCGTCTACCGCTGGTCCGACGGTAGCTACTTGGAGGACCAGGACTTCTGGCGCCTGAGCGGTATCTACCGCGACGTCTACCTGTATGCCGTTCCGGGTGTACACGTGCGCGACTTGGCGCTGCGCACCACTTTTGATGCCGCCTATCAGGATGCCATCCTCGGCATACGGGCTCACGTGCGCAACGCTACGCCAGAGCGGGCTACGGGCCACGTTCTGACGGTCAAACTCCTCGACCCCGCAGGCCGGCCAGTGCCCATCAGCGCACCTCCGGGGTGGAAAGTAGTTTCCTTCCACGGTGACTGGCAGGCATTTGTTGAGCCATCTCCCCTCCAGTCCCTGGACATTATGCCCTGGGACGAGGTGGTCCTGGAGGCCGCCATACCTGTGGAGCACCCGCAACAATGGTCCGCGGAACAACCGCACCTCTACACCCTCCTGCTCACCCTCCTTGACCCTGCCGGCCAGGTGGTTGAGGTGCAGACGAGCAAGGTGGGCTTCCGGCAGGTCGAGGTGCGCAATGGCCAGATCCTGATCAACGGAGTGCCGGTGCGCTTCGGGGGCGTCAACCGTCATGAGCACGACCCTGATACCGGCCACACCGTTAGCGTAGAGTCCATGATCCAGGACATCAAGCTGATGAAGCAGTTCAACATCAATGCCGTGCGCACCTGCCATTACCCCGACGACCCACGCTGGTATGACCTGTGCGACCGCTATGGCCTTTACATCATTGACGAAGCCAACATTGAGAGCCATGGCCTCTGGGACCGGCCGACGAAGGATCCTCGCTGGATTACCGCCTTCATGGAACGCGGCATCCGCATGGTGGAGCGCGACAAGAATCACCCCTGCGTGGTCATCTGGTCCCTGGGCAATGAGTCGGGGTACGGCCCCAACCACGCGGCCCTGGCCGGCTGGATCCACGAATACGATCCCACCCGGCCCATACACTACGAAAGTGCCACTGGCTGGCGCACCTATCGCGGGCCAGATGATGCCCGGCCGATTGACATCCTCAGCGTAATGTACCCGCCGATTGACAGGCTGGTCGAGATGGCCGAGACGCCCGGCGAGACACGGCCGCTGATCATGTGCGAGTACGCCCACTCCATGGGCAACAGCACCGGTAACCTCAAAGAGTACTGGGAAGCGATCAGGGCCCATCGCCGCCTGGCCGGAGGCTTCATCTGGGACTGGGTAGACCAGGGCATCCGACAGGTAACCCCCGAGGGCCAGGTCTGGTTCGCTTATGGCGGCGATTTCGGCGACCAGCCCAACGACGCCAACTTCTGCATCAACGGCCTGGTTGCGCCCGACCGCCAACCCCACCCCGGCTTGTGGGAATATAAGAAGATGCTGGAGCCGGTATGGGTCGAGCCGGTAGACCTGGATAAAGGCCAGCTTCGCATCCACAATCGTTACAACTTCACCGACCTGAGCGGACTGGAGATCAGTTGGCGCATAACAGCCGATGGCCAGGTACTGCAAGAGGGCACCCTACCCCGCCTGAGCACTCCACCCGGTGGCAGCGATGTGGTAACCGTGCCCTTCCATAAACCGGACCTGGCTCCCGGTACCGAATACTGGCTGACCCTGAGCTTCACCCTGGCCGAAGACGCCCTGTGGGCCAGCCGGGGACATGAGGTGGCCTGGGCCCAGTTCAAACTGCCATTCCAGGTGCCCCAGGCCGCGGTGCTGCTTCCTGCCAACATGCCGGCCCTCCACCTGAACGAGTCCCGGGAGGCCATCACCGTGGAAGGGGCGGGGTTCAGGCTGGTATTCAGCAAGGAAGGGGGCACCATTGCTTCCTGGCAATACGGCGAAAGGGAACTGCTGTGTGCGGGGCCAGTGCTCAACATCTGGCGCGCGCCCACCGACAACGACGAAGGCCAGCCATGGAGCGAGCAGTCGGCAGATGCCTGGCGCAAGGCAGGGCTCGATCGGCTGCAACACCACGTCAAGAAGGTCAGCGTGCAGCAGCCCAGCCCTCAGGCGGTGCAGATCGAGGCACAGGCACGCGTCTGCGCGGCCGATTGCCCGGCCGGCTTCGAATGCGATTACCGCTATACTATCTACGGCAGCGGTGATGTGGTCCTGGAGACCCACATTATGCCCGACCAGGGCCTCCCGCCCCTTCCGCGGTTGGGGCTGCACCTGTGCCTGCCTGGTATCTACAACACCTTCACCTGGTACGGCCGTGGTCCCCATGAGACCTACTGTGACCGCAAGGAGGGTGCCCAGATCGGGGTTTACAGTGGCACGGTGGATGAGCAATACCATCCCTACATCATGCCCCAGGAAACCGGCAACAAGACCGACGTGCGCTGGGCTGCCCTGACTGATCCGGCCGGCGCCGGCCTGCTGGCGGTGGCCATGCCCCTCATGGAGGTCAGCGCGCTCCATTTCACGGCCGAAGACCTGACCCGAGCCCGCCACACCTATGAGCTCAAGCGCCGGGACGAGATCACCCTGAACCTGGACTACAAGCAGTCGGGGCTGGGAGGCGCCAGTTGCGGGCCGGGCACCCTGCCCCAATATCTGGTGCGCCCAGAGGAAACCCGCTTCAGCGTGCGGCTGAGGCCATTTGCGCCTCCGCTGAGCCCGTTGGAGCTGAGCAAACAGGTGCTTCCGCCTGTGTAAGCCCCGGGCCAACAGCGCCAAAAGGTGTCGTGTCAATAACGGGAGTTACGCACTTTGAGGCGTATCGCCCCATCCCTCTGCCCCCTTCCCCGCCTTGCGGGGAAGGGGGATCAAGATTATAGGGGTATTCTGGGCGGCTTCGCCGCCCAGAATACCCCTTCCAAAGGATCCCCGCCCCCGATTGGGGGCGGGGGCTAGGGGGTGGGGGCACAGCGTAGTGCAGCTGCGTAAATCCTGTCAATAACCGGACTGGCGATTTTCTTCGTAGTAACGACTTTAGTCGTTCAGGACGGAAGGAGATGCGCTTACCATGAATCACCGCGAACGGGTACTTGCCATCCTCAACTCCCAGCCGTATGACCGGCTGCCGCTTGTCCACTTCGGCTTCTGGCGGGAGACGCTGGAGAAGTGGGCTGCCGAGGGCCACCTTTCCCTGGAAGATGCCCAGGCCTGGGCCGACGGCAACGCCGCTGACCTCAAGATCAGCCAGATGTTGGGCTTTGACTTCAACTGGGCAGCCACCGTGGGCGCGGACCTGGGGTTGCATCCCCCGATCGAGCGCCAGGTACTCGGAGAGCTGCCCGATGGCGGCTACAAAGTGCTGGACGAAAACGGCGCCATTATCGTGCAGAAGCCAGGGGTGGTCTCAATCCCTACCGAACTGGACCATCTGCTCAAAGACCGCGCCTCGTGGGAGGCGCACTACAAGCCTCGCCTGCAATGGCACCCCGACCGGCTCGACGGCACCTTGCTGCGCCAGGTACCCGAGCCGGCAGCCCGCGAGCGGGCCGTAGGCCTCTGGTGCGGCAGCCTCTTCGGCAAGATCCGCGACTGGTTGGGGCTGGTGGGCCTCAGCTACCTGACCGTGGACGACCCCGCCCTGCTGGAAGAGATGATCGAAACGGTAGCTGAGCTGTGCTACCAGGGCGTGAAGGCGGTGCTCGAGACAGGTATCCAACTCGATTTCGGGCATTTCTGGGAAGATATCTGCTACAAGAGCGGTCCCCTGGTCAACCCCAAGTTCTTCGCCGCCAAAGTAGGGCCCCACTATCGGCGCATCACCAGCCTGTTGAACCAGCACGGCATCCACATCGTCTCCCTCGATTGCGATGGGAAGATAGATGCTTTGGTCCCCATTTGGCTGGAGAACGGTGTAAACACCATGTTCCCCATCGAGGTGGGCACCTGGGGTGCCAGCATCAAGCCGTGGCGCGAGAAGTACGGCCGCGAGCTGCGCGGGGTAGGAGGGATGGATAAGCGCGTGCTGGCACGCGACTATGCCGCGGTGGACGCCGAGGTGGAACGCCTGCGGCCACTAGTCGAACTGGGAGGCTACATCCCCTGCCCCGACCATCGCATCCCGCCCGATGCTAAGTGGGAGAACGTGCAATATTACTGCGAGCGTATGCGTAAGACCTTTGGATGACTGGGTGGCCGACGGCAATGCCGTCGGCCACCCAGTGCTCCATATTCGCTAACCCGCTGCTTCAGCGGCGGCTGACCCTTTCTCCTCTGTCCGGCAGGTCGTCGTCAGGCCGTGCCAGCGCTGCGGCGACACAGGACATCCACCAGATAGGACCACCTGACCACCGACCACCTTGGCTCTTTGCATGGGACGGGCACCTGTGCTAAAATAGAATTGGTGATTCGCAAATCGAAACACCTCTCCTTCTGTGCCCGGTAAAGTAGCTATGGGGCAGCCCAACTCCCAACTCAAGACAGTGGATCGCGCGCTTCAGGTGCTGCTCCAGTTCAGCAGTCATCACCCCGAGTGGAGCACTGGTGAACTGGCCCAGGCCCTGGGCCTGCATCGTAGCATCGTCTATCGCATCCTGGAAACGCTGCAGCGCCGCGGATTCGTGACCCAGGTCGAACGAGGGCGTTTCCGCCTGGGGCTCAAATTGGTCGAGCTGGGGAACGTTGTCCTCTCTGGCATTGACCTGCGCCAGATTGCCCATCCCATCATGGTCCAACTGGCCCAAGAGACTGGCGAGTCAGTTTTCCTGACCGTGCCCAGTGGGGACGAGAGTGTCTGTATTGACAAGGTGGACAGCCCCCAGCATGTGCGCGTCACCATGACCATCGGTGGTCGCTACCCTTTGTATGCCGGTGCCTCCAACAAGGTCCTGCTCGCCTACCTCCCTGCAGAGGTGGTGGACGGGCTGGCCGGCCGGGGCCTGGCCGCCATAACCCCGGACACGATCACCGAGCCAGCCCGCCTGCAGGAGGAACTGGCGGCCATTCGACGTCAGGGGTGGGCCTTTAGCGTGGGGGAGTTGACCCCCGGCGTGGCCGCCGTCGGTGTCCCTTTGTTTGACAGCAACCATGCTGTGGTGGCCGGCCTGAGCATAGCTGGCCTGGCCTCCCGATTTAGCGCAGAGCGGCTCCCCATGCTGATTGACGCCACTCTGAAAGCGGCAGGCCGGATTTCGGCTCAGCTTCTGACCTGGCATGGGGCGTCGCTGGCACCAGCCCTGCGCTGAAGACCTTCTACACTTACGCGCTGTAGCGGTCACAGGCCAGACGGATCATGTTCTGAGGGAAAGGAGGGATGCCGGGTTACCTGATCTCTTGCTCTTCGTCCTTCGTCATTGGTCGTCCTGCTAGCTGCATATCTCTATCAGAAAAAGGAGGAGCGCCATGGACAAGAGAACCGTTCTTGGGCTGTTGAGCTTACTGATCGTCGCTTCATTAGCGCTGGTCCAGTGCGTACCGGCACCTGTCCCTGCACCGGCACCAGCTCCCACGACGGCCGCTAAAGCGCCGGCCGCGCCGACACCGGTGCCACCCACCCCCACGCCGGTGCCGGAAATCGCCATCACCTATGCTACCCAGCAAACCACAGCCACACTCGACCCTGCTATCCATGTGGACGAGACACAAAGCCTCCACGTGATGAACGTCTACGACCCGCTGGTCTGGCCGACGAAGGGTGGCCCACCCAGGCCGCACCTGGCCGAGAGCTGGGACATCTCTGAGGATGGCCTGACCTATACCTTCCACCTGCGCAAGGGGGTCAAGTTCCACGACGGCACGGAGCTCACTGCCGAGGACGTCGTCTTCAGCATGGACCGCATGTTGTCCATCGGCAAAGGCTTCGCCTGGCTCTGGAAGGGGGTGTTGGATGTCGGTGATACCGAGATGATAGACGACTACACCGTGGCCTTCCACCTGAACAAGCCCTACGGGCCTTTCATGGCCACCCTGGTGCAATTCTTCGTGGTCAACAAAGATCTGTTGATGGCCAACAAGCAGCAGGGCGACTACGGGGAGTTCGGCGACTACGGCATGGAGTTCCTCAATCACCAGGATGCCGGCTCCGGCCCTTACTTGGTCGAGGTGTACGAGCCGGGCACGAAGACCATCTTCCGCAAGTTCCCCGACTACTGGGGCGGCTGGGAGCCTGGCCAGGTAGACAAAGCCACCTTCCTGATCGTCAGCGAGCTGGCCACCCAGAAGCTGATGCTCCAGAAGGGCGAGGTGGACTTTATCGAACAGTGGCACTCGGTAGAGTCATTTGAGGAGCTAGAGCAGTCACCGGGTGTCGTCGTCGAGAAAGACCCCAACGTCCAGCTCTTCTTCCTGAGCATGCATAACAAGAAGCCGCCGCTGGATAACGTCCACGTGCGCAGGGCCATCTCATACGCCTTTGACTACGACACGGCTACCAATGTGATCTTCAAAGGGGCTGCCCAGGCGCGCGGACCGGTGCCGCTCCTGCTACCCGGCCACAACCCGAATACCCCTCAATACACCCGCGACCTGGACAAGGCCAAGGAGGAACTGGCCGCTTCTGGCATTGACCCGGCCCAGTACAAGCTCAACTACGTCTACGTCAGCGGATTGGAAAGCGAGGAGAAGATTGGCCTCCTGCTACAGGCCAACCTCAGGGAGCTCGGCTTCGAGGTGGAGATGCAACCTGAGCCGTGGGCGCGCATGGTGGAGCTGGTATCCAAGCCCGATACCGCACCGCACTTCATGGCCGTCTTCCACACCGCCAAGTACCCATCTCCTGATGGCCATACCTACCTGATGTTCCATCCCAATGCCTGGGGGACCTACATGTCCTGCAGCTATTACGAGAACCCAGAGGTCAGCGCGCTGTTGGACCAGGCCCGGGCTGCCGTGGATGTCGACCAACAGTATGCGCTGTACGGCAAGGTGCAGGAGATCGTGGCCGATGAGGCGGCCGCGCTCTTCATTGCCAACCCGCTGCATCGCATGGCCCATCGCGACCGGGTGACCGGCTACTCCTTCATCGGCGTGCTGGGCTACGACCTGACCTGGTACTCGCTGCGGGTCAAGTAACGGCCGCATGGGGGAAGGGGTTTTGTGGGTGGCTTCGCCGCCCACAAAACCCCACAAGATCCGGTGCCCTCCTCTCGTCGGTAGGGAGGGAGCAGAGGGCTTGAGTATGCGCTATCGCGATTATCTGATCCGACGACTTCTTTACACCATCCCTGCCCTGATTGGCCTCTCGATGCTCATCTTCGCCATCGCCCGCGTGATGCCCGGCGATCCGGCGCGGCTGGCGCTGGGGCCAGAGGCCAGCGAGGAGCAGGTGGCCAAGCTCCGCAAAGAGTTGGGGCTTGACCTCCCCATCCACATCCAGTACCTCCACTACATGCGTGGGGTGTTCCAGGGCAAGCTGGGAGTATCCCTTTATACCAACCGCGACGTGATTGTAGACCTCAAGGACTACTTCCCTGCCACCTTTGAGCTGGTCACCGTGGCCATGATCCTGGCCGTGGCGGTCGGTGTTCCCTTGGGCATCCTCTCTGCCATCCGCAAGGACCGCTGGCAGGACCACACCACGCGCATCTTTGCCCTTTCGGGCGTTTCCATGCCTGGCTTCTGGACCGGCATCTTGCTGCAACTGATACTGGCCTACCACCTGGGCCTGCTGCCCGTCACTGGCCGGCTGGCCCCCGACATCCCCGCGCCCACTCACATCACGGGCTTGTACATCGTGGATAGCCTGCTGACAGGCAATTTCCCCGCCCTGAAGAGTAGCCTGCTGCATCTGATCATGCCTGCTGTGGCCCTGGCCCTGTCGCCCATCGCCCAGCTCATGCGGGTGGTGCGGGCCAGCATGATCGAGCAGATGCGTAAGGGTTACATCCTCACCGCGCGGGCCAATGGGATGCCCGAGAACCTGCTGATCTACCGGTACATGCTGAAAAACGCCTTTATCGCGGCGCTGACCATTATCGGCCTGCTGTACGGGTTCTTCCTGGGCAGCGCCTTCGTGGTCGAAACGGTGTTCTCCTGGCCGGGGATGGCGCGCTACGGCGTGCGGGCCTTCATCTACAAGGATTTCAATGCTATCATCGGTGTGGTGTTGGTAGTTGCCGTGGCGTATGCCATCATCAATATCCTGGTGGACATCGCCTATGGGCTGTTGGACCCCCGTATCAGGTTGGGGGCGGAAGCGAGGGAGGCATGAGCAAGTTTCAGATACCAGATGCCAGGCCCGATGCGGCGGTGGCGCGAGCGGTGACCGCCTATCGGCCGGCAGTCGCTGAGGCCGCGGCCTTTGAGGACTTGCGACGTACATTGCACCGGCTGGGGCGCAGTCCCCTCTCGCTGATAGGGCTGAGTATTGTCCTGGGCCTGGTCGTGTTGGCCATCTTCGCACCCCAGATCGCGCCCTACCCCGAGGATGTGGCAGCAGTGCACTTCGATCGCCTCTTTCAGCCTCCCAGCGCCCGCTTTCCCTTTGGCACCGATGAGGTGGGGCGAGATGTGCTCAGCCGGGTCATCTTTGGCACCCGCATTTCCCTCTCGCTGGGCGTAGCGGTGCTGGCCATCTCCCTGGCTATCGGCGTGCCGCTGGGCCTCATCGCAGGGTACGTGGGAGGCCCGGTCAACACCTTCATCATGCGGCTCACCGATATCTTCCTGGCCATCCCACCCCTGGTGCTGGCGCTGGCGGTCAGCGCGGTGCTCACCCCCACCCTTGAAAACAGCATCTTTGCCATCGCCTTTGGCTGGTGGCCATGGTATACGCGCCTGATCCAGGGGCAAGTCCTTTCTATCAAGGAGGAGACCTTTGTGGAGGCCTGTCGCTCGGCAGGTGCCAACCCTCTCTATATTGCCTTCAAAGAGATT
This sequence comes from Anaerolineae bacterium, assembly GCA_034434335.1. Taxonomy (GTDB): domain Bacteria; phylum Chloroflexota; class Anaerolineae; order CG2-30-64-16; family CG2-30-64-16; genus DAOTZS01. Next base: position 25,837 of record DAOTZS010000018.1, read on the forward strand.
CTGCCCAACTGTCTTTCCATCCTGATCGTGAAGGTGACCCTCGACATTGGCTACGCCATCCTCACCGGCGCTGTGTTGGGCTTCCTGGGGCTGGGGGTGCGGCCGCCTACCCCCGAATGGGGCACCATAGCCAGTAAGGGGCGCCTGCATCTGCCCACGCGCTGGTGGATGACCACCTTCTCCGGGCTGGGGATCTTCGTCACCGTGCTGGGCTTCAACTTGTTGGGGGATGGGCTGCGCGACGCTTTCGACGTGGAGCTGGAGTAGCCATGCTGGACGTCACCGACCTGCGCGTCTATTTCGATGTCTTCGAAGGCGAAGCCCGCGTTGTGAACGGCGTCAGCCTGCATGTGGGCGAAGGGGATACGGTGGCACTGGTCGGCGAGACCGGATGTGGCAAGTCGGTGACGGTCAAAACCATCCTGCGCATCGTGCCATCCCCGCCGGCCCGTATTGTCAGCGGGCAAATCCGCTACAAAGGCCGTGACTTGCTGGCCATGGACGAAGATGCCCTCTATGGGCTGCGGGGCAAGGAAATCGCCCTCATCCCCCAGGAGCCCATGAGCTCTCTGAACCCCGTTTTCACCATCGAGCAGCAATTCACCGAACTGATCCGTTGGCAGGGCCGGCGCCGGGTGAGCTGGGCTGCCCGGTTAGCTGCCTCCTTCGACTCTGCAGCCAAACAGGATGCGCGGGCTCGCGCGCTTGATCTGTTGGCCAAGATGAACATCCCGGACCCCGTGCGCGTTATGCGCAGCTATCCGGTTGAGCTCAGCGGCGGCATGTGCCAGCGGGTGCTGATCGCCATGGCCCTGGCCGGCAACCCTTCCCTGCTGGTAGCCGATGAACCGGGCACCGCCCTTGACGTCACTACCCAGGAACAGATCCTACAACTTCTAAAGGAGCGTGTAACGAACCAGAGACTTGCTGTCCTCTACATTACCCACAACCTGGGGGTGGCCCGGCAGATGACGGAGCGCATCTACGTCATGTATGCAGGGGAGATTGTGGAGGAGGCACCGACAGCCGAGCTCTTTCGCAACCCCTCTCACCCTTATACCCAGGGCCTGCTGGCTTCCCTTCCCAAGCTGACCGGCGAGAAAATGATGGCCATTGAGGGTCGCATCCCCGACTACACGGCCCCCCCGCCGGGGTGTCGCTTTCACCCCCGCTGTGGGTACGTCATGGCCCAGTGTGAGGAGATCAGGCCAACTCTCGTGACCATCGGCCCAGGCCACAGGGTGGCCTGCCACCTGTACGGAGGGGAGAGTCGGAAGAGTTAGGTTATCCTACGGAGGCAGGCCAGCTTGATGGAAAGGCCACGAATGAACGTACTGCTCTCGGTCAGCCACCTCAAGAAGTACTTTCCTATCACTGCCGGCATCCTGGGCCGGCGGGTGGGTGAGGTCAAGGCGGTGGACGATGTCTCCTTTGAGATCCTGGAGGGGCAGACCTTCGCCCTGGTCGGGGAATCGGGTTCGGGCAAGACCACCGTTGGCAAAACCCTTATCCGGCTGATCCGCCCCACGGCCGGCAGTATTCTCTTTGGCACCACCGACCTGGCCAGGCTGCGGGAGGGGGAGCTCAAGAGCTGGCGCCGGCAGATGCAGATCGTGTTTCAGGACCCCTCCTCATCCCTTAACCCGCGCCGGCGCATCTGCGACATCATCGGCACGCCGCTCGAAGTGCATGGCATCGGCACCAAGCCCGAGCGGATGCACCAGGTGCGGGAGCTCCTGAATATGGTCGAGCTGCCCGAAAGGTATTTCTACAGCTACCCTCATGCCCTGAGCGGCGGCCAGAAGCAACGGGTGGCCATCGCGCGCGCCCTGGCCTTGCGCCCTCGCTTTGTGGTGCTGGATGAACCGACCTCGGCCCTGGATGTCTCGGTGCAGGCCAAGATCCTGGAGCTGCTGGCCCGGCTTCAGCAGGAGCTCAACCTGACCTACCTGCTCATCACCCATGACTTGAGCGTGGTCAAGAACTTCTCTGACCATGTGGCGGTGATGTACCTGGGCAAGTTCATGGAGACTGCCCCGACCCAAGAGTTGTTTGCCAACCCGTTGCACCCCTACACCCGGGCCCTGCTCTCAGCCATCCCTGTCGTCACCGAAGAGGAATTGAAACTGATCCCCCAACGCATCACACTGGAAGGGGAGATCCCCAGCCCGGCCAACGCGCCCACCGGATGTGTCTTTCACACCCGCTGTTACGCCCGAATGGCGAAGTGTGCTAGCGAACCACCGCCCCTGATCCAGATCAGCGACCATCACCAGGTGCGATGTCACCTGTTCAGCCCATAGGTGGACGGCTGCCCGTCCTGTGTAGGAGGTAGACTTACATGGTACTCGTTGAACGCTCGGAGATTGAAGGCGCAGTCCTGAAGATGCTCACCGTGAACATGGGCCTCAAGCCCGGCGAACGGCTGCTTGTGCTCACCGACGTGCCGACACAGCAACAGTGGACGACCGCAGATCAGCCGTTTCTGGTCGCCATGGTGCGACGCGCGCTGCTGGCGCGGGCCGTGGCCGAGATTGCCCGGGAGCGGATGGCCGGGGTAGAGGTGAGTTTCCTGCCCTTCCCTTCCACCGGCCGCAACGCCGTCGAGCCACCACCGGAGGTGGCCAGCCAGATGAAGAGTGCCCACGTTGTCGTCATCATCACCTCGTTTTCCCTCTCCCACACCGATGCCCGCGCCGAGGCGTGCCGCGCCGGCGCGCGCATCGCCTCCATGCCCCGCTTCATCCCTGAGATGTTCTACCCGGGCGGCCCCATGGATGCCGATTATGTAAAGGTTCGCCGCCTGACGGAACAGCTCGCGGCACGGGTCACCCCGGCCCGTCAGGTGCACATCACCTGCCCGGCCGGCACCGATATCCGCTTCAGCGTGGAGGGCCGGCCAGGCCAGGTAGATGCTGGCATCTACACCCAACCGGGGGCCTGGGGCAACCTCCCTGCCGGCGAGATGTATTGCGTGCCCGTGGAAGGCACCGCGGAAGGGATCATCCGCGTGACCCCTGGCTGGCACGCCGGGTTAACCACCCCTATGACCATGGCCTTCGCGGGCGGCGAGCTGGTCGAACTACACGGTGGCGGCGCGGTTGGTGACGAGCTGCGTGACCTGTTGCGCCCCGGCGTCGAGGCCCAGCCTTACAAAGCGCGGCGCAACCTGGGCGAGTTCGGGGTGGGCACCAACCCCAACGCCCGCCGCATTGACATCACCCTGGAAGCCGAGAAGATCCTGGGCACTGTGCACCTGGCCTTAGGGGACAACTCCCACATGGGTGGGCTGGTTCACGCCGACTATCATCAGGACTTCGTCATCCCCAAGCCCAGCTTCACCCTGGATGGCGAACTCACCATGCGCGATGGGGAGCTGCTTATCGGGGAGTAAGAACGAAGGATCAAAGGAAGGAGGACAAAAGAATGGAACTCGCGCTTGGAACGGAACCCACCCGCACCTATCTGGCCTTTGAATTGGCAAGAGGGGCGCGCAAGCTGATCGAAGATATCATGTTGACCAGGCCGGGCGAGGAGGTGGTGATCACCGCCGACACCTCCAGCGACTGGCGTGTGGTCGAAGCTACCGCGCAGGCAGCCTTCGCCGCCGGGGCCACGCCTACCGTGGTGTGGTACGAGAGCCGGCCCGGCGCGGTGATAGAGCCGCCGAAGGCCGTGGCCGGGGCCATCCGCCAGGCCGACGTGTGGGTCGAGTATGCAGTGGCCTACCTGCTGCACACCGAAGCCTACAAGCGCGCCCTGGAGCAGGGTTGCCGCTACATCTGCCTGACCGGCATGGACGTGGAGATGATGGTCCGTACCATTGCCCAGGTAGACTATCCCAAGCTCATCGCCCTCAGCCACGCCCTGGGCCGGGTGATCGCCCAGGCCGACGAGATCCGGGTCACCAGCCCGGCCGGCACATCTCTCACCGCGCGCATGGGCGGCCGCAAAATCCGCTATTCCGGCAAACTGGCCGACACGCCGGGGGAACCGATCATGCTGGGAGGGCAGATCTCCTGGTGCCCCCTGGAAGAGACCATCGAAGGCACTATCGTTTTCGATGGCGCGTGCTGGCCACCCAAGGAGCTGGGCCTGCTCCGCGCACCTATCAGGCTGACCCTGGAAAAAGGACGGGTGACCAGGGTCGAGGGCGGGCATGAAGCCCGCACCCTGGAGCGCTGGTTCGCCTCCATCGGCAATCCCAACATCTACCGCCTGGCCCACTATTCACTGGGCTTCAACCCCGGCGTCACCCGCTGCACCGGCCGCATCGTGGAAGACGAGCGGGTGTTCGGCTGCATCGAGTTCGGCATCGGCAGCCAGGGCAAGCAGATCGGCGGGCTGACCTGGGATGCCGGCGGCCACACTGACGGCATCGTGCTCAACCCCAGCATCTACCTGGATGGCCAGCCTCTGGAAGAAGAGGGCCGTTACGTGCACCCCGATGTGGTGGCAGCCTGCCGTGAGTTGGGGGTAGCGGGCTATTGATGGTGGATATAACAATTGACGAAGAGACCGTACGGGCTGCGGCTTATGGGGGTGCCCTGTTGGGGGGCGGGGGTGGCGGTGCAATCGAGGAGGGTCTGCGCCTGGGCCGGCTGGCTCTGGAGTTGGGCCGGCCACGACTTATTTCCCTGGCCGACCTGGACGATCAGGCTATTCTGGTGACCGTGGCGGCAGTGGGCGCGCCCTCGGCTACCACTAAGCATGTTGAGCCGCGCCACTATGTGCAGGCCGTCGAACTGCTGCTGGCTTATCTTGACACGCCGGTGGCTGGCCTCATCACCAACGAGAACGGCGGCATGGCCACCCTCAACGGCTGGCTGCAGTCGGGTGTCACCGGACTGCCGGTGGTGGACGCGCCCTGCAACGGCCGCGCCCACCCCACGGGCATGATGGGTGCCATGGGCCTGGACCAGGTGCCAGATTACGTAGCCAGGCAGGCGGCAGTGGGCGGCGACCCAGAGGCCGGCCGCCATGTGCGCCTCTACGTCGAGGGCAGCCTTACATCGGCGGCGCGGCTGGTGCGCCAGGCGGCGGTGGAAGCGGGCGGGCTGGTAGCCGTGGCCCGCAACCCGGTGACGGTGGGCTATGCCCGGCAACACGCTGCGCCAGGGGCGGTGGGGCAGGCCATTCACGTGGGGCGAGCACTCCTGGCCGCAGCCAATTCACAGGAAGCGGCCGAGGCCGTATGCCAGGTGTTGGGCGGCGAACTGATCTGCCAGGCCCAGGTGACGCATGTCGCCCTGCGCAGCGAGGCCGGCTTCGACGTGGGCCGGATCGAGCTGGCCGGCGGCTACGAGCTCACCTTCTGGAACGAGTATATGACGCTGGAGCACCAGGGCCGGCGGTTGGCTACCTTCCCCGACCTGATCGCCACCCTCTCGGCTGCCGAACCCCGGCCGCTGACCTCGGCCGAGATCCGCCAGGGACAGACGCTTCTCGTTATCCGTGTAGCCAAGGAGCAGCTGCGCCTTGGAGCCGGTATGCGCCGGGCCGAGCTCTTCCGTGCCGCCGAAGAGGCGGTGGGGAAAGAGATCATCCGTTATGTGTTCTGAACTCAGTAAGGGATACAGCGATGACCCTGAAACAAACCCTTGAGGCCTACGAACTGCTGGACAGCGCCATAGTCAACGGCCATGCCGTGGCTGAAGTGCTGCGGGAGCGGGGCCTGCAACCGGAAGTGATTCCGGTGCAGGGCGAACAGGGCAGCACCGACTTCGTGCGCGTCCTGGTCCCTGGCACGGCGGGCAAGCAGGCCGGCGGCAACGCGGCCACCCTGGGCATCATCGGTCGGCTGGGGGGCATTGGCGCCCGGCCAGTGGCTATCGGCCTGGTCTCCGATGCCGACGGTGCCATCACGGCCCTGGCCTGCGCGCTCAAGCTGGCCGACATGGCCCGTAACGGCGACCGCCTCCCCGGCGACGTTATCGTCGCTACCCACATCTGTCCCAACGCGCCCACTCAGCCCCATGATCCCGTGCCCTTCATGGGCTCGCCGGTAGACCTCGCCACCATGAACCGCTATGAGGTCCACCCGGACATGGACGCTATCCTCTCGGTAGACACCACGCGCGGGAACTGGGTGATTAACCGGCGAGGGTTTGCCATCTCGCCCACAGTGAAAGAGGGCTACATCCTCCAGGTCAGCCCGGATCTCCTGCGCATCATGTCGGCCGTAACCGGCCAGCCACCGGTGGTGCTGCCCATCACCACCCAAGACATCACGCCCTACGGCAACGGCATTCCGCATATCAACAGCATCATGCAACCGGCCACGGCCACGGCTGCCCCGGTCGTGGGGGTGGCCCTCACGGCCGAGGTCGCCGTCCCCGGCTGCGCCACAGGAGCCAGCCAGGTTACCGACATTGAGATGGCCGTGCGCTTCTGCCTGGAAGTCGCCAAGGCCTTTGGCCGCGGGGAGTGCGCCTTCTACGACCCCCAGGTGTTCGACCGGCTGGTGGCCCTCTATGGCCCGATGAGGCATCTGCAGACAGTAGGGCGGAAAGAACCGCTATGAGCGCTGAGCTTCTGCAACTCGTGCTCGGCCTGGTGACCATTGGCCAGTCCCCGCGCGACGACATCCTGCCCCAGATGCTCCCCTTCCTGCCGGCAGGAGCCACCATATGGCAGGCAGGCGCGCTGGACAGCCTGACTCCGGAGCAGATCGCGGAGCTGGCTCCCGCGCCTGGAGATTATGTGCTGCACACTCGCGTCCGAGATGGCTCAGCCGTGACGGTAGGCCGGCGCCAGCTCCTGCCACGAGTTCAGGCCTGCCTGGACCGGCTGGCGGCCAGGGGCGCCAATCCCATCCTCCTGCTCTGCACGGGCGAGCTCCCGGGGCTCACCTTTCCTGGGCTGCTGATCGAGCCCGACCGCCTGCTGGCCAGCGTGGTTCACGGCTTCCGGCCGCGCAGGCTGGGAGTGCTGCTACCGCTCTCATCTCAGGTGGACGTCGTAGCTGAGAAGTGGCGCTCTGCGGCCCCCGAATTGATCCTGGAGTGCGCATCACCGTATGGCAGCGACGATGATGTCCGACGCGCCGCGGCTGCATTGGCAGGACGCAGGCCCGACCTGGTGGTGATGGACTGCATGGGCTACACAGCGCGGCATAAGGGGTTGGTGGCCGATCTCTGCGGCTGCCCGGTGATCCTGGCCGCCAGCCTGGTCGCACGCCTGACAGCCGAGCTGCTTGATCGGGTATCTTGTCAATAGTTCGTGCGCCGCCTTGCGAACGACGTATATGGTATCTGGCACGTCCCGGGTGAGAAGCCCACCGGGTTAGGCTTCTGGCACCAGAAGTACGCGCCGCTAGAGCTGGCGAGTTTGGCTTGACCGCATGCGATTTTGTGTTATAGTCTAGTTTGGTTTTTGGGTAACTATTCAGGCGGTGACTGGAAGTCACCCTTCTGGGGCCTGCGGCCAGTAGTCGGCCTTCGCCGACCTCTTTGGTGATGCACACATGAAGGGTGTCGGCGAAGGACGACACCCCCTCGGGCCGAGCCCTTCGGGGCGAGGGCTGGCACGAAGTGCCCAGGGAGGGCGATTTCAATCGGCCTGAATAGTTGCGTTTTTGGGACAAATTTGGGCCAATACAGAAACGAAATGGCACTATTGGACACCCTCAGAAAGCGAGCCGAGGAAGAAGGACTTCCTCTGCGGGTCATTCTCAAGGAAGCCCTTCAGATCTACGCGTTGGCGGCACTCTATAGCCAGCCCGCTTCAGAGCGCGTCACCTTCCAGGGCGGCACATGCTTACGGCTGGTTCACGGAACTCCTCGTTATTCTGAGGACATGGACTTCGTGACAACTCTAGATAGCAAGGAACTAAGCGTTCTGTTCGAACCTGTGTCCCGCGATGTTGCCCGGCTGGCTCCTCTTTTCGATGGCGAGATCACTCTACATGTACAGAAGGCAACCGCGGAGATCAGCCGCTGGAGAATTCGCTACCGGGCTGCCAGAGAGCAGGATTCTACCTCCGTCAGCCTGGAGTTCGCCCCCTATCCCGCCTACAGCGTTCAGCGGGTTGTGCTGGCACCGCCAATGATCTTGCCAGGCCTGCCACTGATAGTGGTGCGGGCCGAGACTCTGGAAGAGATCATGGCCGACAAGGTAATTGCTGTGGCGGGCCGGCGGTACATCAAGGGGCGGGACGTCTTTGATCTCTGGTGGCTGAAGCAGAAGGGTGTCAAAGCGGATCCTGAGTTGATCAGAAAGAAGCAGTCAGATTACCACCTTCCACCAGGACAACTGAAGGTGAATCTGACTCTCATCGAAGCCGAAGCTATCCAGAGAGAGCTACAGCACTTTCTGCCCTATCGTTACCGTGTCCAGGTGCTTCAGGAGGATGTCCTGAAGGTGATGGTCAGCGAGGTTAAAGGATTGCTGGCGGATGCTATATCATGAGCACATACTATACGGCTGACCAGTGGATCGCTGTGCTGCAAGAGTTAGGCCGGCAGTGCCAGGACTTTGTCACTTTGCAGGCGTTGCAGCACCTGACTGGCCTCAGGGAAGCAACCGTCCGCAAGGCTGTAGCCCGGCTTGAAAAGAGAAGATATCTCAGCCGCGTAGGGCCTCAACTGTATGCTAATCGGTTTGGACATCCCACACTGGAGGCACTTGCCATGATTCTGGGCACCCCCTGCTATATCTCCTTCGAGAGTGCTCTGGAACGCCACGGTGTGCTTTCCCAGGTGCCGCTGGTACTGACTTGTGCCTCTACGTCTTGCTCAGGGCTGCGTCGTACCCCGTTGGGTGAGATCCTGTTCAGTCGCCTCCAGCCGGCGCTTTTCTTTGGCTATCGGGCGGAGGATGGCATCCTCTGGGCGGAGCCGGAGAAGGCGTTGCTGGATTGGATCTACATTCACCGTAAGCGGTATGGTGTGACCCCAGCTTTGGATGAGCTGGATTGGAGTCCACTGGATAGTGAGCGCCTACGGGAGTGGGCCGGCCGTTATCCGGGTTCTGTCAGGAGGGCTCTCGAGGAAGCCCGTCTTGTCATTCTTGGGAGGAACAATGGAAGCTAATCTGGTCCTTTACAACGGCAACATTCATACCATGGATAGCCGGCAGCCTCACTGCCGGGCGCTGGCCATCGCTGGCAAGCGGGTGATGGCCGTAGGAGACGATGCCGAGATAAAGGCATTGCTGGGGCCGCGAGGGGAAGCAGTTGACCTGGGGGGCCGCACCGTGGTGCCCGGCTTTACTGACTGCCACGTCCACTTCCTATCATACAGCCTCAGCCTGCAGCAGATAGACCTGGCCAATGTGCCCACCCTGGAGGAGGCCCTGGCCCGGGTGGCAGCCCGCGCTGCCACGACACCAGCCGGCTACTGGCTGCGCGGCCGGGGCTGGGACCACTCCTTGTGGGGGATGTCCGCCTTTCCCACCCGCCACGACCTGGACCGTGTTGCGCCACACCATCCCGTGTACCTGGAGCGCAAATGTGGCCATGCCGGCTGGGCCAACTCGCGCGCCCTGGAGCTGGCCGGCATCACTGCCCAGACCCCCGATCCGCCTGGTGGCCAGATTGAGCGCGATCCGGCCACCGGCGAGCCCACCGGCATCCTCAAAGAGCTGGCCATGGAGCTGATCTCTCGTCTGCTAGAGGAGCCTTCCCTGGAGCAGGCCGTAGCAGCCATTCGCACCGGCATGGGCCACGCGCACAGGCTGGGCCTGGTAGGGATACACGATATGGAAGGAGCGCTTGCCCTCCGGGCCATGCAAGAGCTAAATGCCAGGGGAGAGCTAAAGCTGCGGGTGCTGATGCAGATACCTGAAGCCAGCCTGGATGCAGCGATTCAGGTCGGGCTCCAGAGCGGCTTTGGGGACGACCATCTGCGCATCGGAGGGGTCAAGATCTTTTCCGACGGTGCCCTGGGCGCACGCACGGCATCCATGCTCGAGGCCTATGACAGCGAGCCGGACAACTACGGCATTATGCTCGCAGACCCCGTCCACCTGCGCGAGGTGATCGGCAAGGCCAGCAGGGCCGGGATCGCTGCCTTCGTGCACGCTATCGGGGACCGCGCCAACCGCGAGGTGTTGAACGCCATCGAGGCCAGCCGTCAGGCCGGTGAAGGCCCTCATCTGCGCCACCGTATCGAACACGCCCAGCTTCTACACCCCGACGATATCCCGCGCTTTGCCAGGCTGGGTGTGATCCCTTCCATGCAACCCATCCATGCCACCCAGGATATGGTGCTGGCCGATACCTACTGGGGAGCGCGTAACATCGGTGCCTATGCCTGGCGCAGCCTGCTGGCCAGCGGCGCGACCCTGGCCTTCGGCTCCGACTGCCCGGTGGAGGACCTGAGCCCCTTGAAAGGGATCCATGCCGCGGTCACCCGCCGCCGCGCTGACGGCTCGCCCGGCCCCGACGGCTGGTATCCCGAACAACGCCTCACCGTGGGCGAAGCCATCTATGCCTATACGGCTGGCGCGGCCTATGCCGGCGGCGAAGAGGCAACCCGCGGCACCCTGGCCCCGGGCAAGCTGGCCGACCTGGTCGTCCTCTCGCACGACATCTTCACCATCGAACCCATGGCCATCCTGGATGTCGAACCAGTGGCCACCATGTTCGATGGAGAATTCGTCTACGCGCGTTGGTAATCATGCGGGGCGGGCTGAGAGCCCGCCCCGCGGCCTGCCTGGTATGGCGCGGCCAGCGCCAAAAGCAGGTAGATCTCGCCCCTGAATCAGGGCTGAGACCCAGCCATGATCAGCGGTAGGGCGTGCTGATGAGGCCAGCGCACTTCTGTTGTCGCGCTCACCTCGGTGGTCACCCCAAAGCCGTCCTCCAGGGTGGCCACGTTGGTAACCATCCCACCCATGGACGGTTGCACAGCAAAACGCAACAGGGCAATACTACGCGGCGGTACGAGACCCTGCCACTGCAACGATCGAGTTGGCTCGTCGTAGAGAAGTAGGCCGCCGCTCCCTGCCCAGCCGCTACCGGCCATATAGTTCACCCCTTCAGGCAAGGCATCGTGGAAGGTGACCGCGGCGGGCGCTGAGCCGTCGTTGCGCACTTCCACCGTGTAAGTCAGCACCTCCCCGGCCATCACCCACGCCGCCTCAACCTCCTTACGGGAGGAATTCAAGTCTGGAGCCGACACAGTGCTGGCTGCCGAGCGCTCAAAGGCCGCATGCACCCCGTCCTCGATTAATGCCGTGCAGGTCAGGGATGTGCCGTCGGGCAGGGGGCGGTCGCTTACGATGGCGAAGCCGAAGGAGGCCTGGCCGGCCGGGGGCACTTCACCCTGCCAGTATACCCGGTTGGAGGCCTCGTCGTAGAGCGCGCCTCCCCAGGCGCTGTCGGGGAGATAAGTTGTCCGCGCAGGCACTGTGATCTGGACAGTGGCCAGAGACGAAACGTTGCCCGTGTTGCGCAAAATGGCCGTGCAGGTGAGCGGCTGTCCTGGCAAGACAACCGCCGGCTCCAGGGTGATAGTTGAAGCACCGAGCTCGATCCGGTTGACTCGCACCGTGGCCGCAAGGGCCTGAGGCTGAGCAAAGGGATAGGTCAGGTAGGCCGTGTTGGTGATCACCGCATCAGCGGGCAGGTCGGGGGCCAGCCGGGCCTGGAAGACGATCTGCATCGGCTGGGGTGGTCGGAAGCGGAGGGCCAGCCTGTCGTGCACATAGGCCGCATTGTGCACCACCGTCACCCCACGGCTCCCATCCGCATTCTGAATCCCCACCGTCGCCTCGTTCAACCGCGTCCCTTCCATCCGCAAGTACTGCACCCGAATCTCCCCATCCGCGCTCAGTATCCCCTGAAACGTGTACGGCCCCCCACTCCCAAAACGCGGCACCCCCTCATAGCTCACCACCAACCGACCCCCTTCCGCCAAGTAGCGCACCACCCCTCCCCGCCCAGGATTCAAATCATCCCAAAACAGCGCCACCAGGTTCCCCGGCGCACTCGGACTCGGCAACGGCTGGTTCCCAGGCTGCGAGCTGGTCGGCCGACTGAAGCTCAACCACCCATTGCTGCTCACATAGAACTCGCTGAAACTCTGCCCGTAGAACGGGAAGGCAAACCCCAGCGGTAATGGCCCCACCCACTGGTCATCCCCCAGCGTCAACGGCACCCCGCTCCCGCTGATGTCCACCCACGCAAAGGCCGGCCCCCCAGGCATGTCGCTGTCCGCCCAAACATAGTCTTCGGACAACAAGGGCACAGAGCCCTCCCAGCGCACCTCTCGGCTGGTGGGGTCATAGGCCGCGCCACCCTGTAAGGTGTCCGAGATCAGGTCAAGTTCGGGGGGCAGGGGGTCAACCAGGCTCACCTCGGTGGCAGTGAGTGTCCCTTTGTTGATCAGGGTGAGGGTGTAAGTAAGCACGTCACCGGCCACCGCCCAGAGGCGGTCGGCTTCCTTGCGCGAGGGGGAGAGGTCGAGCGTGCCTAGTTCGGTCACCGCGCTGCGGGTCAGCGGTGGGTGCACGCCGTCGGCGATGATGGCCGTGTTGGTGATGCGGGTGCCGGCTGCCAGGTCGCTGGCCAAGCGCACGGCAAAGCTCAGGGGCCAGCTCTTGCCCGGGGCCAGCAACCCCTGCCAGAGGACCTCGTTACGGCCGGGGTCGTAGAGGGCACCTCCCGTGGCGCTGCCCTCCAGGAAGGTAGTGCCTGGGGGGAGAGGATCGTTGAGCGTCACCTGGGCAGCCCCCGAGCCAGCATTGCGCAGCGTGATCGTGTAGGTCACCACGCTGCCCGGCAGCGCGCTCGCCGCGCTCACCTCCTTCTGCGAGGGTGTGAGGTCTGCAGCCTGCACCGTCACCGTGACAGTGCGCGTATAGGTCAGCCCATTGGCGGCGATGAACGCCTGATTGACGATCGGCGTGTTGTCCGGCACGTCTCTGGCCACCAACGCCTGGAAGGAGATGGTATGCTCACTTGGTTGCTCCGGCTGGGGTGGTCGGAAGCGGAGGGCCAGCCTGTCGTGCACATAGGCCGCATTGTGCACCACCGTCACCCCACGGCTCCCATCCGCATTCTGAATCCCCACCGTCGCCTCGTTCAACAGCGTCCCCTCCATCCGCAAGTACTGCACCCGAAT
>DAOTZS010000019.1:0-31916 GCA_034434335.1 Anaerolineae bacterium
CGGCCCGGTATCCTCATCCCTTATCCCCTTCGCCCTGCTCCTCGCTACTCGCAGCGCCGGCGCCCTGCTCCTGCGCCAGCTTCTTACGCCGCTCTTCGGCCTTGCGCGCGATGCGGTTAAAGGTGCTGGTCAGCCCCATGGCCTTCTTGACCTCGCGCAGGGTCTCGGCACCCACCTGGCGCATGCGCATGGTGCCGTTGTAGATGATCTCGTCTACCAGGCCACTCTGCGCCATGTAATACTCCGCGCGCTCTCGGATCGGATCCAAGAACTGGTTGAGCACCGTGGCCAGCCGTTCCTTCACCTCCACATCCCCAATGCGCCCTGCCCGGTAACGCGCTTTGAGCTCCTCCACCTCGGCCTTGTTCGGGTTGAAGTGGTCATGGTAGATAAAGACCGGGTTGCCCTCTACCGTGCCAGGGATATCAGCGTGGATGCGCTTGGGGTCGGTGTACATGCTGAACACCTTCTTGCGCACGGTCGCGGCATCGTCACAGAGGAAGATAGCGTTGCCTAACGACTTGCTCATCTTGGCCTGGCCATCTGTGCCGGGGAGGGTATCCCCCTGGACCAGGTCGTCAGGGATAGGGAACACCTCGCCGTAGAGGCTGTTGAAGCGGCGGGCCAGCTCACGGGTGACCTCCACATGGGCCTGGTTATCCTTCCCCACCGGCACCAGGTGGGCTTTGGGCAGCAGGATGTCGGCTGCCTGGAGAACCGGATAGCCCAGCAGCCCGAACGGGATCGCCTCTTCATCCATCAGAGCGGCGCGGGCCATCTCCTTAATGCTGGGCAGACGGGCCAGGCGGGGGACTGTCACCAGATTGCCCAGCAGGAGCGCCAGTTCATACGTCTCGTGCACAGCAGACTGCAGGAAGATGGTGGACTTGGCCGGGTCAATCCCTACGCTCAGGTAATCCAAAACCATCCCGCGCGCATTATCGGCAATCTGGGCGATGCTTTCTGGCTCCGGCTTGGTGGTCAGCATGTGCAGGTCAGCGATGATGAAGAAGCACTCGTATTCGTCCTGCAAGAGCACCCGATTGCGCAGGCTACCCACATAGTGGCCCAGGTGCAGGCGACCGGTAGGCCGGTCGCCGGTAAGGATACGACGTTTCTCTGCCATAAGATTATCTCCTGAAGAATTTATCTACGGGTTACCTTCGTCTCTGGTCTAGCCCTAATACACACCGGATTCTGGCGAATTTAGAAAACACCCATATTTTGGCCTTGGCCACTGAGAGGCACAAGACGTAAGCTTCGTAGTAGCGACTTTAGCCGCTCTCAGCGCGTCGATGGTTCCCTTCTTGGATGTTGCTGCCGGACGCCTGCCCGCCTACTGCGGCGGGAGAAGAAAGGACTCTGCGGTAGGCTTCGCCTCTGTATCTATCTGGGTGGGCGACGGCATTGCCGTCGCCCACCCAGGGCATTGCCGTCGCCCACCCAGGGCATTGCCGTCGCCCACCCCTGGCTGAACCCTTCAGTGAGGGCTTTTCGCCATGAAAAAGGTTGCTTCGCCCTCTTCTGGGGCTCGCAGTGACCAACAACATCTTATGGGAAGACCACCGGCGCGTCCAGAACGACTGAAGTCGTTACTACGAAGCAAAGGCACCGGTATCCGATACACAAACGAAACGCCTCGTCCCCTAACCCATCAGGGACGAGGCGTCTAACCTCGCGGTGCCACCCTGGTTGGGCTGCCTGAAGCAGCCCCTCTCAGCCGATCCGGCCCCGGTATCACACCCGGCCATGATCGCACGCCCTGTAACGGGGGCGCCACCGGCACAGCCTAGTCAGGTCAAGCCCTTTCAGCCTGCAACTCCCCGGCCCATTCGCCGGCGCCGTGGATACCCCCTCTCACCCTCTGGGGCTCGCTGAACCCCGTTGCGCCGGTTACTCTCCCGGTTCACAGTCGTTAGGAGCGGATCAACATTTGCAGGACCAGTATGCCACATGGCTCGCTGGCTGTCAAACAGCGTCGGCCCGGGGCCAGGCAATCAAATCCCGCGGTCGGGCTGCCAGCCTGATCTACACTTTTGGAATTGCCGCAATTCGCCAAGCAGGCGCTTGGCGAATTGCTTACCCTGTGTTAGACTAGAGCTGTTCTCGGAGGTGCCGCGATGGGAAATGTTACCGGAACGATTCGCGATGTTGCCATTATTGTGCTGGCCATCGAATCTATCCTGATCGGGGTGCTGCTGGCGGTTTTGGTGATCCAGGTGATCAGGCTGGTAAGGCTGTTACGCCAGGAGGTGCTGCCGATCCTGAACTCGACCCAGGAGACGGTGAGCACTGTGCGTGGCACGGCCACTTTTGTCAGTGATCACCTGGTGCAACCGGTGGTAAAGGTGGCCAGCTATTCAGCGGGGGTGCGTCAGGCTCTGAACGCGCTGCTCAGGTTCAGGCACCGCGATGGGCGCAAGACAGACGAGAAGGAGGCGTGAACAATGAGCGAGAGTTGTGGTGATTTCTTTGCCGGCTTCCTGGTGGGGGCTCTGGCCGGCGCGGCGGCAGCTCTTCTGCTGACACCCTGCTCGGGTGAGGAGATGCGCCAGCGCCTGGAGCAGAAGGGGATCGAACTCAAGCAACAGGCGGTCCGCCTGGCTGAAGAGGCCCGCGCCCAGACCCAACAGGCCATCGGGGAAGCTGTGGAGCAGGTGCAGGAACGGGGACGCATTGTACTGGCTGAGAATGTCAGGAAAGCTCAGCAGGCAGTGCAAGAGGCTCAGGCCCGGCTGAGCAAAGCAGAAGAAGGTGGAGCTGCCGGACAACCGATTTGAGAACATGCCTCAGGGAAATAAATAAACCGGGTTTCCGCCCCAGAAACCCGGTTTATTTTCTCAAAAACGCGGCGTATAGGTATACAGTTGCTGGAGTGCTTGCGGGAACTGCCTTATCAGATCACCGGCGACCGTTCCACTGAGGCTGGAGCGTAAAGCCAACAGGCCGGCATGGCCATGGAGATAGGCTCCACAGACGGCAGCTTCAAAGGCTGACAGGCCCTGTGCCAGGAAGCCAACAATAGCTCCTGCCAACACATCTCCGCTGCCGGCTGTCGCCAGGGAGGGAATGGCGAAGGGCAATACGGCGGTGCGGCCTTCCGGCGCCGCGATGACGGTATGTGGCCCCTTGAGTAAGACGATGTGCCCCCACTCGGCTGCCCAGCGCCGTGCCGTCAGGATGCGCTGAGCATTTACCTCCTGAGCGGTTGTCCCGGTCAGGCGCGCCATCTCACCAGGATGGGGGGTGAGGATGCTGTGGGGGGGTAGCCGGGCCGGCCAGTCGGGCAGGGAGGCCAGGATGTTGAGGGCGTCTGCGTCTACCACGGTGTGCCCCTGCCAGCGCTCCCGGGGCAGCCCATCCGCCCCAAACAGCCGTTCGATGAAGCCTCTGGCGTCGTGTTCGGTGGTGAAGCCAGGTCCCACGAGTAAGGCATCATAACTCTCCAGCCGGGCCAGCAGTTGGGGTACTCCAGCCGGGGTGTGAATGCCCCCCGCGTCGGCCAGCGGCAGCCAGGTGACCTCAGGGAGCGCGCCGGCCAGGGCCAGGTGGAGCGCGGCGGGAATAGCCATGGTGACCAGGCCTGCGCCGGCACGGGTCGCCGCGGCACCGCTTAGATAGGCGGCGCCAGTGTAGTAAAGCGAGCCCCCCACGATCATGGCCCGGCCAAAGGTGCCCTTGTGGGCGTCGGGTGGCCGCCGCGGCAGGTAGCCGCGAATATCCGCGGGGCTTACCAGTTCGGTTTGAATCGCGCTGGCCAGCTCGGCCGAGACCCCAATATCGGCCACTGCTAAGATGCCACATGCTCCCGCACCCGGATATTGCAGTTGGCCCCACTTGGGAAAGGCAAAGGTGACGGTGAGTTCGGCTGGCAGGGTGGCGGGGTCGAGTTGCCCCGTGTCACAGTTGAGCCCGCTGGGGCAATCTACAGCCACGATCGGTGGCTGAGGCCACGGGACGGGGGGAAGCTCCTCTTCTTCCTCCCACTCCTCCTCTCCCAACTCTTCGTCTTCCTCCCACTCCTCATCCCACGCCTCCTCTTCTGAGTTGGGCCACTCCTCTTCATCTTCTGCTTCTTCTCCTATGGCCGGGAAGCGCGTCTCCCCCTCAGGCAACTTCAGCCCCAGGGAATAGGCCTCTGCCAGGGGGAACTGCATGAGTGCCATGCCGGGTTCAGCTTGCTTCTGGAAGGCCGCGCTGCGCCGGGCCTCAACTTCTTCCTTCACCACGGCCAGAAGCCGGGCCAGGGTGCCTTCAATAGGTCGCGTGACCCCTGTACCCAGCAGGGCATCAACGATCACGTCGGTGCGGCGCACCTCCTCTCGCAGATTAGCGCCTTCCGGGTCATTGTCGGCCCACAGGATCGCCACCCCGCGTCGGCGGCGCTTGAGCCAGCGGAAGTTCTCGTCATTGCGCACATCGCGCTTCCAAATATAGATCGTAACCTGGTAGTTGGCCTCGCGTAGATAGCGGGCCGCCACCAGGCCATCCCCGCCGTTGTTGCCCGGCCCCACCAGGACCAGGACAGAGCGGTCCTGTCCATCGCGCAATATGATCCTGACCATATTGGCCACCGCCTTGCCGGCCATATCCATCATCGCCGCGTACGTATGGCCGCTGGCATCCGTGGCCTGTTCAATGCGCCGCATCTCTTCGACGTTGACGATTTTCATCTTACCTGTCCCTCCCCACACCTTGTCAGATAGGCGCTGCTTCAAAACGGAGATCCCCTGCCCCTCTCTTGGCCATGGGCATGGAAGAAAGAGGCCATGGGAAGGGCGTTCTGGGCATGCAGCTGCCGCTGGCGATAAATCGCCCTTTGCCTGCTGAGCCCGACGATTGATCGTCGGGCCTGAAATCAAAGGATAAACCAGTTGTGAACCATCCCATTGCATGATACCCGAATTCCTGGCTGCTGCCAAACGCCGCCCAGACAGTTATCGCTTTGCACAAACTACAGTTCATGGTATGATTGGCCACGCGTCAGGCGGGGCTCCGATTTTAGCAGCGCGGTAACTATTCAGGCCGATTGAAATCGGCCCTTCTGGGCACTTCGTGCCAGGTGTCGGCCTCCGCCGACACCCTTCATGTGTGCATCACCAGGGAGGTCGGCGAAGGCCGACCTCTGGCCGCAGGCCCAAAAGGGTGACTTCCAGTCACCGCCTGAATAGTTACGCAGCGCGTAGGCCCGGCGACGGCAGGTAATTGCCTACTTGGCTGCCCGCCGCTTTGCACTGTTGGAAATCAGTCTCCTTGGGCGCACTGTGCCGGGCGTCGGCGAAGGCCTGTGGCGGGCGACTTTAGTCGGCACCGGTAGGTAGTTACGACGGCAGACCGAAAGGGTGGCCGGGCAGATGGGATGGTTGTGGCTCCTTGCGTTATGGCTGGCAATGTTGGGGCTGAGCTGGGCCGCATGGCGCCGCGGCCAGGTACATGCACCATTGCACCGTGATGTGGCCGCAGCCGGGCTGCTGGCCCTCGCCACCCTGGGCTTCTTCTGGCGGGTGGTCACCGGCCAGAACTGGATGCCCGCCGACGGGGGTGATCTGGTCTCCTTCCTCTTCCCGACCTATCGCTTTGCCGCGCGCGCCCTGCGGGAGGGCATCTGGCCCCTCTGGAACCCTTACCTTTATGGGGGTGCTCCCCACGTGGGCGATATCCAGGCCGGTTTCCTCTACCCCCCCAACCTTCTGCTCTTCTGGCTGCAGCCAGAGTTCCCCTATCGTGCTTTGCAGTGGCTGAGTATCGGCCACATCTGGTTCGCTGGGGTAGGGATGTATTGGTTGGCCGCGCGTCGGCTGGGGATCGGCCGCCTTCCCGCCCTGGCCGCGGGGCTGGCGTTCATGTTCTCCGATGCCTTTATCGTCCACTTCGGCAACCTGAACTTCAACGCGGCGGCGAGCTGGACGCCGTGGGTGCTTGGCGCCTATCTGGCTGGACTGAGCGCCGAACAGCCCATGTTTGGCCAGCGCAGGATGGCATGGCCGATAGCGGCAGGGGTTGGCCTGGCGTTATCTATCCTGGCCGGCCATATCCAGGCTACCCTTTTCATAATCCTGGCCCTGGCCCTCTATACGGCCATCTGGCTCTGGCTTACCCGCCACCAGGGAGGGGGATTGCCACGGGCAGCAGGGGCCATGGCTCACCTGTTGATTTGCCTGGGACTGGGATGCCTGCTGGCTGCCCCAGTATTGCTACCTGCGCTGCAGTTAGCCGGTTACACTACTCGCAGCGGGTGGAACTACACGGAGACGGCCGGGTATTCACTGTCGCCGGCGCAGTGGATCGGGTGGGTGATCCCAGGTTTCTTCGGCCGGGGGCCGCAGTTCCACTGGGGTGCCTGGCCGCGGGTTGAGGTGGGCTATGTGGGGATACTGCCCTTGGTGCTGGCCGGCCTGGCGCTGGCCCTGCGCCGGGATCGGCATACCTGGGTGTGGTTTGCCCTGGCCGGCATCACCTTTATCCTGGCCCTGGGCATCTATGCCATCCCGCACGGCTGGCTTACCTTGCTGCCCGGCTTCGGCCAATTGCGTGCGCCGGCCCGCTTTGTGCTGTTGACCGATCTTGCGGTGGCCGTGCTGGCTGGCCTGGGGTTGGAGGCAGCTCTGCAGCCGCTGAACCAGGCAGGCCGGGCGGCCCTGGAACGGGTCTGGCGGCTGGTGGGCTGGGGTACAGCCGGCACCCTGGCCGTGGCTGTGCCCCTGGCCTACCTGGCCGTCCTGCTCACCCAAGACCGTGACCCGACCATCGTGCTGCGGGTTTCGATCACCCTTATCGCGGTGATGACATTCTTTGGGCTGCTGGCTGCGAGCTGGCTGTGGCTGACCGCCAGGCGGGGCGATTGGGCCGCGCCTCAGACACTGGGCTGGCTGGCAGCTGGGCTGATCCTGCTTGACCTGGCCAGCACCGGCGCCTACCAGGACCTGGGGGACCGCGATCCCAGCCAGAGCTTCATGCAACCAGCCATCGTCTCCTTCCTGGCTGGCCAGCCCGGCCCTTTCCGTATTGACACCCGCACCGGCATTGACCGCCTCTGGCAGCCGGATACGGCCCTGTACTACGGCCTGGAAGATGTAGGGGGGCTGGCCAACCCCTCTATGCTGGCTGATGCCGAGTGTTATTGGAATGGCATGGGATCGCGCTCAACCCGGCTCTATGACCTGCTTAACGTCCGTTACGTGATCGCGGCCAAGGATGTGGTGCTGGATTGGGACAAGTTCGCCCTGGTCTTCGACGGCGACCCCCATCTCAATGTCTATCTGAACCGGACGGCACTGCCGCGGGCCTTCTGCGTTGGCCAGGTCCGGTCGGTGGCTGACCACGAGGAGGCCTGGGCGGCCATCCACGAATCCGGCTTTGACCCCGCGCAGGTGGCTGTCGTCGAGGGGCCTGAGCTGCCAGGTGGAGGCCGGTGCGAGGTGAACTGGCTGCGCGCTGAACCGGGCCGGTTGCACCTGGAGGTGGCGGCTGAGGGCCAGGTTTTGCTGGTTGTCAGCCAGATGTGGTATCCTGGGTGGGAGATCTGGGTAGATGGCGAGGCGCGGGGTCAACCGTGGCGTACCGATTATGCGTTTCAAGGGATAGCACTAGATAGCGGCCAACATCGGGTCGAACTGCGTTTCGTGCCCCTGTTGTGGCGGCTGGGCTGGATACTGGCCGGGTTGGGTGGGGGGTTGGTGGTCGCCGGGGGCATCTGGCTGCTGACGAGGCGCCCTCGCCGGTAGGGCCCAGAGGACAAGAGCGGCCCTTTGCATCTCGCCCTGGTTTTTTAGTTTTTTGGTTCTGGACTCTGGCGAATTCTGAGGACACCCGCAGCTTGGGCTCGGCAACCTGAGGAGTACGAGGTGTAGGCTTCGTAGTGGCGACTTTGGTCGCTTGCAGGGCGTCCTGAACGACTAAAGTCGTTACTACGAGGAAAATCGCCAGTGTCCAGTTTGGTTCTACGGAGAACTGCGATGCCTTTGGATGCTCCCATTCATACTAATGAGGCCAATTTGCCACGCGTGCTGGCAACCGGCCTGCCGGTAATGCTGGTGTTCTGGCAGCCTGACTGCGCGCCCTGTGCACAGCTTGCACCCACGCTCGATCGGCTGGCGAGGGCTTTCGCGGGCCGCGGGTTGATCGTAAAGGTCAACGCCGCGGAAGAGGCGGGACTGGTGCGCCGCTATAATGTGAGCCATCTGCCCAGCATTGTATTCCTGCGCGATGGCCAGCCTCTGGCTACCGCAATAGGTGCAGCGGGGGAGCGTGAGCTGGCCGCCTGGTTGGAGTATATGAGCCGGGGCGGAGTCCAACCCCCTGTGCCATCGGGGCCGAGTATTCGCATCCAGGCCGCACCCAGTGGGCGTGATGAGCGCGGCCAGGGCGCAGGTCGGCCATCCGCCCCGTCTGCGCCGCCAGGGCAACCTGTTATCCTGACTGATGCTACCTTTGAGCAGACGATCCGCGAGAGCCGGGTACCTGTGCTGGTTGACTTCTGGGCCGAATGGTGTGGTCCCTGCCAGATGATAGCGCCCGCGGTGGCGGACCTGGCCCGCCAGTTCGCCGGCCGCGCGCTGGTCGCCAAGTTGAATGTGGATGAGAACCCTGGCACCGCCAGCCGTTTCGGCATTATGAGCATCCCGACCCTGCTGATCTTCCGCGATGGCCAGGTGGTGGATCAGATCATTGGCCTGCAACCGGCCCATGTGTTGCGCCAGCGGCTGGCACGACATGTGGGGTGAGGCCTTCAAAATCTGGCTCTCTCCTGTCCGTTTGCAATCTAACAAGGGTTTTCGGCCCGCTGAGATACGGGATATTCTACAAGATAGTCGAGAGCTACCACGACAAGTTTCTGGAGTATTGGCATGGGTACTTTAGTGATTGAACTCCGGCAAGCAAGAGCCCAAAATGGGGATGGTTCAATTCGCCAGGTAAATTGGTTTACACTTTTTGCGGTCGTTAGGATTGCCGTGATTTTGCTGGGCATATGGCTTCGCTGATCTGCACGAGGTGAGCTATGGCGCGCATCTTGGTTGTCGAGGACAATCCCGTAATGGCCGACGCCATCCGGGATGTGTTGCAATTTGCCGGGCATGAGGTAACCATTGCACCGGATGGCCGGGCCGGGCTGGAGGCCATCCCCAAAGTGACGCCTGAGCTGATCATCTCCGATGTGATGATGCCGCGCATGGATGGCTTTCAGTTCTACCAGCACGTACGTGCCAATCCCGCCTGGGTCTTCATCCCGTTCATCTTCCTGACCGCGCGCGGCCAGGAGGAAGACATCATGCTGGGCAAGCGGCTGGGTGCCGATGATTACCTGGTCAAGCCCTGCGAAGCCGAGGAGCTCCTGGCCGTGGTGGACTCCAAGCTCGTCCGGGCGCGCGCTCTCAGCCGGGCCGCAGGGCTTGAGATGGACAAGATAAAACGCACGATCACCCAGGTGATCGGCCATGAGCTGCGGACTCCACTGACATGGATTTCGGGCTATGCAGAACTGCTGCTGGGCGAGCTCGAAAACATTTCCCCTGAGGAGCTCCACCGCTCCCTGGAGAGCATCAAGGCTGGAAGTGAGCGGCTGGCCAGGCTGGTGGAGGATGCAGTGCTGGTGGTGAGCCTGGATTCGGGACAGGCCAAGGAGGATTTTGACCTGACGGCCAAGGTAGAGGCCAACCTTTCGCTCTATGTTGAGCAGGTGCTGGACAGGCTGAGGCCGCAGGCAAAGGAGCGCAGGGTAAGGCTGGAGATGCGGGTGCCCGAAGATCTGCCGCCAGTGCTATTGGCAGCGCGTTTCTTCAGTGAAGCGTTGATCCGCCTGGTGGATAACGGCATCAAGTTTGCGCGACAGGGTGTGGACAGCTATGTCATCGTCAGCGCGCAGGACAAGCCGGATGAGATCGAGTTCATTGTCAGCGACAACGGGGTGGGCATTCCTGCCAGCGAACTGGAACGGATCTTTGAGCCCCTGGTGCAGGTGCGCCGGGCTGAAATGGAACAGCAAGGGGTGGGTTTGGGTCTGACAGTGGCGCGAGGGCTGATTCAACTGCACGGGGGCCGGATGTGGGCTGAAAGCCGCCTGGGGGAAGGTACCGACATCCATTTCACCCTGCCGCACGCTTCTCCCGACGAGATCGCGCGCGCTGCCAGGCAGTCGGAAATTGGCCTGAATATCGAAGGCCCTCACCTCAGCCCTTCACAAGGGGTAACTATTCAGGCCGATTGAAATCGCTCTCCCTGGGCACTTCGTGCCAGGCCTCGCCCCGAAGAGCTCGGCCCGAAGGGTGTCGGCGGAGGCCGACACCCTTCATGTGTGGATCACCAGAGAGGTCGGCGAAGGCCGACCACTGGCCGCAGGCCCCAAAAGGGTGACGCCTCGGGCGAGCCCTCGGCGTGGCCCTTCCAGTCACCGCCTGAATAGTTACCACAAGGGTGGTTTTCTCGCCAGAAGGCCCGGAGGCCTCGGCCCGAGGGGGGCTTTGCTCTCTGAGCCCGGTGATTTATCGCCGGGCAGCCTGCTTGTTTGAGGCCGTCTCACCCGAGCGCGAGAATTGTCCTCAACAAGTTGGGGACTCTCCACCCTGCAAAAACTACCGTTGTAAGGGGCCAGGGTGCCCCCACCCGGCCTGCGGCCACCCTCCCCAGTCCTCCCAGCCCTCGCAAGCAGGGACTGGGAGATCAGCGTACGGGAGCAGTGACCGCTAACTTGATGTCAATGGGAGTGTCCTACTTTTCCCCGAACACCACCGCTGTGAACGAATAGAGCGTGGCGCCTTCCCGCCAGCAACCCGCTGGCAGTCCGGCCTTACGGCACAGCCCCTCCAGAAACTCCTCCCGATCCCATCCCTGCTCAACCGGGACCTGGGGCAGCAACAGCCCTTGCTGGCTACCCTTGAAGATCATCAGCCCGTGGACCCCTACTTCGATCTGTTGTGGGTCGGTTACCCGCCGCAGGGGTGAGAGAACCGAGATCTCGATCTCTACCTGGTCCAGCTCGTCCGCCCGAAGTGGTGGGAAGCGCGGGTCGGCAGTGGCGGCAGATACGGCCATCTCCTGCACGACGCGATACAACGGCATGTCAGCCCTGATGTGGCCAATGCAGCCGCGCAACTCCCCCTTCTCTTTGAGCGTGACAAAGGCCCCTGCCCGCCGGGCCAGGGCCGGGTCGTCGGGCTGCTCATTGGGGATACGGCCTGTCTTCAGGTGCCCGGCGATGGCCGAGCGGGCCAGAGCCAACAACGTCTGGCGCTGGTGTGGACTCAGCGCGGGTGGCTCATAATGCCAGAACATCACCGCGCCGTACCCCACCACCCGCTCCTTGTCGCCATAGGGGGTATCTCCGGAATTGGCATAGCGCAGAACAGTGATCGTGTTGGCGCCCAACCCCTGCGCAACGCGCATGGCGACCAGGATCGCCCCTTCGCCGCAGGCGCAGGTGGCCAGGTTGGGCACATTGGCTGCCATGGAGGCGGCGATCGCTGACCGCACTCCGGATGGGTCGCCGGCCTCGATGGCCGCCAGGGTAGCACCGTCCACGGCCAGCGCGTCGTTATAGGATGGGTAGTGGGAGAGGTCAGAGCTGGCGATCACGACCGCTCGCCGGCCAGGGAGCAGTTTGACCAGCGCATCGGCCAGCACCTGCACAGTCTCGTCGTCGTCCGCGCCCATCAACACCGGCACAATGCGGCAATTGGGGCAGACCCGTTGGAGGAAGGGGAGCTCGATCTCGATGGGGTGTTCTCCCTCGTGAGCGGCGAAGTCAGCGGTGATGCGGGGATCGGCGGCCACCAGTTGTTGTGCCAGCTCCACGTCCACGGGTACGACGCCCAGCGGTGTCTCGAAGCCCCCTTCGGTCCAGACTGAGATGGGATTGGAGAGGGGCATCTGATGGTCGGCGGCGATAATGACGGCGGTATCGTACTCCCCCTCCTGTAACTGCCGGAAACCAGCGGCCGCCACCGGGCCAGAGTAGACGTAGCCTGCATGGGGGACGATGAGGGCAATGGGTGCGCCATCTACTGGCTCAACGCCGGCCAACATCTCGTCTACCATTGAGCGCAATGCATCGGGCTCGGAGGGATACCAGGTGCCGGCGAGCACTGAAGCTCGCACCCGGCCCATGGGAGCCGCCGGTGAGGGGGCAGGGGGCGAAGGCGGCAAGGGAGTGCCGATGGCCTCTACCGACGGAGCTGGTGTGCCTTGCGATGAGGCACAGGTAGTCAGGAACAGCGCCACCAGCGCCAGCACTGCCAGAGGTGTGAGGTTGCAGATGATAGGTTTCATATGCCGGACATCCTCAGGTTACAGATCTGGCACCGCCCGTGGCACCGGCACGGGTTGCCCCTCCGGCTGGCCGGGCCACCAGACGCCTGGTATGGCCTGGCCACAGAAGGCACACCTTCCACTTTGCAGATGGTATTCGGTCACCGCGAAACCTGTGCGGCCGATGATCAGCCGTCCGCAGGCGGGGCAATAGGTGTTGTCGCCCGGGTGGCCTGGGACGTTTCCCACGTAGACAAACCGCATTCCCTCCTCCATAGCGACCTGGCGCGCTCTGTCCAGGGTTTCCACCGGGGTGGGGGGCAGGTTGGTCAGCTTGTATTGAGGATAGAAGCGGCTGAAGTGGAGCGGTATGTCGGGGCTCAGCTCCTGCGCCACCCAGCGAGCCAATGCCCGCAATTGCTCCAGGCTATCATTCAGTGTGGGCACCACCAGGTTGACGATCTCCAGGTGGATGCCGCTTTCGTAGATAATACGTATCGCCTCCAGCACCGGCGCCAACTCGGCCTCGCACACCTTCCGGTAAAACTCCTCATCGTACCCCTTCAGGTCTATCTTGATGGCATCCACCACAGTGCATAGCTCCCGCAGGGGCTCTGGATTAATGAACCCGGCCGAGATGACGACATTGCGCAGACCAGCAGCGCGCGCCTTTTGCGCCGTGGCCAGCATGTATTCGTAAAAGACCATTGGCTCCGAATAGGTATAGGCGATCACCGGCGCGTCGTAACGTTGGGCGTATTGGACCACCATTTCCGGCGGCAGGTCAACGTTCTCGGTTTCTTCTGGAGGCACCTGGGAGATGGTCCAGTTCTGGCAGTAGAGGCAGCGCAGGCTACAACCGGCGGTTGCCAGGGAGAACGCGGCCGCGCCGGGCAGGAAGTGGTAGAAAGGTTTCTTCTCGATGGGATCCACGTGGACCGCGCACGGATTGCCATACACCATGGAGTACAGCCGGCCGCCGCGGTTCTCGCGCACGCGGCAACGGCCTCGCTCACCGTCGGCGATGATGCAGCGATGGGGGCAGAGGTTGCAGCGAACGAAGGCGCCAGTGTGGGGTGTATGACAGTAGGAGACGGGCAGCGGCTCTTCTACGGCACTGTGGCAGGCCGAACAGTTGAGTGAGCCTTCGTCGGCAAAGGAAGCATAGTAACGGGCCTCCACTGACCAGGGGCCAGGAGGCGCGGCCGACGCCGGCTGAGCTGTTCCCTGCCAGGGCCGCTCCCACCACCGGTTACCGCTCAGGCCGAGGGCCACACCGACCCCGCAGGCGGCCAAAACCCCGGCCTTTTTCAAAAGCTGTCGGCGCGAGATATCGCTCATCGTGCACCTCCTCTCCTCAGCGTTCATCGCTGCCTTATTGTAGCACACTTAGGCGGTGAAGCAACCCGGCGTTTGGGCCGCAGCACCCTGCGAACTGCCGGTCTGCCACCAGTCCTTTTCGGCTAGCGGTGGTTGCGTAACATTAGAGCAGCGAGATGTGGTACAGGGCAAAACGCAGGATGACCAGACCGCTACCCCCACCGGCGACGCAGGCATAGCTGCCCGCTACTGCCACGCCCATCACGACCCAAGGCAGGACATCGCTCTGGCGGGCGATGGTGGAATGGGCCGGGCCGGAGAGGTCCAATAAGCTGTATTGCAGGCAGGTGTCGGCCATGCTAAAATACAGGTAACTATTCAGGCCGATTGAAATCGCCCTCTCTGGGCACTTCGTGCCAGGCCTCGCCCCGAAGGGCTCGGCCCGAGGGGTGTCGGCCTCCGCCGACACCCTTCATGTGTGCATCACCAGAGAGGTCTGCGAAGGCCGACCTCTGGCCGCAGGCCCCAAAAGGGTGACTTCCAGTCACCGCCTGAATAGTTACAAATATAGCCAGCATTATGAGCGCTATCGCCAACCCATAATGGAGCAGGTGCGTGCCGCGTACTTTTGTTGCCCTGGACCTGGAGACCACCGGGCTGGAGGCCCGCCGGGATGCCATCATCGAGGTGGCTGCGGTCAAGTTCCGCGACGGCGAGCCGATTGACCACTTCGCCACCCTGGTAGACCCCGGCCGGCCGATCCCTTACGAGATCACCGTGCTGACCGGCATTACCGATCGCGATGTGATCGGCAAGCCGCGCTTTGCCCAGGTGGCGGACCACCTGACGCGTTTCGTCGGCGAGCTGCCCGTGGTGGGCCACAACATCGGCTTCGACCTGGGCTTCCTGGACATCCAGGGGGTGCTGGCCGGCAATAAGGCCTTCGACACCTGGGAGCTGGCGACCATCTTGCTGCCTTCCCTGCCCAGCTATGGGTTGGCTGCCCTGGCCACGCAGTTCGGGCTCGAGACGGCCAACGCGCACCGCGCCCTGGCTGATGCTCACATGACCGGCCAGCTATTCCTCCGCCTTTGCGCCGAGGTTGCGCGCCTGCCCCTCCCCCTGCTGCTGGAGATCAACCGCCTGGCGCAGGGCAGCGACTGGCCCCTGGCCCAGGTCTTCGCTGAGGCCCTCATGAGCGCTGGAGTGCCGCGCGTACCCCGCCAGGAGATCCCTCTGGAACAACTTGCTCCCGGGTGCCCTCTCTTCCAGCCCTGGCGGGCTCCTGACCCTTTGAACCCGCGCGAGTCCCCACAGCCGATCGAGGTTGAAGAGCTGGCTGCCATGCTCAAGCCGGGCGGAGCACTCAGCCGGGCCTTCCCGGGGTACGAATACCGCCCACCCCAGGTGGCGATGCTGCGGGCAGTGGCCGAGGCCTTCAACCAGAGCCACCACCTGATGGTCGAGGCCGGCACCGGCACAGGCAAATCGCTGGCCTACCTCTTGCCGGCCATCGCCTTTGCCGTCAAGAACAACACCCGTGTGGTGGTGAGCACCAACACCATCAACCTGCAAGACCAGCTCTTCAAGAAGGACCTGCCCGACCTGCAACGGGTGCTGGCGGAGGCCTGGGGCCGAGAGGTGCCCTTCCGCGCCGCGCTCCTCAAGGGGCGGGGCAATTACCTCTGCCCTCGCCGCTTTATGGCGCTCAAAAGCCGGGCCAGCCTGAGCGCCGACGAACTGCGAGGCATCGCGCGCATCCTGGTCTGGCTGCCGCGCACACAGACCGGCGACCAGAGCGAACTCTCCCTGCCCAGGCCCTCCGACCGCGCCTTTTGGGGGCAGGTGTCGGCCGACAACGAGGGGTGCACCCTCGACCGCTGCCAGCGGGAGATGAAAGGGCGCTGCTTCTTCTACCGGGCGCGCAAACAGGCCGAAGCCGCTCACATCGTGGTGGTGAACCACGCCCTGCTCATGGCCGACGCGGCGACCGACAACCGCGTGCTGCCGGAATACCACCACCTGATCATTGACGAAGCCCACCACCTGGAAGACGCGGTGACGGACCAGCTCAGCTTCAAAGCCGACGCCTACACCCTGAGCCAGCTATTCGCGGCCCTCTACAGCAGCGGCGTCCCTGTTGAAACACGACGTGGCCGGCGGTCGGCAGTGGCCAGGACCGCCACGAGCACCGGCCTGTTGGCTGAGATCCTGGCCTGGGCGCACGCCAGGGCACCGGCAGAACAGGCACAACTGCTGTCCAACCTCATCTATGGCCTCCAGGCCGATGTCGCCGCTGTCAACGCCCGCTTGCAGGACTTCTGGCAGGTGATGGAAGAGGCCCTGCGTGACATGACACCACCCTCCGACAACGACGAATATGGCCTGCGCCTGCGCATCACATCAGTGGTCCGCAATCAACCTATCTGGGTGGATGTCGAGGTGTCGTGGGAAAACCTGGCCGCCACCTGGCAGGCCTTGCTCCAGCACCTGGAGCCGCTCGGGCAGCTCCTGCGCGACCTGCTGGATGTGGTGGAGAAGCCCGAAGTGCTGGAAAGCCTGGCGGAAGAGCTCGGCTCAACCATCCTGCGCCTGCTGGCCTTCTACGAGCAGATGGAGGCCTGGGTCATGCAACCCGACCCTAACAGCGTTTACTGGGTTGAGGCCAGCGCGGGCGAGCGCCAGGCCCAACACTTGACCCTGCGCGCCGCGCCCCTGCATATCGGCCCCCTGGTCCAACAGCACATCTTCTTCCGTAACGATACGGTGGTGATGACCTCGGCGACACTGCGCACAGGAGGCAGCTTCGACTATCTGCGTGGCCGGCTGTGTGCGGACGAGGCGGACACGGCCACGGTAGGGTCTCCCTTCGACTACAAAGCCAGCACCCTTCTCTATCTGCCCACCGACCTGCCCGAGCCCACAGAGCCTGGCTACCAGAAGGCCGTGGAGCAGGCGTTGATTGGCCTGGCGCGCGCCCTGGGGGGCCGCACCCTGGCCCTCTTTACCTCGCACAACCAGCTCAGGCGCACTGCCCGGGCCATTGCGCCAGCGCTGGCTGAAGCAGGTATCACCGTGCTCAGCCAGAGCAGCGGCACCTCTCGCCATCAACTCCTGGAAGCCTTCAAGACCACCGAGCGGACCATCCTGTTGGGCACCCGCAGCTTCTGGGAGGGGGTGGATGTGGTTGGCCCAGCCCTCAGTGCGCTGGTGTTGGTACGCCTGCCCTTTGCCGTGCCTTCTGATCCCGTGGTGGCCGCGCGGGCCGAGACCTTCGACGACCCCTTCTACAACTACTCGGTGCCCGATGCCATCCTGCGCTTTCGGCAAGGGTTTGGACGCCTGATCCGCAGCAAGAGCGACCGGGGGGTGGTGGTAGTGCTGGACAGGCGCATTCAGTCTAAGCTCTATGGTCAGCTTTTCCTGGAGTCGCTGCCAGAGTGCACGGTGCACCGTGGCCCGCTGATGAACCTGCCTGCCGCCGCGCAACGTTGGCTTGCAACAGGAAGCGGTGGATTTGACAGCGCTGACGGCACGCATTATGATGCGCCTGCAACCTCCGAGGCGTCTCAGACTCGGAGGTTTTAGCGCCATCCAGGTCTGTAGAGGGAGAAGGAGCAGGTATTATGATCGGGGTGCAGGATCTCCGTAAGGGTACAACCTATGTTGAGGATGGTGAGCTGTGGCGGGTGTTGGAATACGCGCACATCAAGGCCGGCCGTGGCAATGCCACGATCCGGGTTAAGGTACGTAATCTGCGCACCGGTGCCACCACGGAAAAGACTTATCCTTCAGGCTCGCGCGTCCAGGACGTCCGCCTGGACCACGCTACCGTGCAGTATCTCTACCACGATGGCGACCTGTACTACTTCATGAACACCGAGACCTA
This sequence comes from Anaerolineae bacterium, assembly GCA_034434335.1. Lineage (GTDB taxonomy): Bacteria > Chloroflexota > Anaerolineae > CG2-30-64-16 > CG2-30-64-16 > DAOTZS01. Next base: position 17,450 of record DAOTZS010000019.1, read on the forward strand.
CGAGCAGCCAGCCCTGAGCGCCAGCGTCCTGGGCGACGCGGTCAACTATCTGACCGACGGCCTTACCCTGGAGCTGGAGTCATACGAAGGGGAGCCGATCACGGTGGAACTGCCGACCACGGTAGACCTGAAGGTGGTGGAGACCGGTCCCGCTTTTGCGGGGGATACAGCCACCAACGCCACGAAGCCGGCCGTCCTCAGCACCGGGCTGCAGGTGAACGTGCCCCTCTTCGTCGAGGTGGGGGATGTGATCCGGGTGGACACGCGCACGGGTACCTATGTGACCAGGGTATAGTATGACCAGGGACGAAGGGGGCTTTCGTCCCTGGTCTTTAGTCCTCCGTCCTGCGCATTTTGCCAGGCCGGGCGATCCTTGTTATAATTGCTAATCAATCAGGGCATTTCTGAATCTGCGCCACCCTAGCTCAATCGGCAGAGCAGCGCATTCGTAATGCGCCGGTTGGCGGTTCAATTCCGCCGGGTGGCTTGCTAAGGGCGACCATCAATGGTCGCCCTTCTTATAGGCCCATTGGTCGGCTATGACATTGGTATGAAGTGCACAGGATTGGCAGGAAGGAGATAAAACGCAAGCAGTATCTGGACTAGGCCAATGAAACCACGTTTTTGACAGATTCCTTCACACGTGTTGTCCAACCTGCCTGAAGGGGCTTACTTCAGGATGGGACGCTTGCCAACAAGCGGCTAGTAGTCAGGCACAGAGCGCCAGCGGAGTGCTGTCTAGATGCCACTTTACACTGCTTGTGGTCTACTACGAGGCATTTTTGGCCATTCAGACGCCACTCCGCTCCGCTTTGTGGCTTACTACGAGCGTTTTCAGACAGGCTGTTAGCCGCCTGTTGTTGGCTTGATCTGGGCCTGCCTGGACGCCGCGCTTCAGATGGCAGCCTTTCATCCCTTCTGCACGTAAGATGACCTCCGGCCTTAGTAGCACCCCGGTCCGACATGATCTGTTGGACACCCTATGGTACGCAGCCAGCGCCAAGGGTCTCACCATGGGGTTGCTGGCTCTGCTGGCCCTGACCCTTGCCATAGGAGCGTTGATAGCCCCCAACCAGCTGGCCTATCTGGTCGGCGGCATATGGCTCCGCCTGCTGCTGGGCATCCTGGCCTACAACCTGGCCTTGCGCCTGGTGGCCCAGGCTGAGCACCTTCCTGACATCTGGCGTCCTTTCCAACCCGTGCCCCCTCCCAATGCGGTGACCCAGCGCCTGAACCTCAGCGGCCCCCTGGATGCCCTCAGCGCGTGGCTGGCCGTGCTGCTGCGCCGACGCTACCGCCAGGTGATTGTGGAAACCCAGCCCACGCGTACCCAGATCTATGCCGGCCGGGGCCGGCCAGGCATAGCCGGACCATTCCTGACCTATCTGGGCCCTCTGTTGTTGTTGATAGGCCTCTCGGTCAACGATGCAGCCGGATGGCGCGCCGGCGACATCGCGCTGGCACCGCACAGCACCACCACCCTGGTACGGGCTGGTGGCCTTCGGATCACGGTAGAACAGATTACCGATAGTGGCGCCGTTGTGCGGTCTACCCTGGCGCTGGTCCACCCTCGCTATGGAGCCCAGACCGTTCAGCTTGCCTTTGCCCGGCCAGCGCGGTGGGGCAATCTGTGGCTGGCTCAACGCGCCACCGGGTCGGCGGTAGCCGTGCGGGCTCATGATGTGAACGGCCGTCCTCTCGTCTTGCAGTCCCTGGTAGGCAGCGGCGAGGCCGGTGAGATGCCACACCTGCTCTTCTACCCGGATCAGACCGAGCAGGCTCTGATGTTGCCCACTCACAACCTGGCCCTGCGCGTGGTCAGCTATCCGGCTTTGCCTGAGAAAGGTTTCGCCGGCCCTGTCTTCTTGGTCGAAACATACCGCGGAGACGAGACCAGCCCCGCGCTTGCCCAACTGATCGAGAACGAAGGCAGCCTGACCCTGGACGACGTCACCTTTGTACTGCAGCGCGAGCGGTACGTGGTGTTTGACGTGGCCTATCTGCCGGGGGCCGGCCTGCTGTTGCTGGGTGGGTTGGTGACGTTGGCGGGCGTTATCCTGGCGCTGGCCTGGGAACACATCCAGGCCTGGGTGAACCTGGTGGAACGGGAGAAGGGAGTATCGGTTACCCTGAGCGTTATGGCGCCAGTGAGCGCCCAGTCCGAGCTGGCTTCCCTGGCTCGCGCGGCCCAGACCAGGGCAGAGGCTGGCCATGCGGCCTGACCTTCTCCTGTGGCTGACAGGTGGGGTGGCTGCCCTGGCCGGGGGTGTGCTAAGCCTTTGGGAGGCCCGCCAGCAAGGCATACGCGGCCGCAAAACGCCCCTCTCGCCAGCCTTGCTGACCTGTTTGGGGCTGGCCGCTGTAGTAGCGGGACTGGGCTGGCGTGGCTGGCAGAGGGGCAGTTGGCCGGGCGGCGTCGCGGCTGAGGCTCTGGCCTGGCTGGCTTTTGGCGCGCTGCTGGCGACCCTGTGGCAGCCCGGCGAGAAGAATGCCTTTGTTATCGCGTTCAGCTTGTTGGGCACTGGCCTGCTGTTGTGCGGCGTGGTGGCCAGCGGAATGGCTGCTGTGCTGCCGGCAGCTCAGCTTCCGGCCCGTGGCTGGCTCTTCGGGCTGCGCAGCCTGTTGGTGGGCCTCGGCACAGGGGGGTGGTTGCCTGTCCTGGCCGCATCCTTGCTTGAGCTTGGGGCCGAAAGGCAGGGTCGTGCTGCCCCTGACATGAGCTGGCCTGGCAGGTCTGCATTACGCTTCTGCTACCCATGGTTGACAACAGCCTGCCTGGCAGCAGGGATATGGAACCTGGCAACTCACGCTATACCCTGGCGTACTGTCCCCGCCGATCTCTGGCTGGCCGTCACCTGGTTGCTGGGGGCTGTATATCTGCATGCCATCTGGGACCGGCAGACACCCCGCCTGCCATCTGGCCTGCTGAGCACGGTCGCCCTGGCCGGACTGGCCGCTGCCTTGTTGGCTGCCTGGCAGGTGACTACCCTGTTCTGATGGGACGGAGATGAAGCGCAGGAAACCGATCACTATTGGCGTAGCCGGTGGTACCGGCTCCGGCAAGACGACTGTGGCACTGAAAATCCTGGAAAAGGTGGGGTTTGACCATGTGGCCTACGTGCCCCACGACGCCTACTATCGCGATGCCAGCGACCTGCCCCCTGAGGAGCGCGCCCAGCTCAACTTCGACCACCCCGATTCCCTGGACAACGACCTCTTGATCACCCACCTCAAGCAGCTCCAGGCCTATCAACCGGTTGATATCCCGGTCTACGATTTCAAGACCCACCGCCGCACGTCCGAAACACGCCACATCGAGCCCCAGCCGGTGATCTTGGTCGAAGGGATCCTGATCTTCGCCGACAAACGTCTGCGTGACCTGATGGATGTCAAGATCTTCGTGGATACCGACGCCGACATCCGCTTTATCCGGCGCCTTCAGCGGGATGTGGCCGAGCGCGGCCGTACCCCGGAATCGGTTATCAACCAATACCTGCGTACGGTACGGCCGATGCATCTGGAGTTTGTCGAGCCGAGCAAGCGTTATGCAGATGTCATCATCCCGGAGGGGGGCTTCAATGAGGTGGCCATCGAGATGGTGGCGGCGCGCATCCGTGCCCTCCTGGAGCCACAGGAGGACTGACCCGAAAATGGCAACCGGACGTGCCAGGCACCTCTGAGGTGCCTGGCACGTGAGCACAGCTCATTTCTATCGCACGCCGTAGGCCGCTCGCAAAGCGGCGCATGATCAACTCTGAAAGGAATTCCATTATGACAACCCTGCCGGGGGTCCCGTTGCTAGACCTCAAAGCTCAATATCGCACGATTCGGGAGGAAGTGCGAGCAGCTATAGATCGCGTCGCTGAGGCGCAACAGTTCATCATGGGCCCAGAGGTAGAGGGCCTGGAACGCGAAGTGGCCGCCTATTGCGGTTGCCAGTTTGGCATCGGCGTCTCTTCGGGCACCGATGCCCTGATCGTCGCCCTGATGGCCATCGGCATCCAGCCCGGCGACGAGGTCATCACCACCCCCTACACCTTTTTCGCCACGGCCGGCTCCATCGCGCGGGTAGGGGCCCGGCCCGTTTTCGTAGATATCGAGCCGCTTACCTTCAACATCAACCCGGCCGGCATCGAAGCTGTCATCACCAGCCGCACGCGCGCCATCATCCCGGTCCACTTGTTTGGCCAGATGGCTGAGATGGACCCAATTATGGAGATAGCTGGCAGGCATAACCTGTACGTGATCGAGGACGCCGCCCAGGCGATCGGTGCCGAATACAAGGGGAGGCGAGCCGGCTCCATCGGCCATCTGGGCTGTTTCAGCTTCTTCCCTTCCAAGAACCTGGGTGGCTTCGGGGATGGGGGGATGGTCACTACCAACGATCCAGACCTGGCCCACCGGGTCAGGCTGTTGCGCAATCATGGCGCGGAGCCAAAGTACTACCACAAGTTCATCGGGGGCAACTTCCGCCTGGATGCTCTGCAGGCAGCCGTTCTGCGCGTGAAGCTCAAGTATCTGGACGGTTGGACAGCCGGCCGGCAGCGCAACGCTGCCGCTTACCGTCGGCTGTTCAGCGAGGCGGGGCTAAGCATCCCGGCCGCTTCGCTGGCCTGCCTGCAGAACGGTTGCCGCTCGGCCCATTGTGACCTGGCCGATGCACGCGGCCTGGTGTTGCCGGCCGAGTTGCCTGCTCGACGCCACATCTACAATCAGTTCGTGGTACGCGTGCCGCGCCGCGAGGCCATTATGGCGCGCCTGAAGGAGCGGAAGATCGGCCATGAGATCTACTACCCTGTGCCCCTGCATCTCCAGGAGTGTTTCGGCTATCTGGGTTATCGGGCCGGCGACCTGCCCGTCAGCGAATGCGCGGCCAGGCAAACGCTGGCCCTGCCCATCTACCCCGAGTTGACAGAGGAGATGCAGGCCATGGTGGTGGAAACCATGGCGGAGGAGCTCCGGTAACAGACCGGAGTCTGGCGTCCTTCTTCGCAGTGACGATTACAGTCGTCCCGCAAGACTTGCCCGAGTCCAGCAGCAGAGAGGATGGGAGCTTGATCTACCTGGATGTCTCGGCGGCTGTGCATCGGCGGGCCGGGCTGGGCCGCTATGCTGCCTGCCTGGCCTGTGGCCTGGCCGCACGGCTGCCTGGGCGCCTGGCCCTGTTTTACAACCGCGAGCAGGGCATCGAGCCCCCTGGCGAACTGGCCTACCTGCCGGCCCGCACTATCGCGCTGGGTTATAAGCCCTGGCGGATGCTGATCTGGGCCGGGCAACTGGCGGGGATGGGTTTTGACCGCTTACTGCCCGGGGCAGAGCTTTTCCACGCTACTGAACATCTGCTGCTACCGCTCCGCCACGTGCCTACGGTGCTCACCGTACACGATCTGATCTTCCACCACCTGCCGCAGCATCACAAACCGCTCAACCGCTGGTATCTGCGGCTGACCTTGCCCCTCTACTGTCGCCGGGCCGACCACATCATCGCCGTTTCAGAACACACGCGCAGCGACCTGATCCGCCTTTATCGGCTGCCTCCTCACAAGATCAGCGTGGTGTACGAGGCCGCTGACCCACGCTTCGTGCCCCAGCCGGCGGAGGCAGTGGCGGACATCCTGCGCCGGTACGGCCTGCCTGAGCGCTACCTGCTCTTTGTGGGCACGATTGAGCCGCGCAAGAACCTGCCGCGTCTATTGAGCGCGTTCGAGCGCCTGTACGCGCAGCGCCTGACCGATGCGCTGGTGATCGTTGGCAAGCGCGGCTGGCTGTACGATGACTTCTTCGCCGCGCTTGAGCGCTCTCCGGCCCGGGCTGCAGTGCTCATGCCGGGCTTTGTCCCCGACGATGACCTGCCGGCGCTCTATACTGGGGCGCAGGCCCTGGCCCTGCCTAGCCTGTACGAGGGTTTCGGGCTACCGGCCCTGGAGGCCATGGCCACCGGCACGCCCGTGGTCTGCTCGGACCGTGCGAGCCTGCCAGAGATTGTAGGGGATGCCGGGGTGCTGGTCAACCCGCTGGACGTGGATGCCATTAGCGATGGGCTGCGTCGCGTGCTATGCGAGCCGGATCTGCGCAGCCAGTTGCGAGAACGCGGGTTGGCTCAGGCCAGCCGTTTTAGCTGGGACGAGAGCGCACGCCAGACCCTGGCCGTTTACCGCAAACTGCTGCCCGGCCTCTCATAGCTGCGGCCAGGCATCAGTTATCACCGGCACTGATGCCCCACTCCTTGCGCCAGGGCGGGGGTGTCTCCCTGAGGATTTTGCCGACCTCAGGCGGCTCGGTGATCTCGATGTCTACCCCTGCTTTCCTCAATGTGGCTTCTAACGCCTCTGGCTGGGAAAGGGCTTCCAACAGCCCCTCGTATAAGGCCCACGTCTCCTGGAGCACCCGCTCATCCCAGGTGCCCCAGTAGCCCCCGTCATCAGCAACCTCCCACTGAGCCATATAAGGCTCAACCAGCCGCAAGAGTTCGCAGACCTGCATGTGGATGGCAGGGGAACTGAACTGCGTCTTGACCGAGAAGTGGTCAACGATCAGCCCGTAGTGCCCTGGCTGCTGACCGGCGCCTACATCGCTGTAGTGAACCAGCCGGCCATCGCTGCCAAAGGTAAGGAAGAGTGTTTCGCAGCCAGGGGGCTGGATCACCACCCCGCGCACACGGTCGTCTACTGGCACACGGCGGCTCCGGTAAACCGAGGCCTCGTGGCCCTCGGCATCTCGGTCCCTTTCTATCTCGCAGGCCTCAGCCGTGCCCAGGATGCGCTCATCAATCGGGTAACATGGCCAGCCAAGCCGGGCACAGGCGGTCTGCAATCTGGCGACAAGTTGGGGCAGTTGCGATAGGTCTCGTAGAGTGCCCTGGTAATAGATGCAGATACCCATTCTCCACCTCCTTGAAGTGTACGTAGTCAGGTACGCAACGCAGTGAAGTGCCGTCTGACGCCACTCCGCTACGCTGCGTGGCTTACTACAAACGGGGCATACAAGCCTCGCTGAAATCTGGGTGCCGGCGAGCGGATCGCCTACCCCTCTTCCCAGCCCAGCAGGTGACGATTCCCTATCCGTATCCGCTGCAGGCCGGCTGCACGTGCGGCAGCCTCAGCCGCCTGCGCATGGGCGACCGAGGTGGTCGGCAGGTCAGGCATCAGAAAGTGGGGAGCAAAGGCCAGCAGCACGTAAGGGATGCGGGGGTCCAGGGAAGCAATAAAGCCGGCGATGCGCCCAACCTCGTCGGCGGTCACGTAGCCAGGGACCAGTAAGGTGCTGGCCACGAGCAGGGGTGGGTCGGGCCGGCTGGCGAAGCGCCGCGCGGCCCGGGCAAAGTTCTCCAGGGTCTGGACGTTGGAAGCTCCCGTCAGGGCCTGGTGTAACCGATCGTCGAAGGCTTTCAGGTCGAACTTGACGGTGCCTCCACTGCGCAGCGACAGTTCTACGGCGCGCTCCATGAGCCTGGGATGCGCGCTGCCGGCCGTTTCCCAGCACACAGCCACCCCCTGTTCGGCCAGCAGGTGGGCCGAAGCCAGGGCGTGAGGCATCTGAGAAGCAGGATCGCCGCCGAAGTAACAGACGCAGAAGGTGCGCGAGTTGGCTGCAGCGGCCAGTTCGCGCGCCGAAAGCCCCGGATCGCGTTCCGGGTCGGCCTGGCGGAAGTGCCAGTTCTGGCAGAAGAGGCAGTCAAAGACACAACTGGAGTAGAAGACGGCCAGGTTGTGGTAGCCTATACGGCGGTGCCCCGCGCAAAAAGGGTCGGCCACGCAGTTGGTGGGCAGGGGGTCCCGATACCAGTGTAGGAGCCCACGCTGAGGTGTGCCGGCCAGGTGGACAAGCCGGCCACCTCGCACCGTGCGCAGGCCGCAGAATCCGCGTTCTCCCTCGCCGATGCGGCAGCCATGGGCGCACAGTCCACACTGGAGGCCATCAGCCGTGCGCGGCGCTGCGGCTGGCAGGTCGAAGAGCCTCCGGCCCTCAGCATGGGCAGCCGCGGCGAGGGGGCGCGCCCGGTCCGGGTCTTCCAGGATACAGCGCCGGCACACCCCAAGGGCACCGGCGATGGCACGGCTCACCTGGCCACAGAGCCGGCAGCGCTGCTCCTTTGGCTGATACGATCCTTCACCCCTGGTCATCGGGTCACTCCTGCGCTGGCACCTCTGGCCTGGCAGGTCTCTCACAACAGGAACTGCTCCCACGCCCGCTGAGCCTCATCGGCCAGCTCGGCTGGCAGTGGGTCGGGGCAGTAACGGGCCTGGATGTAGGCTGCTGTGATGGTTGCCAGCAGAGGCTGGCGTTCGGGATGGTGGCCGGCCAGCAGGGCCAGATACTCCCCAGGCGTCGCCCCTGGAGGACGCGTCTGACCCGCGGCCGCAGCCCACGCCAGCAGGGCCTGGTAGATGCGCCGGATGCGCGCCCGCGGGTCATCGCCGGCCACCACGGCGAAAGGTGGCGGTGTCTCTTTGTGCTGCCGACGGAGCAGTTGCCCGATTTGAGTCTTGAGCAGGTCCAATGACAGGATGCTCTCCCGCACCTCCTCCACGTCTTCCTCAGAATAGGCCCGGAACCGACGAAAGGCCAGGGCAAAGATCAGCACGACGATACCAGCGATCAACAGGCCAGCCAGGATGCGCAAGGCCACATATAGGCCCGGTGACAGCCCCACAGGCTGCGCCTCAATATCCTTGAACTGCTCCGTCAGTTTCGAGAAGTCCTGAAGTTGCAGTGGCTCCCGCTCAGTCTCTGTCGGCAGGTGCACAAGTCGCGCCAACTGGCTCAACACTATGAAGACAACCCAGGTGACGAGCATGAGCACCCAGTACAAGGCATGAGCCAGCAGGCTGACTATCGGCGAGAGGAACGCCAGGATGCGGCGCACCAGATCGGGGCTGATCAGTTGGGCCAGGAGCAGCCCCGTCGCCAGCAGCGCGACGATCACCCCGCCCACGGTCGCCAGCCAGTAGCGGTTGACACGAAAGGTGGGTTCGCCGCGCTCGCGCTCGAAGCGCCGCGCGCTGCGCAGGCTGGCGATGGCCAGGGTGGCCAGGCCGAGCGCGAAGAAGGCCAGGGCTGGCCCAAGCAAGGCACCTGGCTGTAGCGTCTGGGTGGCGTAGCCGAAGGCGGCTATCAGGCCAAGCATGGCTGCACCCAGCGCAAAGTTGCTGGCATAGGTGTCGTAGTAGAGTGTATCGCGGCCTGCCAGCACCCCCCACCACCAGAGCCACATCGCCACGAACAACGTGCCGAGGGTGCGCAGGGGAGTTGCGAACAGGGCGTCCAGCCAGTGCCAATCCCAAAGCGCCGGCCGTGGCCCAGGCAGGCCAAGATAGAGGGCCAGGATCACTGCCACCAGCCCGCACAGGGCCACTACGACCCTGTCGGAAAGGCGTGCCAGCCTTCCGACCCGGCCAGGCCGCAGCCGGTAAGCTGCCAGTTGAGCCACGGCTGTGCTGCCGGCCAACAGAAGGAAGACCATTGGCCACCCAAGCAGGTCAGCCTGGCCGGCGGCCATCCCTGTCGTCAGAAGGTGGAACAGCGGCCAGACCCACAGGCTGCGCATGGCAGCCAGGGCATAGGGCAGCGTGCCATCATCTACCGGATGCCACCTGCGATCCACCAATATCCAGCGCATCTAACTTCCCCTCCATCAGCCGGCGATATGCCTCTTGTCCGCCGATCCAGTAAGCCGGTATCTCTTCGGGCACTTCCTGCGGCGGTTCTTCGCCGATTGCCACCAGGGCGACTGGATGGCCGGCACGGCGGGCATCCAGTAAGGCAGCGCTCAGCTCCTCACGGGGCACGGCTGAGACGACCACCACCGTCGCGCCGAACGGTAGCCGGCTTAGCTCGATATACAGCAGGCGCTCGATGTTCAGGCTGGCGTAGCCGGAGAGCCGCGCCAGGGCATCCAGGATATCGAACCACTGCATTGGCCGGCGTGCCGGGGGCAGCCGCACGGTGAGGGTTTCAGCATTGCGCCAGGTGCCGTTGACGTAAAGCCCCACTGCCTCCCGCGCATCCAACAGAGCACGCGCCAGTGAGGCAGTGGCGCTGATGGCATACTCCAGGTAGTCAGGTTGCATCCCTGGCGAGTCCCGCAGGGTGCGCACATCCAGGAAGAGCGCGGTCGTGGGCGCTGCCGCCGGGTCGAACACCTTGGTTTGCAGATCACCGCGGCGGGCCGTGGCGCGCCAGTGGATGAAGCGCGGGCTGTCTCCGGCCATGTAGGGCCGTACGCCGGAAACCCGCAATGGGTCTTCGACAACGCGGCGCAAGGTCCGCGCCTCGCCAAAAGGATGGGCTGCTGGCAACCCCAGCGCCGTCACTGGCACCACCTTTGGGTAGACGATCAACCAGTCGGGCTCGGCCAGCACCATATGCTGCTCGCGAAAGCCGAAGATGTCGCCGGCGCGCAGCTCGCAGGGGCCGAACTCCAGCGCCCCACGGTGTTCGGCACGCAACCGGTACTGCTTGCGCACCCGTTCATAGAAGCGTAGCGAGACCATGTTATGCAACAGCCGACGCCCTGGCTTCCAGGAATATCCAAGCCGGCCACGCTGCAAGGTAATCTGCCCCGGCCATTCGTCCTCAGCTTTCAGCCACGCCAGGGGCAAGAGCTTGGCGTTAACGATCTCCACCGTCAGATCGGTCTCTTCGCCTACGAAGAGCCGCGGGGCAGCGATGCGACGGGTGTAGGTCACCCCGGCCAGGGCGTAGCGATCCCACAAGGCAGTGAGGCCGGCCACCAGCGCCAAAAGCACGGCAATCAGGAAAACGATGGGATTACGCAGCCCCACCGCTATGGCAAAAAGGGCAACCGTCAGCCAATTCAGCGTGCGCGTCACGCCTCAGAGCCCTCCACAGACCAGCTCTCTTCCACCGGCACTGGCACCTGCGCCGCGAGCTCCCTCAGCACGGCTGCGGCGCTATGACCCCGCACGCGCGTGCGGCTGGTGACGATCAGGCGGTGTTCCAGAGCTGGCCCCAGTACCCTCTTCACGTCATCGGGCAGGACGTAAGCGCGGCCACGCAAGGCAGCCAGGGCCTGGCTCGTGCGATAGAGGGCCAGGGAGCCGCGTGGGCTGGCTCCCAACTGGATCGCCTCGTGGTTGCGGGTGGCAGCTACCAGGCGCAAGATGTAGGTCTCGACGGCCGGATGGACGAAGACTTGCCGTACTATCCGCTGCAACTCGCTCACCTCCGCCGCGCTGATGACCGGTTCCAATTCGTCCAGGGGGTTGTGCTCGCGGAAGCGGCGCAGGATGGTCCGCTCCTCATCTTCAGCCGGATAGCCCAGGCTCACACGCAGAAGGAAGCGATCCACCTGAGCTTCAGGCAGGGGGAAGGTGCCTTCAAGCTCGATGGGGTTTTGCGTTGCCAGCACCAGGAATGGCCGGGGCAGGGGATGGGTCACCCCGTCCACGGTGACCTGCCGTTCCTCCATCGCCTCCAGCAAGGCGGCCTGGGTGCGTGGCCCGGCGCGATTGATCTCGTCGGCCAACACGATCTGGGCTAGCAGGGGGCCAGGCCGATACTCGAACTCGGCGGTCCGCTGATTGAATACACTGACCCCGGTGATGTCGCTGGGCAGCAGGTCGGGGGTGAATTGGATACGCTGAAAGGTGCACCCCAGCGATTTGGCCAGCGCCTTAGCCAGGGTGGTCTTTCCGATCCCTGGCACATCTTCCAACAGCACGTGGCCCTCGCATAGCAGGGCCACCAGCAACAGTTCAACTGTATCGTCCTTGCCCACGATGACGCGTGCCACGTTTTCCTTGATCCGGGTAGCCAGCTCAGCCACCCTCTGCATATCGCTCATGGTTCCTCCAGAGCCGGTCGTAATAGCCTGGCCATTGCCCATTGGCAAACAAAAAGCCCCCACGGGAACCCTGGCCCGCAGAGGCTATCAGCCGACTCGATCGGCGGTTAACAGCGAGCCTCATCGCTGTGTCCTCCATTTTACCCCGTTCTGACGGCTTGTCAACATGGACGATGCGGTTCCGGTAATCGCGTCTCGGAGTTTGGTGCCCCGTGCTAATCGTGATATGATAGTGGCAAATCCAGAGGGGATGAGGCTCCCCTAACGTCGTCAGACTGATAGCCTCTACCAAGATGGAGTTCCTGGTAGAGGCTTTTTGTTGAAAGAGCAGCTCAATCATGCGCGCTTCAGGGGTCGAACGGTTTGCCTACCCCGTCAATAGCCTGGCCGATCTGGACAGGGTGATGGATGCCGCGCTGGCAGCCCGACTTGAGCCTGGGGAATCCATCAGGAAGATCGTGGTGGCACCCCGACAGAGCCACCTTGGCCAGCTCAGGGGATGGCGACGCTGGCTAAGTGCCCTGTTGCCGTGGGAGTGGACGCCGGAGTGGGTCCTGGTGCTGACAACCCGAGGTCTGCTTGTCGCCATTGTGCCCCGGCCTGGTGAGCCGCCCACGGTTGTCTCGATCCCCACTGCCAGGCTTCTCTGGATCGAGATCGGTGAGATCCTGTTATACGGATGGTTTGAGTGTGCCTGGGCCGGCCAGGGAAAGGTCCAACATCAGCGCGTTTACTTCAACACGGTCGGGGACGAGTTGTTCCACAGCATCCGCGTTGCCTTATGCCGGGACGTTATCGCTGGAACCGGCCTGGCCAGCAAGGCAGGACGCCGCGATCTGGATCCTCTGCGGCCGCTGCCGTTCAAGTTCATGAATATCATTGGGCATCACCTGTTGTTGCCCGATGAGACCGTTGAAGCGGTTGTCTACCGGCCGGCGATCTGGGAAAAGCGCCTGGGCCTGTTCAGCCATCAACGGGCACCGGCCGTGGCGCTGGTGCTGAGCAACTACCACCTGCTGATCGCTGAGGAAGACCGCAGCGACTCCGAGGTCAGCTATGGGTTGAGCGCGCGCTTTTGCCCGCGCGCTCGCCTTCGCCGGTTCGATATCGTGGAGAAGGAAGACGAGCGGGAATTGTGGCTGCAGGTTACTGTGGGGCTTGACGAAGCAGAAGAGACATGGGCACTCCTCTTCCCCACCCGGTTCAGGCCAGCCCTGCTTGACCTGGCAGCCCTTCTTCTGTAAGTTTCAACTGCCAGGGAGGGCAGTGTGATCTACTATTGCCCCGTTTGTTGGGCCGAGCTGGGTGAGGCGCAACCGGTTTGCCCACACTGCGGTGCTGACCTTGGTGGGGTGGAGCATTCTTATCAAGACAAGCTCATCGCCGCGCTTCGCCACCCTGAGCCGCTCACGCAGCGCCGTGCTGCCTATCTCCTGGGCCTGCTGGCCGACCCGAGCGCGGTCCCCGCGCTGACAGCGGTGCTGGAGGAATCGGCTGACCCTTACCTTCGTGCCGAAGCAGCCATCGCCCTGGGGAGGATTGGCGGGCCAGACGCGCGAGCGGCGCTGGCACGGGTGCTGGCCAACGGGCGGGAATCCGTGATTGTGCGCCATGCGGCCAGCCAGGCGCTGGGGTGTGAAGAGGTCGGTATGGAGAGACGGGATGGCTGATCAGGACACCACCTATTTTGAGTTGCTGGAGGCGTGCCAGGCTGGTGGCTGCCCGCTCTGCCGACTGGGGAGCCGCGCCGCCGAGCGCTTCCTGAACACGCTGAACTACGAAGGGATCAATGACCCCGGCCTGCGTCAGGCGTTGCGCGCTGCGCGCGGGCTGTGCCGCGCTCATGCCTGGCAACTGGCGAGGCTGCGCGGCAGCCCTCTTGGGGTGGCGCTGATCTATCGCAGTGTGATCGCCGACCTGCTTGAGCTGATCGAGGAGGAGCCCTCCACTGCCAGCCGTGGCCGCCGCGGGGCCAGGAAACGGTTCGAGCCCGGGCAACCCTGCCCGGCCTGCCGTGCCGAAAATGAGGCAGTAGATCGCTACGCTGGCGCCCTGCTGGCTGGGCTGGGCGACGAGTCCCTCATAAGCAGCCTGGACCAGGCCGGCGGGCTGTGCCTGCCCCATCTGGTGCATGCCCTTGAGCTGGCTACCCCTGCCCAGGCGCAGGTCCTCCGCGCCGGGCAGGCGTCCATCTATCGCCGCCTGCATGCCGAACTGGGCGAGTTCATCCGTAAGCACGACCACCGCTTCAGGCACGAGCCCCTGGGCAGCGAGGCAGACTCGTGGCGCCGCGCCATCGCGGCCATCGTTGGACCCCAACCGTAGGGGCGACCCTTGTGGTCGCCCCATAGGGCAGGGACAAGCCCTGCCCCTACCAGTGGTCGCCCCCTGGGGCAGGGACTTGTAGGGGCGACCCTGGTGGTCGCCCCATACGCATCAAGCCGTATGGGCACAGCGCCACCGTGCCCTATGGGCTGCGCCCGTACCCGGGTAGCCGAAGGCATTGCCTTCGGCTACCCGGTGCGATTTCCAATCGCCCGCCCCTTAAATTGATGCCTATTGGGCAGGGACAAGCCCTGCCCCTACCGGTGGTCGCCCCCTGGGGCAGGGACAAGCCCTGCCCCTACCGGTGGTCGCCCCCTGGGGCAGGGACAAGCCCTG